>NZ_FVZN01000014.1:670860-1006290 GCF_900168685.1 Solibacillus isronensis | reverse complement strand
CTTCTGCTACGAGCGAAATGGCAGAAGGAATGGCAAAATGGGCACTTGCAAACTGGCAGGTGCATACGAAAGAAGACTTGGACGACTATACATATTATGTGGCTGGTTTAGTCGGTGTCATGCTTTCGGAGCTTTGGGAATGGAGCGCCGGTACGAAAACGGACCGCGAGCTGGCAATTGGCTATGGTCGAGGCTTACAGGCAGTAAACATTTTACGAAATGAGCAGGAAGATTTGGATGAGCGCGGTGTAAGCTTCGTTCCGGATGGCTGGACGCGGGCTGAACTATTTGCTTATGCCGAGGAAAACTTGGCTAAGGCTGACCTTTACATGAAGGATTTAGATAAGCGTTCAATCAAACTGTTCTGCAGACTGCCTTTAGCATTGGCTCATAAAACATTACAGGCGATGAGAGAAGGACGAGAAAAAATGTCCCGCTCAGAAGTTGAAGCAACAGTAGAAGAAATCCAGGTAGACTAAAAAGAAGTGTGTTGAGGGATACCCCACAACACACTTCTTTCTTACATAATAATGGCAATTGCGATACTGCAAATTGCACAAAGCACTACATAAGTAAATGAAATTATATGACGACGCTTTTCTTTTCTAAACCAAAACTCCAATAGCCCACGGATTATAAATAAAATCATAATGAACGCAAACAATACTGAATATAATGTTTTTTCGTCAAATTGATTAATAGTTACATACGATAAAAACATGAGGCATAGGAGGACTTCCAAGACGAAATGCCAAATCCCCACATACTGATCCATAAATTTCTCGTTTTTTGGGATGTTATATTTTTTGCGTAAGTTTAAATCGAGTAAACCTGCTCCAAAAAATGCAATGATGACTACTACAATTAACACAAGCGACTTCCCTTCTATATCTCTGATTGTAAATATTGCTGTCTTAATTCTTCAGGCACTAGATCGCCGCCTGTTGACCAAATAATATGTGTGGCGTTTTCCATTTTGTCTGTAAGCCCATGCTTTTGAATGTACGAAGTCCCCTGCATCATTAATTCAATCGGACCATACACACCTGCATGTGCTGAAGGTTCCATAAAAATGTTTTCCGTCTCAAACATACCTTTTAAACTTCTAAATAAAAAGCTGTCATCCACAGTATAACATCCGCTAATTACGGATTCCATCAATGTTCCGACAAATCTTGAAGGACGCCCTACCGCCAATCCGTCAGCTTCTGTCTTGTTGGACAAACCAATATCATTCACACTGATTTTGTCATGCATGCCTGTCATCAAGCCTAGAAGCATACATGGTGATGCAAATGGTTCTGCAAAGAAAATATGAATATGTTCGCCGTATATTTGTTTTAATGAGTAGGCAATTCCTCCGGGCGCTCCCCCAACCCCACAAGGCAAATAAACAAATAACGGGTGTTTCGCATCGACTTTAATTTTCGCTTGCTGAAGCTGGTCTTTCAGGCGAGATCCCGCTACCGAGTATCCCAGAAACAGATCGATTGAATTCTCATCATCAACGAAGTGACAAGCAGGATCTTCTTCTGCTACTTGGCGGCCGTTTTCCACGGCAGAAGTGTAATCGGATTCGTATTCGATTACTTCCACCCCTTTTTCACGCAACAGTTCTTTTTTCCACTCTTTTGCCTCAATCGACATATGCACAGTCACCTGGAAACCGAGCTGTGCGCTAATAATACCGATACTCAGACCCAAATTCCCCGTTGACCCGACGGCTATTTTATACTTGCTAAAAAACTCCCTGAATTCTTCACTATGGAATTTTGCATAATCATCTTGTTCTGTTATCAAACCTGCATCGATTGCCAGCTTTTCAGCATGGCTTAACACTTCGTATATACCGCCACGCGCTTTAATCGAACCGGCGATCGGTAATGCATGATCACATTTAAGCATTAATTTGCCGGGAATATTAAAACCGCGACGCCCTTCTATAAGTTTTTTCATCGCAGCAATTTCTCTTAATTCCGATTCAATAATGCCGTCTGAAAATTTCGTGATTGGAAATGCGACCTTTATATAAGAAGAAAAACGCTTCAATCTATTTTCTGCGTCTTGAATCATATCAGGTGTCACTCGGTCAGATACTTGCCTTTCTTTAGCTATATTTTCATTTTCCCAAAATACATATTGTTCAGAGTGCAGCTTTTCAATTAACGGAAAGCGCTCTTTTAATTCATCTAAATTTAAGATTTGCTGATTCATTTATGATTCCTCCTTCTCAAAAATCGCACGTTCACAAATTTGTCGAAATTTCGTTTCAAAAGCCAAATTATTTTCTTCCGTGCGCTTTTTGGGACCTTTCGTACGACCCCCTGCACGTCTTATTTTCGCACTTTCAAATCGAAAAGCCAACAGTTGATCTATGTTGTCAGACGTCAGTTCTTTCCCGTTATGATTGACCACAATTCCACCTTTTGCTATACACATTGCGGCAAGGCCATAATCACCTGTTATGACAATATCTCCTCGCTTTAAGACACTTAGAAGCTTAAAATCAACTGAATCTGGTCCCTTGTCGACAATAATTGTTTTTGCACCTTCTCGTTCGATTCGATGTGATGTATCGCAGAACAAGATTGGTCTTATCTCATAACGAGATGAAATAAACAGCGCTAAATCAACAACCGGGCATGCATCTGCATCAATTAATAGTTGTAAAATAGTTCATCATCCTTTCCAAAAGCAACTCCAAATTATTATATCGATATAATACTTGAAAACGTTTTCTCTTTTTTAACATCGATTTCACACAGTGGTGTTACATAAAATATAATTGAATTGTTAGATAATTCATACTAATGTATACGTATTAATCCATTTGGGGGTATTAACATGACGACAATGACAACAACGAGCAACGCACAGCAATATGTTGATGGAGTGTTTGAAAAATTAAAAACTAAGAACGTACATCAGTCAGAATTCTTACAAGCAGCGGAAGAAATTTTCATTTCTTTAGTGCCTGTATTCGAACAACATCCTGAATACATTCAACATAATATTTTAGAACGTATCGTTGAGCCGGACAGAATCATCTCTTTCCGTGTAGCTTGGCAAGATGATCAAAACCAAGTTCAAGTAAACCGTGGGTACCGTGTTCAATATAATAACGTTATCGGGCCATATAAAGGTGGTTTACGCTTCCATCCTACTGTAAACGAATCAATTATGAAATTTTTAGCCTTTGAACAAATTTTCAAAAACGCTTTAACTGGTCAACCGATCGGCGGCGGTAAAGGCGGTTCCGACTTTAATCCAAAAGGTAAATCAAATGCAGAAATTATGCGCTTCTGCCAAGCATTCATGACAGAATTATACCGTTATGTCGGTCCGGATGTCGATGTTCCGGCCGGAGATATTGGTGTAGGTTCACGTGAAGTCGGCTTTTTATGGGGTCAATATAAGCGAATCCGAGGTGCATATGAAGCAGGTGTATTAACAGGTAAAAAACCTGGCTACGGCGGTTCACTGGCGCGTACAGAAGCAACAGGATACGGTTTAGTATACTTTGTAGAAGAAATGTTGCGTGACGCAAAACTTTCAATTAACGAAAAAACGGTAGTCGTTTCAGGATCTGGTAATGTAGCAATTTATGCAATTGAAAAAGCTCAGCATTTTGGAGCAAAAGTAGTTGCCTGCTCCGATTCTGCAGGTTACATTTACGATCCGGAAGGCATTGATTTAAAGATTGTTAAACAGTTAAAAGAAGTTGAAGGGAAGCGTATTAAAGAATATGTAAATTATCGTCCAAATGCGCTTTATACAGAAGGCTGTGACGGTATCTGGACAATTCCATGTGATATCGCTCTTCCATGTGCAACTCAAAATGAAATTAACGGTGAACAGGCCCGGACTTTAATTGCTAATGGCGTAAAAGTTGTTGCAGAGGGTGCAAATATGCCATCGAATTTAGATGCAATCAATGAGTTTTTAGCAAGCGATGTATTATTTGGCCCTGGTAAAGCAGCAAATGCAGGCGGTGTTGCCGTATCTGCACTTGAAATGGCTCAAAATTCCGGCCGTAACTACTGGTCTTTCCAAGAAGTTGATGAAAAACTTCACGGTATTATGAAATCAATTTTCAAAGAAAGTTCGGATGCAGCGAAGAAATATGGCTATGAAGGCAATTTAGTTGTCGGCTCTAACATTGCCGGTTTCATTAAAGTTGCGAACGGTATGCTTGTAGAAGGCGTATATTAATTAACAAAACCCGCAATTTCCTTCGAATAAGGAGCATTGCGGGTTTATTTTTTTAACGTACTACGAGAACATCACAATTGGCGCTGCGAACAACATTCTCCGATACTGAACCGAGCAGGAAGCGTTCCGCACGGTTTAAACCAGTTGCTCCGATAATGATTAAATCGGCTTCTGTCAAGTTCGTCAATACTGCTTTCGGCGACCCTTCTTCTACGGATACTTGTACATTTTTAACGCCGGCCTGTTCAGCGATAACCTTGTATTCCTTTAACTGATCGTAAGTTTTTTCCTTTAGAGCTTTTGCATACTTTAAATCATATGCTTCCACTGATCCGAATGAATGTGTATCAATTACACTCACTAAATTCAATGTCGCATCCGTCAATCGAGCAACGTTCATACCGCGTTCAAAAGCAATTTTTGCTTTTTCTGAAAAGTCTATTGCTACAACAATATTATTATACGTTTTTAGCATCTAAATCACTCCTTGTCTAAAATTAGTATAACAAATGTTACCATTACACTGGTAACAAAGGGCATAACATATTAAAGGTTAGACGTCTTTCTTCAAAATACGAACATTTTTATATTATTATCATAAAATTATTCGTGTTATAATAAATTTGAAATTACTTTTGGAGGTATCTCACATGGAATTAATGTATACAGGTAAAACAAAAGATGTATTTAAACTTGAAAACGAACTATATTTACTGAAATTTAAAGATGACGTAACTGGAGAAAACGGGGTTTTTGATCCAGGTGCAAACACAGTCGGTTTAACAATTGATGGTGCTGGCCTTGCCGGATTGAAACTAACTTCTTTCTTTTATTCTAAATTAAACGCATTAAATGTACCGACACATTATGTTGAGGCAAATTTTGATGAAGCGACAATGACGGTTAAACCAGCAACTGTTTTCGGTAAAGGTTTGGAAGTTATTTGCCGTTTTAAAGCAGTCGGATCTTTTTTACGCCGCTATGGTGCTTATGCAACAGAAGGTCAGGATTTGGATTCATTTGTTGAAGTAACGATTAAGGATGATGAACGCCTGGATCCTCCTATTTCAGAAGATGCGCTTTCAATGCTTGGTATTTTAACTCATGAGGAATATGCAATTTTGAAACAACGCACAATCGAAATTTCAAAGTTCGTTGCCGCAGAGTTAGAGAAAAAAGGATTAACGCTTTATGATATTAAATTGGAATTTGGCCGCGATGCAAAAACAGGCGAAATTTTACTCATTGATGAAATTTCAGGCGGTAATATGCGTGCATACAAAGGCGATACATATATTGAACCATTACATTTAGAAAAGATTATGCTTGCTGAATAATTTCAATTTCTAAATGCCTTTCATCAACTATTACAGGGACATTCCGGACTATCCGGTATGTCCTTTTATTTTACCCCCTTCCCTTTTTTTAAATAAAATGCTACACTTACTTTTGTACTTCAACGCGTTGAAGCGTGAAACTAAATAGCGAGGTCTAGTCATCATGAATGCAAAACAACATTTAAAACCACATTTTATTGAAGCTCTTATTTTAATTTTATTTATTATTGCACTTATCTCCTATAGCATTATGAAACTAGGCAGTGTGCCACATATTCCGATTTTCATAGCTATAATTGTCCTGTTCATGTATGGTGTTCTGCGAAAAGTACCGTACCGAATCATGGAGCAAAGTATGATCGCTTCTGTTTCAACAAGTATCGGCGCAGTTTATATTTTTCTGTTGATCGGTGTTTTAATCAGCAGTTGGTTAATAAGCGGGACAATACCTACACTACTGTATATAGGTCTCTCAATCATTACTGCGAGCTTTTTTTATGCGGTTGTCTTCCTTATTACAAGCATTATCGGCACAGCGATCGGCAGCTCGCTTACTACCGTTGCAACAGTTGGTGTTGCGATGCTGGGGGTTGCGAGTTCTATAGATGCTTCACTTGCAATTACAGCAGGAGCAATTGTTTCCGGTGCCTTTTTTGGGGATAAAATGTCCCCGTTGTCCGATACGACAAACTTGGCTGCGACCGTTGCCGGCATCGATTTATTTACGCATATTAGAAATATGATGTACACTACAATACCTGCATTCATCATTTCACTCATTGTCTATGCTATAATTTCTCCAAGCAGTCAGAAAATGGACACGGAGCTTATTACAAGCTTTAAAGAAACACTGCTTGCGACGAATTTAATTCATTGGTATGCGGTTATTCCACTCATCGTTCTGATTGTCTGCACGATTTTTAAATTGCCAAGCCTTGCTACATTGGCGATTAGTGCTATTTCAGGTATTGTGCTATCGTACTTCCACAGCTCAATTCCATTGAACGAACTGTTCAGTATTTTATATAACGGCTATTCAATGGAGACCGGAGTCGAAGCAATTGATTCATTGCTGTCACGAGGTGGAATGAACAGTATGCTGTTTACGATTATTTTGATTGTCCTGTCCCTTTCAATGGGCGGATTGCTCTTTACACTCGGCATTATCCAGACATTGCTGCAGGCGCTTCAAAACCAGCTGAAATCAATCGGTTCGGTAATTACGGGAACCGCTTTTACCGCAATCGGTATTAATGTAACGATTGGTGAGCAGTATTTATCGCTGTTATTAACAGGAGAAGCGTTTAAAGAAAAATTCAAAGCATTACAACTTCATCCGAAAAATTTGGCCCGTACAATTGAAGATGCAGGTACTGTCATCAACCCGATCGTTCCTTGGAGTGTATGCGGTCTGTTCATTGCTTCAACATTGAATGTTCCTGTCATTGACTATTTACCATTCGCTTTCTTTTGTCTGTTAAGTCCTGTCATCACAATTATTTTTGGGTGGTTGAATATTACAATTACAAAACTTAACAATAAATAGAATTATTCGCCTGCTCAGTTTTAAATTGAGCAGGTTTTTTATTTTCGCGTCTTATTTTCCTCGCTGAATTATTCGATAATTCAGTTTACATGTATATCACAAAGTGATATATTGTTTTTAGACATATATATCACTTAATGATATATCAGGAGGTGACATAGTGAAAAACAATGAACAATTGACCGATTCCATGTTTCATATTATGGCAGCATTAACGACGCCTCAACACGGATACGCCATTATGAATTTAATTGAAGAAACATCAAACGGCATTATTTCAATCGGTCCGGCTTCCATGTATACGATTATAAAAAAGCTTTTACAAAACGAATGGATTTATTTATACGACGATTCCGATTCAAGGCGCAAAGTGTACTTACTGACGCAAAAAGGCAAAAATGTTTTAGCAGAAGATTTAAAAATTCGAAAGCTGATGATTCAGTTAGCTGAAAAAGGACTGGGGGAAAAAGGATGAGTAAAACGAAGTATATGATGTCTGGTGGATTAGCCTTTTCAGAACAAAGAGATATGGAGAAACTGCGAAAACTTTCATCTGAAGGTTGGCACGTCCGTAAATTTTCATTTTTAGGCTATACGCTCGAGCAAGGCGAAAGTGCCGATTATATATACAGTATTGATTATCGTACACTGGATAATGATTCTGAAGAATACTTTGAGCTCTTTAAAGATGTCGGCTGGTCACTTGTGGATTCCTCAGGTGATATCCATCTTTTTCGTGCTGCATCCGATACGAAGCCAATTTACACGGATCGCCATACAACAATTGAAAAATATAAAAACCAAACAAAGCCACTGAAACTTGCTATGATGGCACTTGTTCCAGGTACAATCATTTCTTGGTTGATTTCAGTACAAACAACTGGCAGCATACACACACTCTTCTTTAGTTTAGCCCTTTTACTGACAGTACTTACGATACCGTTACTGTGGACTGCACTGACTTCATACGGGAACCAATGGAAAGCCGAAAATAAAAATGGGCTTGTAATACTTACAAAGCTGCTGCCCGCTGTTGCAGTCGTTGTCGCATTTTTCGCAATAATGGAATCCGATTTAAAAGCAGTACAAATTGCAGCCGCTGCAGTTATTGGTGCAACCGTCTTTGTAACTTTCATTACATTGTTTATGTCTCTATACCATCGGATTAAAGTAAAAAAAGCGTAAGAAAAGATAGGCTCATGAAAATGCGCCTATCTTTTCTAATCTAAATCATTCAATTTAAACGACTATTCTCTTCCCGAAAATTGCTTTTAACAGAGGCGGTGTCACAATTGTTGTTACAATAATTACGATAATAATCGACGTATAATAATTACCCGGAAGAAGCCCTCCTTCAAGTCCCATTGCAGCTAATATTAGTGCAACCTCGCCTCGGGAGACCATTCCAGCACCGACGCCCATTGATGATTTCGTATTGAAACCAGCTAATTTCGCACCTAACCCTGAACCAATGAATTTGGATACAACCGCAATAATTGAAAATACGATTATAAACCCAATTTGATCTCCAATTCCATCGAATGAAACGGCTAATCCGATACTGACAAAGAAGAATGGAACAAAAATCCCATATGCAATCGGCTCAACCTTATGCTCAATTTCATCTTTAAATTCTGTTTGTGCAATCGCAATCCCGGCAAAGAAAGCACCAATAATACCGGCGATACCTAGAAATTCCGCAAAATATGATAAACCAAAACAAATAATCAAGCCCGCACTCAATATTGATTCAGTAACTCTAAATTTCTTAAATATTCTTATAAAGTGTGGAATAAACCATTTAGCAAGCACAATCAGTATAGCGAAGAATAATACTTTCTTACCGATTAATACTCCGATATTCGTGTCTGAACCGGCAAAGAAACTCATCGCAATCGCGATTAAAATTACTACTACAATATCATCCAATACCGCAGCTCCAAGTAATGTTGACCCTTCTTTACTATTCAGCCAACCAAGCTCCCTTAATGCCTGTACCGAAATACTGACAGATGTAGCAGAAAGTAATAATCCAATAAAAATGGATTCCCCTACAGATAATCCGTAATATTGCGACCCTGCATAACCTAAAATAATAGGCAGGAGAATACCACCTAACGCAACATAGATTGCCGCTTTTTTGTTTCTATTCATTTCCTGCAGGTCGGTTTCAAGACCCGCTAAAAACATTAACAGTAAAACACCTATTTGACTGAATACGGTTAAAAGTTCAGTATCGTGAACCCAACCGAGCAGCGCAGGCCCTAGAATAATACCTACGATTATTTTTCCAAGTACAGATGGTTGCCCAATTCTCGCAGCAAGATGTCCGGCGAGTTTTGTTGCAAATAATACTAGCACAATTTGTAAAATAAACATAAATTTCCCCTTTCAATGCAAAAAAGACAAGGCGGTGCCATAGTTGACTATGGCTCCACCTTGTCTTGCACTTTTTATTTAATTTAATGTTCTTAGCTTTATTTTAATATAATTCCACTCGTTTTTGCAAGTATATTCTATATTAAACTATCGCAGTATTATGCTTTATCTTTATATAATGCCCAAAAATGCCTTCAACTCAGGCATTTGCTTTTGTGCCTGTTCATAGCCGACCTCATAATTGGCTTTCATTTGATCGACTTTGCTTTCAAAACTTTTTATTGCACGGTCCGGTTTAAAAATAAACGCTTCCTGATCTATCTCTTTTTGAGCAATATATTGCATTGTTTCATTATACATATCCGCACGATGTCTCATTGCAGCCGCGAGTCTTGGATAGCGTTTTTGAAAAAGCTTCGTCGCCCACTGATTCGTTTTTGAGGCACTTTTTATATAGCCCGGTTCCCTCGTCAAAATCAGTAAATGCTTATTATATCCTTTTTCAATCGCACGTTTAATTGGAATCGAATCGGATAATCCCCCATCATAATATGGAACATTGTCAATTTTAATCTCAGGGAACAGTACAGGAATTGCACATGTTGCCTGCAAAATATCACATGTTTTTGTCATCGTATGCGCACTTTTATACTCCACTTTTCCGGTATATGCATTCGTTAACCCGAACTCCACCTCACCCGGGTAATTATAATACGCATCCCAATCAAATAAATCCAGCTGATTTGGCACAATATTATAGGCAAAATCCAATCCGAACAGGCTTTTTTCCTTTAAAAAATTCCGCATTCCCATATAGCGCGGATCATTGCGGTATGTCGTTAAAACACGCATCGTTCGTTCAGGCTGATTTGACATATAGGATACCGCGTTGATGGCACCTGCCGAAATCGCCGCAATATACGGCATCTTTATTTGTTCTTCCATTAGAGCATCCAAAACTCCAGCTGTAAAAACTGTTCGAAATGTCCCGCCTTCAAGTATTAGACTACAATCCTTAACTTCTTGCATATCATCACACTCTTTCTCTATTTCCATCGCTTCTCTATTTTACTATATGTCTTCTATATAATATTAAAAATATTTGTCAACCAAATTTTCACTACTTCCTAAATTTTCAGAAATATGGTATTATTTATTTCGAATATCGTAATATTAGGAGGCTACTTATGTCAATGTTGAATCGTAGTGATGTACCGGTTGAAGAAACTTGGAATTTGGAAGATTTATTTGCTACAGAACAAGCCTACACAGCTGCAATCGAAGAAGTAAGACAACTTGTAGAGGAAACTGCAGAGGGGCTTGCGGGGACAATTACTGATGTACAAGGCGCGATTAATGCAATTGAAGCAACGGAAAAGATTCAGGAGAAAATGGTTGTAATCGGCACATATGCGAGCCTTTCACATAGCGTTGACCAAACGAGCACTGAAAATCAGATGCGTGCCGCAAGCTTTGGTTCATTTGCAGCAAAACTTGCTACAAAGCTATCCTTTGTTAAAAGTGATTTACTAGCATTGGACGAAGCTGTTTTAAAAGAAGCACAAAAAGCTAAACCGGAATACGCTAATTTTATTGATAAACTGCTTGTACAAAAACCGCATCAATTACATCCTGAGGCGGAAAAAGCGCTGGCAGCATTCGGTGCAACATTTAACGCGCCATATGAACTGTACAATACGACAAAATTGGTAGATATGCAGTTCCCTAACTTTGAAGTAGATGGTGAATCATTCCCGCTTAGCTACAACTTGTTTGAAGGCGATTGGGAGCTTGAAACGGACACGAATAAACGTCGCGCTGCATTTGAAGCTTTTTCAAAAAAACTACGTGACTATCAGCATACGACTGCCAAAACATATAATTCACACTTGGCGATTGAAAAAACGGATGCAGACCTTCGCGGCTACGACAATATCTTCGATTCATTATTAGAATCACAGCAAGTTGACCGCTCAATGTATAACCGCCAAATTGATTTAATTATGAATGAACTTGCACCACATATGCGTCGCTATGCAAAACTGCTGCAAAAAACACATCAGTTAGACAAAATGACGTTTGCGGACCTTAAAATTTCGCTGGACCCTTCATATGAGCCAACTATTACGGTGGAAGAATCTCGCCAATATATGAAAGACGGATTATCTATTATGGGCGAGCATTATACGAATATGATCGATCGTTCTTTTGACGAGCGATGGATTGATTTTGCACAAAATGCAGGAAAATCAACTGGCGCATTCTGTTCAAGCCCATATGGTGTGCACCCGTATGTATTGATTTCATGGACGAGCCGAATGAATGAAGTATTCGTTTTAGCCCATGAACTTGGCCATGCAGGTCATTTCTATTTGGCAAATGATGAGCAAAACATTTTCAACGCTAGACCATCACTTTACTTCATTGAAGCTCCATCGACAATGAATGAAATGCTTATGGCAAACCACTTATTAAAAAATTCTACGGATGCGCGCTTTAAACGTTGGGTCATCTCAACTATCATTAGCCGTACGTACTACCATAATTTTGTAACACATTTACTTGAGGCAGCTTACCAACGCAAAGTGTACGAAATTATCGATGCAGGCGGAAGCGTCAACGCACCGAAACTGAATGAGTTAAAACGTGAAGTGCTTGAGCAATTCTGGGGAGATGCAGTTGAAGTAACTGAAGGTGCAGAATTGACTTGGATGCGTCAGCCGCATTACTATATGGGCTTATATCCATATACGTACTCTGCAGGTTTAACTATTTCAACACAAGTTTCACAACGTATTTTAAACGGTGACGAAGCAGCTGTTGAACAATGGATCGATGTATTAAAAGCAGGCGGTACGAAAACACCTGTAGAACTTGCACAAATGGCAGGTGTCGACATTACGACTGAACAGCCATTGCGTGACACAATCGCATTTATCGGTGATTTAATTACACAATTGGAGCAACTGACTGCAGAGCTTCAAACAGTTTAAGTGACACTGCAATCAGTGGAGGTTTTTGATTCCCACTGATTGGTTGTCTTCACTCTTTTTAGAGGATGTGCTGAATTTACTTTCAGGCACATCCTTTTTAAATGGCTACCGAAGTATTAATTAGATCTACTTGCTGGAACAATTCAGAAACTCCTGATGCGATGGCTGCGGATCCGACTGCTTTCGCAACTACACCTGCAACACGTTCATCCATCGAGCTTGGTATAATAAAATCTTCATTCAGCTCTTCTTCTGTTACAAGCGATGCAATAGCTTCAACCGCTGCCAGCTTCATCGATTCGTTGATATCTGTCGCTCTTACATCAAGTGCACCACGGAAAATTCCAGGGAAGGCAAGCATATTATTCACTTGATTCTTATAGTCTGAACGACCGGTACCAATAATTTTTACGCCCCACTTTTTTGCATTTTCCGGCGTTATTTCAGGATCTGGATTTGCCAAAGCAAAGACAATTGGATCTATAGCCATTGATTTAATATGTTTTTCCATTAAAATATTTGCTGCAGACACCCCGATAAACACATCTGCCCCTACTAATGCATCATCCAAAGTACCGCGTAATTGCTCCGGATTCGATAAATGAGCAACCTGTTCTTTTACCGGATTCATCCCTTCAGGACGCCCTTCATAAATAATGCCCTTCGTGTCACACATTACGACATTTGTGTAACCCATTTGAACTAAAATACGGAGAATTGCAATACCTGCAGCCCCAGCTCCGTTAATAACAACCTTCATTTTCGCCACATCTTTTTTCACCAGTTTCACCGCATTGATTAAACCTGCTCCAACGACAATTGCCGTCCCATGCTGGTCATCATGAAATACCGGGATTGAACATTCAGCACGCAGTCGATCTTCAATTTCAAAACAGCGCGGCGCTGAAATATCTTCCAAATTGATTGCCCCATAGGTTGGTGAAATTGCTTTTACGATGTTGACAATTTCATCAACGTCTTTAGTGTTTAAGCATACAGGTACGGCGTCGACATTTGCAAAGCGCTTTAATAATAAAGCTTTCCCTTCCATTACCGGTAAGGCAGCTTCCGGACCAATATCCCCTAACCCTAAAACCGCGGTTCCGTCTGTAATAACCGCTACTAGATTCCCTTTCATCGTATAGTCATAAACTGTTGAAGGATTCTGTTCAATTGCAAGACAAGGGGCAGCAACACCCGGAGAATAAGCTAAACTTAAATCATATTTATCCTGTACCGGAACCTTTGCACGAATTTCCATTTTCCCGCCAAAGTGTTCGTGCATTTCAAACGACTTTTTCATCAAATCCATAATTACCATCCCCTTCTAATTTTTCAATTACTTTGTAATTACGAATGTTAACCGTTAACTTTTACTTTGTCAACGATAGCATTAAAAAAACATTTAAATCGCTCGATATAAGACAAAAACGTTGATATAACAATGTTCATAGCATTTACCTACCGCTTGTTCCTTTTGTGATTTTAAACACAATCTATTATTTTTAGATAATAAATGTAAGGGCTGTCATTTTTAAAACCCCACTTTATCAAGGTAAAGTATGTGATGGATTGCACGAAGTATTTTCAATTTAGTAATATGAAACATTTCAC
This sequence comes from Solibacillus isronensis, assembly GCF_900168685.1. Lineage (NCBI taxonomy): Bacteria > Bacillati > Bacillota > Bacilli > Caryophanales > Caryophanaceae > Solibacillus > Solibacillus isronensis. The sequence goes on along the minus strand of NZ_FVZN01000014.1, from coordinate 992,209 downwards.
AAACTTCCAAAAAAAATTTTGAACTAGCACTTTTTGTCTCAAATTTCGTGTACTTTTGTTACACTTATACTTATCGGAGGGAACACAATGACAGAGAAAACGAATACTGAGGAACTGACAGAAGAAGAATTTTTGGAACTTGTTTTGGAAGAACAGGAAAAGGCGCTTGCAAAAGAGCGAGAAGAACGTTTAAATCCACAGCCGAAAAAAACGAAAAAGCAAAAACCATTTGTTCGAATAGTAGTATGGCTGATGGCATTAACATTAGCTTTTAGCACGTTTGCCGTAATTTTCAATGTGTATTCCATTCCTGCCATCGAATTTTTAAAAGTATCGACACAACTATCAAATCAGGAAAATATTCAAACATATAAACAATCTGTTGTCACAATTAATACTGACTCAGGAAAAGGGACAGGATTTGCAGTATCAGAAAATGGCTACATAATAACCAATGATCATGTAATTGAGGATGCGTTAACAATTACCGTTGTTTTTCCGGATGACACGCTTTATAAAGCAGAGGTTATGGAATCATATGAGGAATATGATTTGGCACTGTTAAAAGTGGATGTGGAAAACTTGCCGTTCCTGCCACTTGCCCGGGCGAGCGATTTCCGTAAAAACGAGCCCGTCTATTTTATCGGAAATCCGCTTGCATTTAGCGGAATTGCCAATAAAGGAACGATTATCGGCTATACGACTGCCGCTGACATTCAGCCGGATATCATTATGATGGATGCACCTGTTTATCGCGGGAATAGTGGTAGCCCGGTCATTAATGAAAATGGACATGTAATCGGTGTTGTGTTTGCAACAGGAACTCGTGAGGGGCACGGGAAAGTCGGATTATTTATCCCTGTAGAAAATGTGCATGAGCTGTTCCAGACTTATTTGAATTGATCTGGAGAGTGTAAAACTCGTGTTACGGTTTTTGTGGCGACTGTGCGGCGTAGTATATTAGAACATTTATGACTGATATTAGAAGAGTTGAATGCTATTTTAGAACTTTCATACAGTTTATTTGAAGATCGGGCGCTCATATTAGAACAATCGTGCACTTTATTAGAAGTTCCGCGATATATTAGAAATTTTCAAGTTATATTAGAACTTCCCAAGTTTTATTAGAACAACCCGTAACTTTATTAGAAAGTCCCATCCTATCCCACCCCGCCCCATCTCAAACAACAAAAAAACGGCTGCTCAATATTAATTATTGAGCGCCGTTTTAAAATTAGAAAATAAGGCTAATTAAGAAGTAGAATAATCCGGCCATTAATGCGGAAATTGGCAATGTGATAAACCACGTAATCACAATTTTACGCGCCATGCCCCATTTAACACCTTTGACACGTTGTGCTGCACCAACACCCATAATTGCAGAAGAAATTACATGTGTTGTCGAAACCGGTAGTGCGATGACTGTTGCGCCAAAAATGATTGAAGCTGAAGTTAAGTCAGCCGCTACCCCGTTGACCGGACGGATTTTCATGATTTTACCGCCGACTGTTTTAATGATTTTATATCCGCCTACTGATGTCCCAAGACCCATCGCCAGCGCACACGCAAAACGTACCCAATCTTGTACTTCATCCGTTGATTGCCAGTTTGCTGCGATTAAAGCCATTGTTATAATACCCATCGCTTTTTGGGCATCGTTCGTACCATGTGTAAACGATTGTAATGCCGCTGTACCGATTTGCGTCAAACGGAACGCTTTCGTTGTTCCATACAATGGTGAGCGGTGGAAAATAAATTTGAATAATTTCATTACGATAAAACCAAGAGTTAATGCTAAGATCGGCGAAATAATTAACGCCTGTAAAATTTTAAAGAAACCTTCATAGTTTAAAATATTCATACCTGCAGATGCAACTGCTGCACCAGCAATTGAACCGATTAATGTATGTGAAGAACTTGATGGAATACCGAAATACCAAGTTAATAAGTTCCATGTGATGGCAGAACATAATGCCGCCAAAATTACTACAGATCCTGTTGTATCCCCTTCAAATGCGTTTAAAGAGAACGGATCCACAATTCCAGATGCTACAGCTTTTGCTACACCGACGAACGTCATTGCACCTATAAAGTTCATAAATGCCGCTAACAGAACAGCAACTCGAGGTTTTAATGCACGCGTCGAAACAGATGTGGCGATCGCATTCGCTGTATCATGGAAACCGTTAATAAAATCGAATGCCAGCGCAAAGATGACAACGAGTACGGTAATGATTAATAACGTATCCATAATTTACTCCTTCTTCATTATGCATTTCGCATAATAATTGATTCAATTGTATTCGCTACATTTTGGCAGTAGTCCGCAATTTCTTCTAACTGCTCATATAAATCTTTAAAGATGATTAAGCGAATTGGATCTTTTTCAGTCTGGAATAGTTCAGTAATGGATTTACGGAAAATTTCATCACATTCACGCTCATAATCTTTGATCAGAATCGCATGTTGACGCATTCCGATTAAATCTTTTTTATTCAATAACTCCATTGCCTTTACTGCTTCATCAGATGATTTGGCAATATAGTCTACGAAGTCACGCATGTACTGATTTACTTCTGTAAATGAATACATTTCAAAGTGGGCAATTGTATTTTCAATGCCATCCAGAATATCGTCCAGTTTGATGGCTAATGATAGAATATCTTCACGTTCAATTGGGGTCATAAATGAATCGTTTAATTTCACGATTAATTCATGGATCAGCTTGTCCCCTGCTGTTTCATAGGATTTCATTTTAATTTGAATTTGTTTTAGTTCTGATACTGTAGTAATTGTCGATTCTTTTGCATAGTTGGCACCTTGTTGTACATTTTTTGCAATATTTAATAATCCTTCAAAAAATGGATCCGGTTTTTTAGAGTTAAACATCGAATAAAATCCTCCTAAAAATGAAGTTTGTAAATTAAAACCTAGGTAATCATAACACCGATTTTTCAATATCTTCAACATTAATTTATGTTATTTACAAAAGCTTTACAATTGTGAAACATAGCTTTATGAACATATCCTGTTAATTTTAGCCGTTTTTTGATGAAATATTCTGAAATCAACCGATATTTGTTGATTTCATGCTTTTAATCAGCCTTTTTGTCAGCATTCCCTACAAATATTAACTTTTCTTCTTCCATACCCATTATTAAGCAATGTTAATTGTAAAGCTAATGTAAATTTTAAGTTTCGTAATAGTTATTTTTTCTGTTTCAATTTTAAATAAAAAAAGACTAGTAAGTTCCTACTTACTAGACGGAAAATATATTAGTTACTTGTTTAAGACAGAAGATACGATATGCGCTGCATCCCATTCACCTAAAGACAGTTTTGTAATCGGATACTTTTTATTAAAAAGCTGCGCTGTAATTTCGTCAGTTGTTAAACCCTCTTCGTTCATCATTTCTATTTTATAGCTAAGCTCTTTTAAGTAATGAAGTTTTCGCATTAAAGCTTCTCTACCGTTTTCGATATATCCCGCATGATTACAATATATTTCAAGAAAATCATACGTTAATACTTTCTCCAGCGATCGGATAATTTGAGGAATACTTTCTTCACGCAAGACGACCTTTGTTTTCGGTGTCACGTAAAGATCACCTGTAAAAAGCTGACCTGTCGATTCATTTAAATACGCTACATGGTCTTCCGTATGTCCGGGCGTTTCAATTACTTTCCAGTCAGCTGTTCTTGATGAAAAAGCATCTCCGACTGGCTGTGCAAGAAACGGCAGCCTTGCTCCCCAGAACAGTTTGCGATATAAAGGATAGCTTGCCTTCTTAGCACATTCTTCAATGTTGATCGGGTGCATAAATATCGGCAAGTTATATGTTTTCTGCAAAAAATGCGCTCCTCCGGAGTGATCTTCATGATAATGGGTCAACATAATCTGATCAACGTCCATCTGTTCAAAAAAAGGCTTAAACTGCTTAAGAAGTGAGGCAGAACCTGTATCAATTAGTATACCGTCCACTTCAAAACAATGAACATTTAAATAAACGGCTTGAAATTGAACAGATCCATTAATCATTTTCACTCCATTCTTTTCACTCAGCTCTATTTTTTTCTTAAATAACACATTTCTCACTCCTTTGGCCGTTATTTTTCTACAATACCACTTTATCACAAATATTGGAAATCAGATCTATACTTACGTTAAATTTCTGTACGAAAAAAGCCGCTATGTAAAATTAATTTTACATAACGGCCTGTTCAGCAGTTCCAATCTATTTTTCGACAGAGTGATGATTTACCCAATCACTATAGCCTGCCATATAGATTTTTATATTTTGATAGCCTGCTTCTTTTAATACTGTATAGACCGGTGTAGCAGTAACACCTGATCCGCAATAGACAACTACTTCCTCGTCTTTTGGAACTTGCTCGAGAAGAGAAGACGTAATCACCAGTTCTGAGCCATTACGCAACTGCTCCCAATCATAGTTTTTAGCTGTCGGAATATGTCCTGCCACTTTATCAAACGGTTCCGTTTCACCACGGTAACGTTCCGGTGCGCGGGCATCAATTATTGTCGCTTTTCGCTTACCTTCAATAATATGCATAATATCCTGACGTTTTATTAAAATATCATCATTCCACTGTAAATCAAGCTTGCTCTCCTTAAATACAGGTAATTCTGTCGTTACAGGGAAACCAGCTTCCTTAAGTGCCTCAAAACCGCCATTTACAACATAGGCATGCTTGAAGCCAGCATAATGCAATATCCACCATGCACGAGTTGCGAAAGCTGCAGCACCTTGATCATAAATATAGATGGCATCATTGTAATTTAAACCATGCTTTTCAAACAAAGCCTGAAGCTGCTTCTTTTCCGGAAGCGGATGTCTGCCCTCTTCTTTCGTTAAATCCGACAGGTCGGTATTTAAATCCCAGTATACGGCTCCTTCAATATGGCCCTCTTCATACATCTTTCTGCCTGACTCTAAATTGTTCATATCAAATCTTGTATCGATCAAACGACCTGTTCTTTCCATTCGATTTGCGGTCACAAAAATATTCGTCATTAAAAAGATCCTCCTTACGCTTGTAGTTGCGCGTAAATATCTTTCCAAACAGCTAAGCGACTTTCTTCTTGAAGTAATAAACGTTCTGTTTCAATCTGCTCGACTGCCTGTTCAAGCATATGCTGGCGCAATCCTTCTGCCTCAATGGCGATGTAGCTTCCCGCCCACTCCATAATTTTGGCTTTTTCCGCATCCAGATAGTTTTGTGCATTTGGTTTTGTTAATTGCTCCAATGCATCGCGCAATTGCTCTTTTTCATTCTTTTCAAAGAATGCTTTCACATTTTTAAAGTAGGATTTCACCCCTTCATATGGCGCCGAATCTGTAAATGGACCTGTAAAATCTAAAATTTCCGGCTCTTTTGATTCATAGCTTAAAAATGCAAAGCTTGGGTTCAGTTCTTTTAATTCACGTGACTCATCTTTAAACAGTTCCTTCATTTTCTTCTCAACAAATTGCGCTAAACGGAAATTCGTTACACGCAATTCCTGGGCGAAGTCAAAGCTTAACGCCTGCAGCACTTCTTTTAATGCTGTTTGCAATGCTTGCTGTGCAGGCATTTGCGCGAATGTGGACGGATTATAGCTTTCACGGTAGAAGTCCGGATAGCGGTAGTACACACGTTGCAGTACATAGTATAACAGCTCATCCAGTTCTTGCTTTGTTTCACTTTCAAGCATGGCTGTCTGAGTTGTCTGGAACTTGGAACGCACTAGCTTTTCCAAATGAGCCAATTCTTCAAGACGCTCATCTTTACGTTTCAGGTTTTCTTCAGTTTGTATAATTAAATCATTCAGACGTGCTTCTGTTTTATCCACTTCTTCTTGCAGTGCCTGTACCGCAATTCCCATCAGTTCATCATTCAGGAAGTGATGGAACGCATCTTCGAATGGTGCCATACCTGACTGATGCTCAAGCTGATCCTGCTTTTCTTTTAAGGCCAGTAAACTCGATACTCCGTACAGTCTTGGGAAACGGATACCGAAGCGTTGTAGCTCTGAACGAACATAGCCTTTTACCTCTTCCTCTTCTTCCATTGTAGAAGCCAAGTCAATCGCATTTACGATAAAGAACATTTTATCCAGTTCAAACGCATCTTTTACACGTCCTAGCTGGATTAAGAACTCACGGTCCGCTTTTGCAAATGCATGGTTGAAGTACGTAATGAAAAGAATGGCATCAGCATTACGAATGTAATCGAACGCTACACCAGTATGACGTGCGTTGATCGAATCGGCACCCGGCGTATCTACTAATGTTACACCCATACGCGTTAGTGGTGAATCAAAGTAGAAATCGATATTGTCCACGAAACAAGAACGGTTTTCCTGCGCTACGTATTTTTCAAAATCATGGCGGTTAACACGTAATGTCGTTCCCAGTTTTGTGATGAATGTTTCATAACCTTCCGAATACGCACGGATAAATGATTTATGAACATTCAGGCGCTCATCTGTTAATGGAACAGCCAGCCCTTCCTCTGCACGATCATACGCTTCTTTTAGTGATGATACTTGAAGGCCAATCGCTGCATACGAACCTTGAATATCTTCAAGTAGCTGCGCTTCATTTTTCAGGTGAACATCGGCTGTTTCATGCGGATGTTCCGGTGTGACAGGACGGATTTTATTGATCGCTGCTGTCGTAGGGTTTGGTGATACCGGTAATACGCGCTCACCCATCAATGCATTTGAAAAACTTGATTTACCCGCACTGAATGCACCGAATAAGGCAATCGTAAAGTCGCGCTTTTGCAGACGTTCCACTTTTTTCGTCAAGAAGCTGGACACTTCTTTGAAGCCTTGAACATCTTTAATAATATGCGCCGTCTTCAATGCTTTTTCAGTTACTTTATCAACATTCAAACCTGAACCCACTTTTTCTTGCGTTTGTTCAGCAGCAATTTCTGTTTCTTGATCCTTTAACTGAAGCATCGATTCATCAAATGGACGAATATCTTTCAATGCCTGCTCATGTTCACGCTTCCAGTTTTCCAAATAAATTTTGGATTCCGCGCGAATTTCATTGGAAACTTGTTTCATTAATGTATTGCTGAAAGCCTGGAATTTCTCAATTTGCAGTATATGCTGAAGCGCATGCACTTTTTCGGACATTGCATTAATTTTAAGCTTAACAGGTGCTGCCGCTTCACTCGCAACCTGTTCCAATGTATCTTTTTGCTCTAGCTTCCATGCATCCGTAGTTTGAATAAAGTAACGTTTTGTCGCATCCGAAACACGATTCGCAAAGTTTAATACCGCATCTCCTGTTATTAACGCGCTCTTTTGCACCTGATCTTCAATAATCGAGAACGGGAAATTAAATTCCTTCTTGTCGATGCTTGCGGCACGTTCGTCATTCAATGCACCGACATCTTTTAACGCTTGCTTCATCAATGCTTTTATATGACCGGTAATTTGAGATTGGACAACATGGTTAAAGCTTGCATATGCTTCTTCCTGACGTCGCGCTTTCTCTTCTGCAGTTTTCTTTTTCGCAGTAAACAGTCCGCCAACTTTAAAGTCCTCTTGCTGACTTTCTAAATAGGCACGTAGTTTATCACGAACATCCGCCGGCATAATCGCAGCATTTGCAAGTAAGTCTTTACGTTTTTCATCGAACTGCTTATCAAATACATCAAATGAGAATAATTCTGTTTGACGCGTCAGTTTTTCATATTGTTCTAAAATATCATCACGATGCTGCCAGTCATCTTCAGAAACGAGTTCAGCATACGTATTAAAGCGATCTTGCTTCTCTTCCTCCAAATACGCTTCATGCTCATGCTGAAGCTTCGTCAATGTATTTTCTGCTGTTGAAATCAATTGTTCCTGCCAGTCGTTCATCGAATCCATAACGATTTTCTTCACTTGATCAAAATCGTTGTTCGGAAGCTCTTTTTCACGTAATGATGTGAAGAAAATATTTTTCGGGTAAACACCCCAAGCCGCAAATGAGTTATGAACTGATTGCTTAAAATCTTCAAATGACAGTTCAGCTTCACGGTGCTTGTCGATTTGATTGACGATTAAATATACATTCGGATTGTATTTCATCAATTGCTTCGTAAATTGGAAATTCAGTTCTGACTGTACATGGTTGTAGTCCATTGTGTAGAACACCATATCGGCAATATGCAGCGCTGATTCCGTACTCATCGCATGCGCATCGTCTGTTGAGTCAACACCCGGAGTATCCATCACCGTTACCCCTTCAGGTAAGCTTGATGTACTATGTCCAATTTCAATTTGTGATACCAATTCACCGTTCTTACTCAATTCTTTTACTTGTTTAATATCATAGCCAGCTTCAAATTTTACCGGCTTTTCATTGTGCAAATATAGAATGGCAAAATCTTCATCCGATTTATGCACCTTAACAATGTTCGCACTTGTCGGAATTGGACTTGTCGCTAAAATGTTTTCCCCCGACAGTGCATTGATCATACTCGATTTACCTGCAGAAAAGTGACCGGCAAACCCGATAACAAATTCCTTTTGCAAAAGCTTGCGTGCAAATAAATGGAGCTTTTCAATTCGTTCTGTATCTTCATTTTCTTTATAAATTATGTATTGTAATGCCGATTGCTGTAACAATCCCTGAATTTTCTCGTCAAACATCGTCATATTACTACCCCTTTATATCAATTTATATCTTTTCGCCTTAAATTCGTCACATTTCTATAGTACCATGCTTAGTCCAGAAAATCGGCTAGTATTTTTTTAAAATTATTGTTTTCCGCATATTGCCATTAAAGATCAACTTTTTTCTTATGAAATTGCTATTTCGGAATAACCAGGTTATTATGCGCATTTAAAAGCATTTTTATGTTTCCAGTGTAAAAATTTATAAAATCTCATCATTACCCAACATAATATCAGTATAATGAGAAAATAAAAAGATTGGAGCAGCAAATGGACAATTTAATTAAAAGATTGAATAGAAAAAACATGAAATTTACAGAGAATCTTCACTGGGGTATATATTTTAGAAAGCGTTGGGAAAACGCGTTCGCCTACCATTTACATCAGGAAGAAAAAGAAAGAATTTCCCTTATTGGAGACCGTCATTTTCGCGGATACTTATGGCATCTGTTCAGCTACAAAAAGATTTCCCATCTGAGCCAGATTGAAGCCGAAGAAGCATTTAATTCACTAAAAAAAACCGAGTGCTATATTTTTTATGAACATTTGCCTAGAGTAGTTTATGTTGAACACGCAGAATCATTAAAAGCTGATCATTTATTAGAGGAAGAAGATATTTATATAGTAGATAAAAACTTCACATGGACATATGTCGTTACTCATGAGGAAAGCTACGGTCCTTATTTTACAAGTAAAGTACTGGAGGAGTGGGTGAAGCGATGAGAGGGTTATCCTTTGAAATACCGAACGAATACGGCCGTTATTTATATGACATTTTAGAAGATATCAACATTAAAAAATACTTTTGGAAATCAGGTGACGGAGAGGCATATTATATTGAAAATAACGAGCTAGGAGCAGCATTGTTCCCGCAACCTTATACATGTACAGGTGAAGATCTCTACAACCAAATCGCTGCAAATGACTACTATGTTATTTTTGCAGACTTAAAAGCATTTAAAGAAAAAACGCATGTGCAGGACATTGCTACATATGATGATTTCCTTAATAGCCAGTGTGAAATCGCCCTTTTGATTGTTGATAGCACCTATGTAACGATTTATATAAAAGATCAACATGTAACTGAACGTCTTTATAGAAAAGCAGTTCACATTGGGTACGAAAATATAGCTTTTATTACGGATGAGAATGACCTTCGTACAGCAGTGTCTTTATTTGAATAAAAAAGTGAAGCAATAATGTGTTTGCTTCACCTCTAATAAGTTAACTATGCTCCCCCTTTGCTCAATTATCTATTGAGTGTTTCGGATGAAACTTGTCAAAGGAATAATTTTAGTAGAATTTCTTAAGTGGCTCATATAAAGATCAACTGGATTAATAGTCCCAATCGGACCTATATCCACCACCCTTAATAGACCCGCTTCAATTTCCTGTGAAATCAAACTTTCAGGCAATAGCCCGATACCTAACCCTTCCTTAATCAATTTTATAGCAAAAATAACATCATTTATTTTGTTGAATTTCTTTATATTGTACTCATTATTTAACCATTCAACTACCGGGGTATGTTCATTTAAATAACCTATATAAAGCGGATGCTCATTAAATAGCGCCTTAAGCTGTAAATCCAGCTCCTTTTCCGCAAGCTGAAATTTAGAAGAATATACTAGTCTCAACGGAGAACGGTCAATTTGCTCCGAATGAAATTCTTTAGAAATGAATTTATGCAAACCTAGTGCCAAATCTATTCGCTGTTCTTTTATTGCACTCTCTAACTGCATCTGATCTTCCATTACAATTTCCACATTGTATTGTTGATGTACTTCAATAAAATTATGTATTCGCTCTAATAGATTCGTATAAAGCAAAGCGGGTGAAACTGAAATTATTAATGGAACAGCCGGATGTAGAGATTCCAGGTGAATTTCTTTCGTACTTGCTTCTATTTCAGCCACAAGTTTTTTGGCCATAGGATAATATTTTTCACCTATTGCAGATACCTTCACCTTTGTATGTTCCCGGTCAAACAATTGAACCTGTAAATGTTCCTCTAATAACTTCATATGTACAGTAATACTCGGCTGGGAAATATACAGTTTTTCTGCCGCCGCTCGAAAGCTCCCTTCTTCAACAACCGCTATAAATGATTTCAGCCATTTTATATCCATGTTCATCACCTTCTTATTAATATTATTAATCAATTATATTAAAATTCATTAATTTAATTAATATTAAATCCATTATACACTGAAAGTAATACAAGAAATGAGGTGTTTCAAATGGAACAACTAGTCGCAGCTTTTAGACGTTTTGCCAAACAGGAAGCGAAAAACAATAGTCCGCTTTACGAATATTGGTGTGAAAAGATTATGACGAATGACCAGCTATTAAATCTCATTATGCATATTCCGGAGATTCAGCCAAAGCCTAATTTATTTTTTGGATCTGTGCAGTATTTAGCAGCCAAAAAAGAAACCCCTCTCCAACAAATATTCGAAAATCCTTTTGAAATAAATCTGGAAGAAAGCTTTCAATTACTCATCGGCTTCTGTACACAGCATTCCGATGAACTGTTGCCGTTGTTTCAGACAAAATCCGTTCAAACAAATGAAGTACAGCGGGCCAGCTATCTTTACCCGATATTCTCGATCATCGCCGAAGAAGCGAAACTTCCATTAACCTTATTGGAAATCGGTACAAGTGCAGGACTTTTGCTTAATTTGGACGGGTATCGATATGAAATTGAACAAGAACCGCCGATTTCATTTGGCACTGAAATTAGCCCCCTCACTCTTATTGCGAAAAACTATGGTACTCCTATAACTTCTGTGAAAAGGTTGAACATTTTACACCGCATTGGAATTGATCTAAATATCATTGATTTACAAGATTCGGATGAATATTTATGGCTGAAAAGTTTAATTTGGCCTGAACAAATTATACGGAAAGAAAATTTAGAGAAAGCAATGGCGATTCACCGGCAATATTCAAAGCTTTTACTGACCGGGGATTTCAGAAGTCTTATTCCCCCTCTATTTGAAACTCATGAACTTAAAAATAGCCAGATTATTATTTTCCACACACATGTCGCAAATCAGTTTTCCGCTACATTAAAAAAGGACTTATTGGAAATGCTTCAGCAACTAAGCCATATTCAAAGCATTTATCATGTCTACAACAATATGTATGATAAGAATTTGCATGTGGATTGCATTGATACTGGTATAACTAAGACCATTAAAATACTAGAAAATACTGACGGGCACGGGAAGTTTTTCAGTTGGAATTAACTCTACAAATAGTAATAATTACGATTTGTGTTGACAAGCAATGCTCAACTATATAATATTATAAATCGTAACAGTTACTATTTAGGAGGTAAGTTATGAAAAGGAAATTAAATTGGATAAGTATGTTAGCATTTGGCTTTATCCTCGTTGGTTGTGCTGAAAATTCTAAAGAAGAGGTCAATGCAACTGCGGATGATGTAACAGAAGAAAAGGCTCATGAGCATGATCATCAACATGAACCTAATGAGAAACAGGAAAAAATTTATAACGGTTATTTTGAAGACGAAGAAGTACAGGACAGACCATTAAGCGATTGGAGCGGCGACTGGCAATCGGTCTACCCTTATTTGCAAGATGGTACTTTGGATGAAGTATTTGAACATAAGGCTTCCCAAGATGATAGCCAAACATCTGAGGATATTAGATCTTATTATGAGACTGGCTATAAGACAACTACGGACCGTATTGTCATTGAAGATCGCTTTATTACATTTTATGATCATGGTCACGCGCATAAAGGAGAATACGCATATGATGGTTATGAAATTTTAACCTACGAAAAAGGTAATCGTGGGGTCCGGTTTATTTTCAAACATATCGGCGATGAAACAGGCGTCCCGGCTTATGTTCAGTTCAGTGACCATATTATCGCACCTCAAAAATCAGGGCATTACCACATCTACTGGGGGGATGATCGTGAAGCCTTATTAAAAGAAGTATCGAATTGGCCAACCTATTACCCTTCAAATATGGATGGCCATGAGATTGCACACGAGATGATAGCACATTAAAAAATGTACAAAAAAACAACCATTTGCTCTTGAGGAAATGGTTGTTCTTCAACAATTTTGATATTATTTTTCTAAATAAAGGTGAATAGTACCATCTAATTCTAATACACTTTCCGGCTCCGGCAACTGCGCTTTTACTGTCTCGCCTTCTCCATGAACTTCAATTTGATAAGGATATTCCATCTCCATAATTTCATTAACAGATACACCTACTAAATCAGGTACGCGCTCCGTCAATTCATCACCCCAGCGATATTGCTTTTCCAGTTGGCCTTCACGATCTTTTTCAAACCCCAAAATAGGTGCAATATCTTCAATAATCTGCCCAACAATCGGCGCTACAATTGTACTGCCGAACACTGTTTCCCCTTTTGGACTGTCAACCGCTACATATACGACAACTTCAGGATCATTTGCTGGTGCAAAACCTATAAATGATACGATATAGTCCCCATCCTTATAGCGTCCGTTTTCTACTTTTTGGGCAGTACCCGTTTTCCCGCCAATGCGAAGTCCATCCCGATATGCAGCCCGCCCAGACCCATTTGCTACAACAGACTCCAGCGCATCTCTTACTATCTTAGAAGTTTCCTCACTGATTACATTGCGTTTTAATGTTGGCTTATTTTCTATAACCACTTCTCCACTTTCCGGGTTGTATACTTTTGAAACAACATATGGCGTATAAAGTTTTCCACCATTTACAGCTGCAGAAACTGCTTGAACTTGTTGAATAGGCGTCACAGATATACCTTGCCCAAAAGATGTGGTGGCATGTTCGACCGGTCCAAATGCCTCTTCGGAAAATAAAATACCTGACGCTTCTCCGGCAATATTAGAACCGGTTGTTTTACCAAATCCAAAATCCTTAATGTACTTCATTAACTTTTCAGCACCTACTCGCTGTCCTAGTTCGATAAATCCTGGGTTACAGGAATTTTCCACCACTTGTAAAAACGTTTCCTCTCCATGACCCTCACGTTTCCAACAGCGAAGTCTTACTCCTTCCACCATCGTATAACCTTTATCAAAAAAAGTATCTTTTTCCAGATCCACTACCTTTTCTTCAACGGCAGCACTCAGTGTAATAATTTTAAAGGTTGACCCCGGCTCATATGTCATCCACACCGGCAAGTTCCGGTTATAAATAGATGATTCTACTTCTTCAAACTTAGAAGGATCGTATGTAGGATATGAAGAAAGAGCTAAAATCTCCCCTGTTTTAGGATTCATCGCAATTGCCAGTGCCTGTTTAGCATTATATTTTGTCATAGCTTGAGACAGTTCTCGTTCAATTACTTTCTGTACTTCCACATCAATTGTTAAGCCTACCGTTGCTCCTTGCTTCCCTTCACGCCATTCATCATTCACATGAGGTAATGCCTTCCCCTTTGCATCAGTAAACAACTTGATCGCTGCATCTTTAGAAGTCAAAAGTTTATCATATTGATATTCAATTCCTGCAAGGCCCTGCGAATCATACCCTGTAAATCCGACTAGTCGAGATAGCAAATTTCCGTACGGATAACTCCTGTCATAGTCCACACCACTATATAGTCCGTCAATTTTCAATTCCTGAATTTTAACGGCTTGTTCGTATGAAATATTTTTCGCTTCCGGTGCAAGTTTGACGAGATAACTTTTTGAATTCATTTTTTCGTATAATTTTTTCGCATCCAAATTAAGTACCGCTGCAATCTGATTGGCAGCATCTTCAATATTATCATTCTGTGTTGGCATAAAATAAAGTGTTGGCGCTAATTCATTCGTAACAATAAGTTTACCGTTTCGATCCGTAATTTCTCCGCGCTCTGAAGTAAACGGAATTTCCCGATCCCAATTCGTTTTGGCAAGTTCCGTGAGTTTATCATGCTGAATAATTTGCACATAAAACAGTCTTAAAAAAACAATGACTCCGAAAAGAATAAAAGCAGTAAAGATTAGCCTCAATCTTTTTTTGGAAATAGTTGAAATCCACTTCAAAAAATTCACCTCAATATTCACGTTATGAATAAAAGGGAATTTCTATTCGAGCAGCTGTGAGTCGAACAGAGAAATTACACCCCCTTTCTATTTATATTGTTCTACCTTACAATAGATATTAATTATATAAACAGTACATATAATAGTTTATAACTATAAAAGTGAGGCGTTTTCTATGGAGTTACGACAGTTAGAATACTTTTTAATGTTATGTGAGGAAATGCAATTTACTCGAGCGGCTGAACGACTTAATATTGCACAGCCAACTTTAAGCCAGCAAATAAAAGTGCTTGAAAATGAAGTGAATACTCCTTTGTTTAACCGGATTGGTAAGAAAATCACCCTTACGGAAGCCGGTCAAATCCTCTATCGCCAAGCACAAACGATATTTCAAACATTGCATACAACTAAAATGCAAATGCAGCAATTGGCTTCACTTGAAAAAGGGATTCTCCGTGTCGGCGCATTGCCTGGTGAACTGACTAATATTGTGTCAGATTTAGTATTAAAGTTCATGCATAAATATCCGCATATACAAGTAACGGTTACTTCCGGTGAAGATATTCATTCATTATTAAAGAACAATTCAATCGATTTCGGTTTTTCGTTTTCACCACTGATCGAAAACTACGATGAACAGTTTGTTGAGATTCCTTTATATACTGAAAAGTTCTGTTATGTAGAAAGAAAAGATACTACTACTCATTTTGAAGAGCCTGTCCAATTGCGCCACATTTTAAATGAACCACTTGTTTTGTTTTCAAATGCTCATCTTTGCCGGCGGATATTAAATGCAGCAGCAAAATTGGATAAGTTAACGGTCGAACCTAAGTTTGAAACATCAAGCATTCCTGCTATTTTTCAGTTTGTCGAGCAAGGCCTTGGCGGAACGATAGTAGCAAAAACATTGTTTGATTTACATGCGTCCGACAAACTGCAGGCTCATATCATTCAGCACCCTATTCTTGAAAGAGAAACGTTGCTGATCTATCAGAAGGAGCGCCAGCAATCACCTGCTTTTAAAGCGTTTCTTGATTTATTAAAGCCTGCGCTGACAAATTATCAGTTGGCTTTGTCTGCTAATTCATTGTAAGGGGCTATCCATTAGTCCCTTTTGTCTTTTATTAAGAGATGAAGGGTTGTGTCGTGGGGAGATTTTCTAATATAATTGGAAATCTTCTAATATAATTTTATTTGTTCAAATAAAATTGCGATTTTCTAATATATCTCCCAGTTCTTCCAATAAGTAGGGGGAATGTTCTAATATCATCGCGGGATCTTCTAATATTACTCTGACTTTTTCTAATAAACCACTGAATTGTTCTAATAAATGCCGAAGCTAAGTACTTCCCTAACAATTCCTTAGTCATCGGCACGCTATATTCTAATTTCTTTGTTCAATCTTCTAATATCCTTCCGAGCTTTCTAATAACTCCCTCGAATATTCTAATAAAAGCCCTGGCATTTTCTATAAAATCTTAATTTGCCTTAATAGCTTATTAAAATAAGATCTCACAATCAATAGTGTCGGGTAATATGTAACGCTCCTATCTAGCCTATCACCCCAATAAAAAAACAGCACCTCAAAAATCGAGATGCTGTCTGTAACTCAGAAATTATTTTTTCTTGATTGTAATTGTCCAAGAAGCTTCGCCTAATTGCTCATAGTTCGTTACTTCATGGCCGTCTTCTGCTGCCCAGCGTGGAATTGATTCCGTACCTTGAGTACAGTCGAATTGTACTTCCAGCTCATCGCCTGTGTTTAACTCTTTAATTGCTTCTTTTGCTTCGATTAACGGAAACGGACAAACCATACCTAATACTTCTAATGTTTTTTTCATTTAAATTCTCTCCTTAAGCACGCGCTGTTGCACGTTTTTTTGATGGACGCACAAATACGAAATACGATGCTGTCCAAGTACCCAAAATCATAAATAGTAAAGCTACCCAACCTGACCAAGTCATCATTGATGTCATTACAAGACCGTTCCCGATTGAACAGCCGCCTGCAAGACTTGCGCCGAATCCCATTAAGATACCGCCTGCAGAGCTTCTTACAACTGTTTTTGTATCTGGTGTACGTAAACGGAATTCACCGCTCATTTTAGCAGCGAAGTAAGAACCGAATAAAATACCCATTACAAGGAATACACCCCAGTTAATGATATCTAAATCCCCAGTTACTAAAAACTGAAGAATATTTGCTGAAGGAGTTGTAATCCCTAAACCGAAAATACGTCCTGATGCAGCACTTAACGGCCAAGCCAATGTTGCGATTAAACCGATTAAAGTTGCTGTCACATATGGATTCCAGCGTTTTTCGAATAAAATATGTGCCAAGCCTGTTTTCTTAGGTTTCAAGCCTGGAATTTTCACACGTGGTTTGCGTAATTCACGGTAAACAATGAATGCCACCAATGCTACAAACGGAATGACTAAAAACCAAACATTAATGCCAAATGTATCGGCAATTGAATCAGTACCTACTACCGGTGTACGTGCATCAACTGTAAATTGTGCTAATGGACCTGATTTCATAACAGCTGCCATTAACATGTAAAATGCCAATGCGATCCAGCTACCGATTAAGCCTTCACCTGCACGATACCAAGTACCTGTCGCACAGCCACCTGCAAAAATAATCCCGATACCGAAAATAAATGCGCCTGCAATCGTTGCCCATAATGGGAACTGACCTGCTGTATATTCAAACGCCCCTGCCTCAATTAGTAGGAATACACCTACCGCTTGAACTGCAATGGCTACTAGTAAAGCATAAAACATACGATTATCTTTTGCGATGTACATATCACGGAAACCGCCTGTTAAACAGAAACGTCCACGTTGCATCACAAAACCTAAAAGAGCACCACAAAGGATACCCGTAATTGCCATTTGCAACAAAATAATTCCTCCTATTATTAAAACCAAGTTTATCAATAGGGATATAATATAATATTTTAGTACTATAATACAAGTATTTTGTTTAAGATTAAGATAATCGTATAAATTTAGTTGGTTTTCTCGTTTAAAGGACGAAAATGAATGTATTTTATTAAATACTATCAAAATAGAATATAGTTTTCAGAAAATTAATTTTCCTAACATTACGGTTTCATTAATAATTCATACTCGCCCGCACTTTTTCAGGAATCATTACAGCTTCTGTTTTCAGATCAATGGAACTAAAACTTTCATCGATGCATTCATCCCAGTATTCCAGATGTTTTTTATCAATCCAATGGGTAGAATCATCTACATCCACCCCACCGTTTCCTTGCACCGAATACCAGTATAAATATTCTTCACCATTCAAATTTTCGTGAAAAATCGTTTCCACATACATCTTCTCTCCCTCAAGTGTTACGAGAACTTCTTCCATATAATCATTTAAAAATTCCATCCACTCTTTTACTTTAGAAGTTTTCCCGGCTTTTACACGATATCTTGTCAGCTCCACCTTCATTGAATGACCTACTTATCATTTCACCCAGTACTCGGAACCATCGTCGCTCCGCTCCATAAAGCCGTACTCAATCAGATGACGGCGCAGTGATACAAAATCATCATGGACAGTCTTTAAAATTTCATTTACTTCTTTTTCATGGTAGTGCTTCCCTGCTTCAAAACGTTTTAAAATATGCTGAAGGATAATAAGCTTTTTCTTTTCCTTACTTGGAATCGTTTCAATCCCCGCATCCAACCCGTTTTTAAAATAGGTAGTCAGAACTTTTTCCCGTTCGTTCTGTTCAATACTATAACGTTCGTCCACTTGTCTCGCCCCTTTATGTATTTGATAGTGTTCAGGGTTTTTCATTAGCTGCATAAGAGCAACAAAAATTTTCGCCTGTTTTTCCTTTTCGCGAAGTTTAAAGCGATGCTGGCGAACTGTTGATACACTCGACACATTGCTGTCATTTACAATTTCCTGGTCGGTTTTGCCTTCGAAAAAATGCTGCATCATTTCAATTTGAACATCTGATAATCCGCTTACTTTTTTATCTAAAGCAAGCAAAGCGTGAAATGGTGAAATATGTGCAAGCTCAATATGTTTTTTAATCATGCCTTCTGCTGTCAGAAAACGATTGTCATATGGAAAGACTTCATCTAAATGATAGGACTGTTTACAAAACAAACATTGATAACATTCCTGTTTCATTTCATAACCTTTTATAATTACTTCCGTTGAAATATTTTGAATTTCCAAAAATATCACCTCCATAACATTTATAATATATGTTATGTTATTTGTAAACATTTTTATTATTTGTTTATTAAAATGAGATGTACTCATTTTACGATTTCCTTTACGAGATGTTTGATCAATTAAGAAAAGGTTGAATTCCCAAAAAATCTATGGCATACTACTAGTAATTTACTGGAAAGGAAGATGAATGGCTGATGGATAAATAATTCTATTTTACACGTAAAAATGTATACGCATTTTCACATAAAATAGGATTAGTCTGCCCATTTATACTCCTTTAGCGAACTTAAAGGCTTATTTACGTATGATTACTAATCCTTCTGACTTTTTCAGAAGGATTTTTTATATATAAATATTCTTTGTGAATGCGTATACTTTCAAATCGAAATTTGGAGGTATGCATTATGCCAATAGAAATGAAAAATGTATCATTTAGCTATGATTTACTCGAAGAACCATTATTTAAAAACATTAACATGACGATCGATAATACTTGGAAACTTGGTCTAATCGGCCGTAATGGTCGTGGAAAAACAACTTTGCTTCATTTGCTGCAAAACAAATTACCATATAACGGAACAGTAACAAGTGATGAAGGATTTCATTATTTCCCCCTTGCTATTCGTGAACCGAAAGTTAGTACGTATTATGCGATTGACGAAGTAATGCCAGTTGAGTTATGGAAGCTCGAGCGGGAATGCCAGCTTTTGTCGCTCGATCCATCGTTGATATGGATGCCCTTTGAGCAATTGTCAGGCGGCGAACAAACAAAAGTAATGCTTGCTGCTGTCTTCTGTGAGGATAACCGTTTTCTGCTTCTCGACGAACCGACGAATCACCTCGATATGAAAGGCCGATCCATCGTTGCGAACTATTTGAAAAAGAAAAAAGGCTTTATCGTCGTCAGTCATGACCGACAATTTATCGATGAAGTGGTTACACATATTTTGGCGATTGAAAAAAGCCAGCTTAGCCTATACAAAGGAAATTTTTCAATCTATGAACAGCAGAAGAAGCTGCAGGACGAATTTGAACTCGAACAAAATCGCTCATTAAACACTGAAATCAACCGACTGCAAAAAACGGCTCGCGAAAAGTCTAACTGGGCCGCGCAGCGTGAAAAGCCTTCAGGTAATGATCCGTTCGGAAATGCCATTGCAAAGCGTATGAATAAACGTGCAAAAGCAATCGAAAAACGCACACAGGAAAAAATTGAGGATAAAACGAAGTTGCTGAAAAATATTGAAACAATAAACGATTTGACGATTAACTGTCATTTTAAACATCGGAACCCTGTACTTCGCGTGAAAAACCTTACGTTGAGCTACAATGATCAACCGCTGTTCCAACCCATTTCATTTGAAATTTTTCAAGGGGAGCAAGTTGCCATTGTCGGACCGAATGGCAGTGGTAAATCATCACTTCTTCAATATTTACAAGGTACATTTCCCGGTACTGTAGACGGCGAAATGATTATGCCACAAGGGTTGACCACAAGTGTTATCCGCCAAAATTATGAGGATAATCGGGGGATGTTAAAAGACTTTGCCTTTGAGCAGCAAATCAACTACACATTGTTTTTGAACAATTTACGTATTTTAGGATTTAACCGTGATGTTTTTCAAGTACCAATCGAAAAGATGAGCATGGGTCAGCAAAAGAAAGTCGAATTTTCAAAGTCGCTCGGACTCGAAGCAGAATTTTATATTTGGGATGAACCGCTCAACTATTTGGATGTTTTTAACCAGCAACAGATCGAAAAAATGATCGCTCAATTTAAACCAACTTTGTTATTTGTGGAGCATGACGCAACATTCGTAAAAAACACAGCAACGAAAGTTATTAAGCTTCTTCCTTATCGTTAAACATCTGAAAAAGGAACATTCCTTAATTTTTTTGAGAGAATGCTCCTTTTTCCTATTTATAAACAAAACAAATCATATTCCTTTGACAGGTGCATCAAAAAATCGATGCCTGCTACACTATTGCCGACTTGATCAATTGCTGGTCCATAAATGCCGATTCCAATCGGACCTTGCAGTTGTTCAATTTCACCATTCCGTACAACGGCAATGATTGCACCGGATACACCGCTTTTTGCCGGCAACCCTACAAACGCTGCAAACTTTCCGGATGCATTGTACATTCCGCATGTGAGCATTAAAGCTTTTGCAATATTAATTACCTCTTTATTGCAGCAAGCTTCACTATCTTTTCCATTAGTCGCAAAATAATAGGCCATTTTTGCTAAATCGGACACGTCTACTGAAATCGAGCAAAGCTGTAAATAGACTTGAAGTGCTTCCTCTACATCAGATTTCAGGAAACCGTTTGCCTGTAATATATAGGCAATTGCACGGTTATAATCAGCTGACTGGTATTCCGAAAAATAGATTTCATTATTAATATGCACTTTCTTTCCGATCATCCGTTCTAAATAAGTTGTTACAGATTTTACTTTTTCGAACATTGTCTCACCCGGAAGTAACGAAGCAATCGTTATCGCCCCTGCATTGATCATCGGATTGAATGGCTTATTATTATGGCTTTCCAATCGGACAATGGAGTTAAATGAGTCTCCTGTCGGCTCCACATCAACATAATGCATGATCTCCTCGATACCATGATGATTTGCAGCAACCATAAAACTGATTACTTTCACGACACTTTGAAGCGTAAAAGTTTCTGTACAATCTCCTAATTCGATTTCCTGATCTGCGCTCAGTAAACTTACCGCAAACAAATCACTATTTGCTGCAGCAAGTGCTGGTATATATGAGGCGACCTGACCATTTGCTGTCATTTGTTTCGCCTGTTCATAAATTTTTTGTAATTTGTTCATTGGACACTAGTTGCCGTAACTAGCTGCTCACCTCCTTATTTTCTATCATGTACCCTACTCCGCATTTATTATTTCCTTTTTTCCGCTTGAATATATTGTATAATTTTAACATATAGCCAAAACTATAAATTAGCAAAGATAGGTGATTATATGTTTCATCCATTGCAACGTGGAGATAAGATCGGCATTTTTTCATCTTCTGCACCGGCAACTGCTACCGCAAAGTTGCGCTACAGTCGCGGTAAGGAATTTTTGGAAGGGAAAGGGTTTCAAATTATCGAGGGAAATCTTACTGGTAAACAGGATGGCTATCGGTCAGGAACCCCAAAAGAACGCGCTGAAGAATTCAACCAGCTACTAAGAGATCCATTGATTAAAATGATTATGTCCACAATTGGGGGGACGAATTCGAATAGCCTGCTCCCCTATTTAGATTACGAAGCATTTAAAAGTAACCCGAAAATTGTGATCGGCTATTCTGATACTACTGCAATATTACTGGCTCTTTTTGCCAAGACTAATATTCCTACATATTACGGTCCGGCACTTATCCCCTCGTTCGGCGAATTTGAGCCGCTTGTCCACGAAACCTACAATTATTTCGAACGCTATTTTTGTCAACCAAGCGTTCCGTACTCGATTCCAATGCCACATGTTTGGTCAGATGAAATGATTAACTGGCTAAATTATGAAAAGCCAAAAACACTGTATTCAAATAAATGGATTGGTGTTCATAAAGGTGTAGTTGAGGGGCGTTTAATTGGCGGTAATAATAATACAATGTATGGCTTCATCGGAACACCATATTTTCCTGTTATTAATACGGGAGATATTTTACTGATTGAGGATTCATTAAAGAGCGCAGCAACCGTAGAAAAGAATTTTGCGATGTTGAAATTGCACGGGATTTTCGACAAAGTTGACGGTATTCTCCTTGGGAAACATGAGCTCTTTGATGATGAAGGGACAGGCAAGCAACCGCTTGATCTGTTGTTGGAACAGCTGGATGGAAAAAACATTCCTATACTTGCCAATGTCGACTGTGCCCACACCCACCCGATGTTCCCTTTGGCAATCGGCAAAAAAATCCGTTTGGACACGATCAATCAGTCGATTACGTGTATTGAACATTGGCTTTAACAGATATTCTAAAGGCTATTGAACTCGTTAATTCAATAGCCTTTTCATTGTTTAAAAATAAAAATCGCATTGTCAATGTGACAATGCGATGAATAATCTTCAATATTTTATTTTCTAATTTGCTACATTTTTTAACACATAGTTTCCAATTGCCACATAAACGATCACTGTTGCCCCAATAAAAGCATACAACATTTTAAACACCGCCCCATTTACTGATAATAATTATCATTTTCATTATATATGCTCCTAAATTTTCTGTCAATACAGTCTCTTTTAATTTTCTTCTATACATATACCGAAGTAACATGTTAATATGAATTAAAAGTCTAGGAAGGAGAAATTATTATTGAGTAATTCGACGCATATTCAAACTATTTTAAACGGGACAATCCATTCACTAAAAACTATACTACCTATGATTATAGATGTGAAATCTCCTTCCATTATAAATGAACCGTATGAACAATGTGAGATGGGTGTGCTTATAGGATTAGTTGGTGATATTAAAGGACGCATTATCATTGATGGCACACCGGAAAGTTTTAGTGCAATCGGCTCTGCAATGTTCGGAATGCCTTTAGAAGGTGCTATGCTTGAGTCCTTTACAGGCGAACTCGGGAATATGATTGCCTGTAATTTATGTACATACACGGTACAACATGATTTGGAGCTTGATATTACGCCACCTACCGTAATGGTTGGCCATACGAAGTTATACGGCTTTAAGCAAGCATTTAAAATACCAGCTACATTAGAAGGTATCGGGGATTTAATTATTTTATATACAATTGATATGGAAGAAGACGAGTAATTTATTATTGCCTTTTATTGATTATTTCAATGAAAGGTTTTTTTATTTGAAGAAATTTACGGATATTAGAGTAACCCTATTCATTATTAGAATAATTCACTCCAATATTTGAACTTCTCAACTCCATTTTAGAAGAATTGATTCACTTATTAGAAGATCAGCATTTTATTAGACAATTTTTTATTATATTAGAACACCCCCTACTACATATTAGAATATCCGGCCGCCCGACGAAATAAATCCCAAATAAAAACCCCGTTCGATACTCTCGAACGGGGTTGAACATTATTGCGGGTTCACTGCTAAAATATCTGTGAAGTACGATTTCACGCTTGCTTCTTCATTATTTAATAAAATATGAATGTCACCATGGTCATTCGATGTACGAATTAAACGGCCCATTCCTTGTTGAAGACGAAGCTGCATGAATGGTAACTCAACTTCTTCAAACGGATTTTGTGCAAATGAACGTTTTGCATCGAACAATGGATCATGTGGCGGGAATGGCAAGTCGAAAATAATGACGCGCGTTAACGCTTCTTCCGGTAAATCCAAGCCTTCCCATAAGTGATACGAACATAATGTCTTCACTTCACCGTTTTGGAACTCACGGACAATTGCCGAAAGCTCACGGTCGCCTTCAAATGCGATATTCAAGCGTTCCATTAAACCTACATTTGATTTAAAGTGATTCATTGCCTGTTTTGATTTAAATAAAATCAACGTTTGTTTACCATCTTTCAAAAGCTGCTCAACTTTTGCAGTTTTTTCGGATTGCGATAGTTCATGTAAATAAATTTTCATTACTTCTTCATAATCAAACGGTGATGGTACACTGAAGCTTTGGTATTGTTCAATGCCTAAACTTGATGCGATATAGCTGAAATCCTTATTTACCGAAAGTGTAGCTGATGAGAACACGATTGGCATTTTTTTCGAGAATAACGTTTCGGAAAGAACATCTGTAATCAGGCGCGGCATAATTACGAGCGTCTCTTCTCCATCTGTATCTTCGAGCCAATCAACAGCATCGCCTTGTGCAACAAAAATACGCATTGCCGCAACATAATGTTCTAAAAACTCTTCTGCCATATTCAGCTCATATTCCGGAATCATGTAAAGCTCCGATTCGAAAACGAATTCTTCCAGCAACTGATCGACATATGCAATGACGCGCTCGCCTAATTGGATCAGTCGCTCTGATTTTACAATACGTTTACGGTCTTCTTCTGACTGAATGACATCTTCACGCAACTGGTCAAAAAACAGTTCATGGTGATCTTGTAAATGTTCCATTGCGTATAAAGTACGCTCACGGACACCGTCTACCATTAGTCGTTCCAATAACTCTACAATTGTATAAGCCTGAACTTTGTATGTTAATGCTTTTTGGGCTGCATATTCAAGTAAATGTCCTTCATCAAGGACCATCATTGAAACTTCCGGTAATAGCGGTAATTGCCCTTCACGTTCACGTGATTCCTTTGTCGCCAAATGCTCCATTAAAAAGTCTTGTGAACAAATGATCAGGTCCGTCGATTTACGATAATGTGCACGGTGTAATGTTTGGCCGCAACGATTACGTAAATCGCAAACCGCACATTGCATGATTGAATTGTAGTTTACTTTCTCCCAGTCTTCATCCGTCACTAACGAATAATCCGAGCGCTCCCCATATGGTTGCACGGCAATCATACTGCCCTGTGCATATACGCCATCCGGAATTGAAAATGCAATATCATCAATCCACTCTTCTGTTTCCGTTTTTTCCGCTTCTTCAAAACGTTTTAAACATAAATATTGGTCACGTGATTTTGCAAGGCGGACATCAATATCCAGACCTAATACATCACGAAGTTTATGAATATCGCCGCCCTCTTTTACGAGCTGATCGATTAAAGTTTCATCTGCACAGGCAATAAGTGCCGGTTTTCCTGTATAACGTGCATAGGATACAGCCGGTAATAAGTAGGCGATCGTTTTTCCTGTTCCTACCCCAGCTTCCGCAAATAACACGTTCTTTTCTTTTAAAGCTTGCTCTATTTGGTAAGCCATGAAAATTTGTTCGTCACGGCATTCAAATCCTCGTTCTGGTAGCTCATCATATAATACGTCACCGAGCCAATCACCTAACGAATCAAAGAAAGTTTTTTCTCTTGAAAGTTCAAAAGGTAAAGATTTTCTCAAATGGATGTTCCCCCTCAATATGAGGCGGAAGGAATTGTTGTTTACAATCCCTTCCGCAAATACTAACTATTTACAAATTTAAATAAAAAATTCCGTACTCATCATTATACAACGATTTACATAAAAAAGACTAATAATATGCAACAAAAAGAGCGTTCTCCGGAATGTCTTCTCGGTCACGCTCTTCATTATTAATTTTCGCGCTTAGATTTTTGTCCCCAATACTGGTAAAAGTCTGTGCGGATGAATCCGTTGAATAATTTACGCTTTTTCGTCGCTTTTTTACCGTAATGCACTTCTAAGTCTTCCATTGAAGACAGCATGTACACTGACCAAGTCGGATAGTTTTGCATTACTTGACCAAACTGGCGCAGCATTTTCTCGATTTCTTCCACTTCACCAATACGCTCACCATATGGCGGGTTTGTAACAATAACTCCGTCTGTCAGCTTTGATGTGAAATCCGTTGCCTGCATTTGCTTGAATGTCAATAGATCGCCAAAGCCTGCTTCAAGTGCATTTTCTTGCGCGATAGCAACCATTTTATGATCGATATCCGAACCGATGATCGTTAATTCCTGATCATAATTTGCTAAAGAATCTGCCTCGTCACGCGCTTTATCCCAAATATCCTGCTTCATCCATGGCCATGATTCGGAAATAAATTCGCGGTTATAGCCTGGTGCGATATTTTGACCAATCATTGCCGCTTCCAATGCAATCGTTCCCGAACCACAGAAAGGATCTACGAACGGACGGCTTGGTGACCATTTTGAAATTTTCACTAATGCTGCTGCAAGTGTTTCTTTTAATGGTGCTTCACCTTGTGTCGTGCGGTATCCACGTTTATGCAAGCCTACGCCCGATGTATCGATCGTTAATGTTGCCATATCTTTTAAAATCGAAATTTCAATTTTAAATGTAGGACCTGACTCATCTAAAAATCCTAAACGTTTATATGCAAGTTTCATTCGTTCAACAATAGCTTTTTTTGTGATTGCCTGACAATCCGGTACACTGAATAAAGTCGATTTGACCGATTTACCTGACACAGGGAAATTTGCATCCACCGGTAAGTATTTTTCCCATTGAACTGCCTTTACGCCTTCAAATAGCTGATCAAATGTTCTGGCAGGGAATTGGGCAACGACGATTTTCACCCGGTCCGCTACACGTAACCAAAGATTTGTGCGAGCAATCGCCATCTCATCGCCTTCAAAATATACTTTGCCGTTATCTACACGTGTTTCGTATCCTAGATCACGTACTTCTTCTGCTACAATTGCCTCTAGGCCCATCGCAGCTGTTGCTACTAAATTAAATTTTGTCATGCGTTTAAATCCTTCCTTGATGCTCGACTTCCCAAAATTGGATGAAGTCGATTAATTCTTCCATAGGCAAAGGTTTACTGTAGTAATACCCTTGTATATAATCACAGCCCATCGATTTAAGCAAATCGACTTGCTGGCTTGTTTCCACACCTTCAGCTACTACTTTCATTTGCAGGCGATGTGCCATTTGAATAATCGCATCGACAATTGCCTGCTTATCATCAAGCGAGCAAATATGCTGAATGAAGCTGCGGTCAATTTTGAGCACATCGAGCGGGAATCGCACTAAGTAACTTAACGAAGAATACCCTGTCCCGAAGTCGTCGATTGAAAGTTTAAAACCTAATTGCCTCAGTTTTACTAGTTTACTCACTGTTTCTTGCGCGCTGTTCATCACTGTCCGCTCTGTTACTTCGATTTCAAAACTTTGAGCAGAAGCATTATTCCGCTCTAAAATTTTCTGAACCGAATCCAGGAAGCTTTGCTGTTGGAAGTGAATGCTCGATACATTTACTGCGATCGGTACATTCGGATACCCGGCAGAAACAAGCTGATGGTAGCCTTCACATGCAAGCTCGAAAATCATCTCGCTCAGCGGGATAATTAAACCTGATTCTTCGGCATGTTCGACAAATTCAGCAGGTGATACAAAGCCAAGTTTCTCACTGTTCCAACGTACTAATGCTTCGATACCGACAATTTCGTTGTTTTCGGTACTAATTTTCGGCTGATAGGCCAGCGTAAATTCCATATTTTCAATTGCTTTACGAAGCTCACTATCAAGTGTCAGCACTCGATTCGAATCAGTTTCCAACTCGTCAAAGTAGAACGAGTAGCAATTACGCCCATTATCTTTCGAAAATGACATGGCACGATCGGCACGATTCAATAGATGTTCTGTTGTCGTACCGTCCGCCGGGTAAATACTGATTCCCATACTTGTTGATATATAGACATCCTGATCATGAACTTTAATCGGCGCTTCAAAAACCCGGAGCACCTGCTCAGCAAATTTTGCAGCTTCTCTTGGATGTTGGATATTTGCTAATGTAATGACAAATTCATCCCCACCAAAGCGCGCTAAAATATCCTTGTTTCTCACTAAAGTTTTGACACGTTTTGAGACTTCAACCAATAACTGATCACCAATGGCATGTCCGAGCAGATCATTCACTTGCTTAAAGCGGTCTAAATCCATAAAAATAACGGCATGCTGTATCGGCATTACCTTGTTTTCTGTTACTTCCAAAAGTGCATTCATACGTTCAATATAGGCAAAACGATTGCACACTTCTGTTAATGAATCATGAAGAGCCCTTTTTTCAAGTTCGTCTTCCACGATTTTACGTTCAGACAAATCTGTAAAAATGCCGCAGTAATTTGTAATTTTACCTGCTTCATCTTTAATTGCTAGTATTGTCAGCCATTCGGGGTATAATTCACCCGTCTTGCGTCTATTCCAAATTTCGCCTTGCCACATGCCTGCCTTGCCAATTTGTTTCCACATATCAATATAAAAAGCTCTGTCATGCACGCCAGACTGCAAAATAGACGGTTTTTTTCCTTGTACCTCTTCTAATTTAAAGCCTGTTACAAACTCAAAAGCAACATTAATCGATAAAATTCTTCTATATCGGTCGGTAATCATAATACCTTCCGCAATATTTTCAAAAACTCTTTCGATTAATTCTTTTGGAAACTGAGACAATGCCAGTTCTTGCATGATGGATTTATTAGACTTCAATTCGCTCAAGACTTATCACCCTTATATAAAGAACAGTTTTTATATATTCACTCCGACAGAAGCAGGTGTCGTTTTATTGATTTAGTTCCCTAATTCCCCGTCATGAACCTTTATTTTTATATTTAAAATAATTTTTTCTACTAAGAAAGGCTCTCCACAAAAGAATGGAGAGCCCTTTTATTTGTTCAAAAAAGCATCAATAATCAATAAGCCATGTTTTGTTCCTAAGTACTCAAGCAGCTTGCGCCTCGTACGACTAGGTAGTAATCATCTATCTACGGCCAAACTGACCGTCCCTCCATCCGTTCAATTCCTTCAGGAGAGTGCCCCTACCATAATTTGGGTTTCTCACTCATGGGGTTTACCTCGTTCCACCTCATAGTTTTCACTATAAGCTCCGTCACTGTGGCACTTTCAGGAAGTTTCGTCCATATCTAAAAGACTTAGGAGTTCCTTCCGCCGTCAAGAGAAATTCTCTTGCCTTACCTTATTTTTTCAGTAAGCACGAACACTACGGGCATCGCAGCACCGTGTGAGCATGGACTTTCCTCTACGACCTTAAAGTCGCAGCGATTACTCGAATATTGATGTATGAATAAAGTATACTGCAATAATAGAAAAAAAACAATATTCCTATGAATAGTTTAACTATTCGTAAAGCTTACTCCCGAAAACATGCTTCTCCAAGTTTGAAAGTCGCTTTAAAATATCGAAGTTTGTACTATTTGCTGTTGGAGCAGGAGCAACCGCCGATTTGCGGCTTGAGTTTGCCAGCTCCTGCTTTAAGCGCTCGTTTTCCTCTTCCAAGGAAGCAATTTTTGCAGTAAATGTGTCATAATCTTCACGAATCAGATCCAAAAATTGATCCACTTCGTCAATGTTATAACCTTTCATGCTCTTTTTAAATTCTTTTTCCAATATATGATCAGCTGTTAATTTAATATCCATTATTCCTCGTCCTTCCATCACGCTACTTCTTTGATTTATTATAGCATAGGTCAGACAAATGAAACGACTACATATCTTCTAGATGTCGAAAAATTTTTCATTATTTGTCGAAAAAATTTTTATTTCTTTTATTGTCTAAACGACTAAGTCTTTTCTGCCAACTTATTTGCTGATTTTGAAGCTGTGTTTCTTTTTGAAACGGTATTTCAGGAAGTAAATTATTCCCTATTTTCGTATAAATGTATGCCTGCTCGTAGTCCTTTACTTTATGTTCATATAGCATGGCCAGTTGTTCGTATGCCTGCAGCTGTTTTCTTACAGGAATAGCTGGTAGCGCTGTTTGGAATGATTGGATCGCTAAATCCGTTTCTCCAATTCGCTTTAATTCATATGCTAAATAAAAATGTGCATAACCGGTATCTTTTGTTTCGAAATGTGCCGTCACTGCCTGCAGTATTTCCGTACTTGTTTGCCGCTTTTTCAAATCGCCAAACCATTTACCGATATTTGTATACGTTGTCGCGGATTCCGTTGATATATCATCGAACAATAAATTCGTTGAATGAATATACAATGTGATCAGCGACAGTAAATCCCATTCATTATGCAATAGTACTTTCATCAGCGTTTCCGCATTTCCGCTCTTAACCGCATCAAAGTATATAATCGGTGCTAAATGACCAGGTATATCCCCGATTCGGTAAAAGCCAAGCTTATCCTGTTCTACTTGGGTAAGCTTCATGCGCGATAAATCATCTTTCCAAAGTCGTTTCGTACTATGCAGCAAATCGATTTGCCGCTGTGATTTCAGCGGCGGCAAAAATTGCTGGTTTAATGTCCATCGCACTTGAAGCTGCGGCCAGTCGAAACTTTTTCCGTTATAGGAAACAATCGTTACATTTCGCTGCCATAGCTTTGATTCGAAAAGAAGGGCCGCTTCATTAGAAGGGTCCGCCAATACATATTGTGTAAGCGTAAAACCTTCATCATCCGCTTCCAAAAAACCGAGTAAAAAAATATGGGTACCCGCGCCTTTTAAACCGGTTGTTTCTGTATCAAAAAACACGATCGTTTCATCACCGCTAATGGCAAACGGATGATCTTCGGCTTGGGACTTCCAGCGCTTTAAGGAAGGAAACAATTCCCCGAGCTTGTAGTCACCATGCTGATAATCAAATGGATAATGCACTTCCCGTTTAAAAAGTATGCCGAATTCATTTTCTACCAGTTCAAGCCCTGCCTGTTGCCATTGTTCGCTATATAAAGGCGGTTCAGGTTTAAGGAATTTCGGTTTTTCTTTTTTTTGCTCCGTTTTTTTGCCGAGCAATTTTTTCATTTGCAATAGCTTATTTTCATACGACATGTTCTCACATCATTTCGTTAATTAAAATATTTAACACTTTCATAACTTGTTTTTTGTTTTCTCCTAAACTATCCTGCGCACCAATGCATGAGGGACAACCTTGCTGACATGGACAGTTCTCCACATGCTGTGCTGTTCTTTCAAGCAGCGACAGTAATACATCGTACACACGTTCACTCAAACCGATACCACCAGGATAACTGTCATAAATAAACAATGTCGGTTTTTCATTATGAACCGCTTTTACTTGTGGGACAACCGACACATCCGACCGGTCACAGTGAATGAATAATGGGATAAAGCTTCCCATTGCATAGGCAGCCCCTGTCAGCGCATCGGTCAGTTGTTCTTCCGTCCAGTTATTCGGCAACTCAAAGCTCATCCATGTCGCATTTGTATGCATTTCCATTGGAGGAATCGAAATCGGACCAGAACCGATATTATCATGTGTATTAAAACGGATCTTCTTAAAGATGGTCGGAATAGCCAAAATGCTTACATCTCCGTAACTTACTGTCGAGTTTTTAAATGGTGCCGATTTATCTTCACTTAGCACTTTCAGCTCGACCGCCAAATTCGCATCTGTAAAGTAGTCGACATCCACTTCCCGAACGAATGCCTTTTTCTCTTCCCAATCGAGCTTTTCAACCTGGAACTGAATACCTTGATGCAAATAGATGGCTTCTTCATGTAAAAGAGTCATCGCACTGTAAGTATCCATTTCACCGATTACTTTCGTATTGGCAGGTGTTGAAATATCGATAATGACAACATTTTCCTGTGCAGCTGAGCGCAAGGAAATTTCATGCGCCGGGAATCTGTCGCTCATCCAATGCCATTTCGTACTTGTTCGGACAAGCACACCCTCTTCTTCTAAATAGGCTAATAGTTCCTGAACTTCATATTCCCCATACGTATCTTCCATCGAAAATGGCAGTTCAAATGCCGCGCATTTTAAATGCTCCATTAAAATTAACAGGTTTTCCGGATTAATACGCGCTTCTTCTGGTGAACTTCCTAATAGATAACTAGGATTTTGGACAACATATTGATCCAACGCCGTCGATTGCGCAACATATACAATGAGCGCCTCATCCTGACGTCTTCCTGCCCTTCCTGCCTGCTGCCACGCACTCGCGATATTCCCTGGGTAGCCGGTCATAATACATGCCTGTAATTGGCCGATATCAACACCCAATTCAAGTGCATTCGTACTGACGACCATCTGTATCGAGCCTGTTCGTAAACCTTTTTCGATTTCTCGCCGTTCACTCGGCAAATACCCGCCACGATAGCCTTGAATCGATTCGTCCATAATTTTTTTCGCTGTTAACGACTTTAAATACGTCACGAGCATTTCCACACGAACTCTTGATTTTGCAAAAATAATTGTTTGAATGCCTGCTTCAAACAAACGCTTCGAAATATCTCGTACTTCGAGCACGGCGCTCCGTCTTACACCAAATGTCGGGTGGACAATCGGCGGGTTGTAAAAAATAAATGTCTTCTTCCCGACAGGCGCACCTGATTGCTCGATCAGCTCATGCTTACTATTTGTCAGGCTTTCCGCCAGTTCTTTAGGGTTTTTGATTGTGGCACTCGTACAAATAAAAATCGGATTGCTTCCATAAAATTCGCAAATACGCTGAAGTCTTCTTATAACATGTGCGACATGTGAACCGAACACGCCTTTATACGTATGTAACTCATCAATGACAATGTACTTCAAGTTTTCAAAAAGGGATACCCATTTCGTATGGTGCGGTAAAATGCCTGAATGCAGCATATCGGGATTTGTCATGACGATATGACCGGCTTTCCGGATTTTTTGGCGAATACCTGGTGCAGTATCTCCATCATATGTGTAACTCAAAATATCCTCATCCATCAGTTCAATCAATTCATTAAGATCTGATTTCTGGTCCTGTGCAAGCGCCTTTGTAGGAAACAAATAAATAGCGCGACTTGAGCGGTCTTCTAAAATTTGCTGTAAAACCGGCAAATGGTAGCAATACGATTTTCCCGAAGCAGTCGGTGTAATCGCAGTAAAATGCTTTTTCTGTTGTGCATAGTCAAACGCTTGGCGCTGATGGATATAAAGCTGTTCAATACCGCGTCCATGCAATGCTTTAATGATCGATGGGTGTAAATTAGAAGGAAAATCTGCGTACTGGGCCTGCTTTTCATCGATCGTATGCATGGCGACAATATTTTGCTTCATTTCCTCATCATATTGCCACTCGTCGACAAGCTGCGAAATGGTTCTTTTCTTGCTAAGCATCGTCTTCACCTTCCTCAATCTTTGTTGCGAGTAGCTTCAATGTGTATTGGGCAGATTGGATCGATTGAATAAACCGTTTTTTGCTCGTTCCTTTAAAGAAAGACTGTACAACAAATTGCTCCATTGCATCGGCTGCGTGGTCAATTTGTTGTACGTATAAATTTTTGGGGTGCTGGCTTTTTATCCAATTTGTCGCATGCTGCTGCCATTCGTGAATACGTGTATGGACTTCATCGACATGTGGCTTGACCTCATTAAAGAAATCCGGCTCCTTGTCTAAACGTCGCATTTCCTGAAAACGGTGTAAACACGCATCACATTCTTCTATTAATTGGTATGTTTCATCTATTAATTGCATAAAGAGCACCTCGAGTAATTTCATCTTTATTAACGTTGTAGCGTAAATTATCGTAGTTCGCTGCAACAGCTACTTTTTTATTAATCTTTGCCCATTCAGGCTAAAGTATATTTGTTCTTAAGTGTATCAAATTCTCTTCGTTTGTACTACTCATATGCGAACAGGCATTCTTTACTTGACTCTTTGTTTCTGCTAAGCTAACTTTTTGATAAACAGTGAGTAGATTGGTTAAATGCTCCACTTTCATTCTTAATTGCTCACGTTCCATTTGCAATGATAATAATGTTTGTGCCATTTCAACTTGTTCGATTAAGCGTGATAATTTCGACATATAATGCCCCCTTTTCACAATGATTCTTTCTTTTTCCACGGAATCCTTGTCATGTGGCAAAAATAGTGTCCATTCGCTAAAAGAAGTTATATTTTGCATAGCTTTTACAAAATTATTAACGGGTACATTGTTTGTGATACACTATTAAAGTATTATTTCTTCCAGGAAAGAAGGTGATTCCATGGTGATTCGGTATCCAAACGGTAAACTCTATGAAAATGCGCCAAAGATTGAGAAAAAAAAGGAAGCCGCTAAATCTCAATCAGTTGCTAAAGAAAAAAATAAAAGAGCCGTCAATTACAGTAACCGTGGAAAAAGCTTAGAAGATGACCTAAATGAAACAAATATGTTTTATTTGCATAGGAATATGGCAAATATACACAAGAAACCTGTTCCTATACAAATCGTCAAAGTAGATTATCCGGCTAGAAGTGCTGCTGTTATTAAAGAGGCTTATTTCCGCACACCTTCAACGACGGATTATAATGGCGTATGGAATGGATATTACATTGACTTTGAAGCAAAAGAAACGGATAGTAAAACATCCTTTCCATTAAAAAACATTCACTCTCACCAAATGGATCATATGCATTCCGTGACAAATCAACGAGGAGTTGCGTTTTTCATTGTACGATTCAGCACGTTAAACCGTAATTTTGTCATTTCGTATCATGTTGTGGCAAAATGGTTTTCAGCAATGGATGAAGGGGGAAGAAAATCTATACCAATCGCTGTTTTTGAGCAGGATGCCATCGAAATTTCCGAAGGCTATTTACCAAGGCTCGACTATTTGCAGGCGGTAAAAAAGTTAATCGCAAACAATAATGTTTGTGAAAGTGAGGAGAAACATCGTGACGGAAAATAGAAAAACACGCGAACAGATTAAGCGCGAACGTCAACAAAAGAACAAAAAATCCAGAAAACCGAAAACTTCTGCAGGGAAATGGATTAAGCGCATTGTTTTAGCAATCGTTTTAATTGGGGTAATTGGTTTCTTAAGTGGTGCCGCATTATTTGGCTACTATGTAAGCAAAGCACCTGAACTGGATGAGGATGCATTAAAGGATCCGATCTCATCGGAGTTTTATGATATAAATGGAGAACTATTTGCAACAATCGGTGCAGAAAAACGAAATTATGTAAAATATGAAGATATACCTCAGCAAATGATTGACGCAATTATCGCAACAGAAGATGCTCGATTCTTTGATCACTTCGGTGTTGACCTGTGGCGTCTTGGCGGTGCTGTACTGGCCAACTTCCGTGATGGATTTGGTGCACAAGGTGCGAGTACAATTACACAGCAGGTTGTAAAAAACTCATTCTTTACTAATGAGAAAAAGCTGGAGCGTAAAGCGCAGGAAGCTTGGCTCGCTATTAAGCTGGAACGCCAATATAGTAAAGAAGAAATTTTCGAAATGTACTTTAATAAAATCCTAATGTCAGGTAGAATCCATGGCTTTGGTACAGCAGCAAAAGAATTTTATGGAAAAGAATTGAGCGAACTGTCATTGGCAGAATATGCTCAATTAGCAGGGATGCCGCAAAGTCCGAACAATTATAACCCATATAAAAAGCCGGACCGTGCAAAAAAACGTCGTAATATCGTTTTAGGCTTAATGGTTCAGCACGGAAAAATTACCGAAGCTGAAGCGGAAAAAGCGAAAAAGGAACCTATTACAGGCGGGCTTATTCCTGAAGAAGAGCGTGTAGCAAACAGTACAACGAAATATCCAGCCTTTTTGGATGTCGTTTTAGCTGAACTCGAAAAAAATGGTGATAGCGAACTGACTTCCGAAGGGATCAAAGTTTATACAACGCTAGATCCGAAAGCACAGACGATTGTAGAAGATTTAATGAACAATGACAGCAACTTCCCTACTGAAGAAATTCAGGCTGGTGTTGCGGTTATCGATACACCAACAGGTGAAATTCGTGCGATTGGCGGCGGACGAAACTATACAGGTGAATTTAACTATAACTTCGCCTACGATATGACAACACGCCAGCCTGGTTCGACATTAAAACCTTTAATCGATTATGGTCCAGCATTTGAATATTTAAAATGGTCGACTGGTCAAACTACAGTCGATGAAAAAATTACGTATTCTGGTTCAGATCAAGTTATCGGAAACTGGGACGGCCGCTATTTAGGTACGATGACAGTGCGTGAAGCGCTTTATACATCACGAAATATTCCGGCTGTGAAAACTTTCCGTGAAGTTGGTCCGGAACGCGCTAAAGAGTTTTTAGGAAACTTAGGTATTGAATCAAGCGGATTAACAGAATCTGAAGCACTCGGCGGAGGACGCGTCAATATTTCTCCTGTCCAAATGGCTGCTTCATATGCAGCATTCGGCAACAACGGTACTTATAATAGTCCGCATGCCATTACTAAAATTGTTTTCCGTGACGGTAAAACTTCGAAATCGTTTAAACCGGAATCCAAAAAAGCGATGAGTGATTATACTGCTTATATGGTAACGGATATTTTACGTGATGTAGTTAGTAACAAACGCAATGCCTCTGCGCCACGAGCTGCTGTTGCAGGCGTTGATATCGCAGGGAAAACAGGTACAACAAACTATGGATCTGATGAATTTGAAAAGTTCAATTTAAAGAGCGGCTCAGTACCAGATACTTGGTTTACCGGCTATACAACAAACTACTCAATCGCTATTTGGGGCGGATATTCACAGCGAAAAGATCCCATTACAACATGGGAAGAGCGCTGGTTGCCACAAACATTGTTCAAATCGATCATGACGGATTTAAATCAGCATAACCCGTCGTCATCATTTAAACAGCCAAGCAGCGTTGTATCGGCTTCGATTGTAGTCGGATCGAATCCATTAAAACTGGCTAATGAATATACACCAGCTACACAAAAGGCAACTGAGCTGTTCGTTAAAGGAACAGAGCCAACTGAGTATACACAGGAATTTGTCCCTCAAAATCTAGATTCGCCTACTAGTTTACAAGCGTCTTACAATGAGGCAGCACAACTAGCAGATGTTTCCTGGTCACATTCTTCACTTGACGGTTCCGGTGAAGATACCGATCCTGTTACATTTGAAGTTTCGATGAAAGTAGACGGCGGTCCGGCAACGGTCATTTCTACGACAAGCGCTACCGCAATTCAAGTACCTAACATCGAACGAGGAAGAGAATATACATTTACAGTTACAGCCATTTCAGGTGATTTAAGAAGTGATCCGGCAAGTGTTGCATTATTCGTCGAAGGAGATGCGGCAACAGAGCCTGAAGATCCGAATGATTCCATTGAAGATCCGAATGAAGCAGAACAACCGGAACAGCCGGGTAACGGGAACAACAATGGGAATAACGGAAATGGCAATGGCAACAACGGTAACGGGAATGGTAACAATGGAAACGGCAATGGGAATGGAAATAACGGGAATGGCAATGGCAACGGTAATACTGTAGAGCCGGATGAGCCCGACCCTGATCCATCAGCACCGAACCAGCCAAGCCCACCGACTTCAGGAGGCGAAACAAGGCCTGAAGACTCAGAAGAAGATTAAACTAAAAAACATCAAGCTTCCCACAAAGGGAAACTTGATGTTTTTTCTTTTTGATTGTTTGGATTTTACTTTTTCATTCTTAGTCTTGCACAGCGCTTTTTCGTCTCTTTATAAAGTTCATCCAATTGACGATAGCATGCATATTGCCCTGGACGCGCTTTTATGAACTGCAGACGTTCCATTCCATTGATCGGCATGAGTTCATAGTCGCTTTGCACCGAAAACGGTGTATCTGTAATAGAACCGCTGACAATAAACTGTTCAAAATGTTCGATTCCTTCTACCATGAATTGCTCTGCTGATCCGTCACGTCTTTCATGGGCTGCATGAATTGCTTCACGCATTATTTCCCATTTACCGTACCAAACGTCCACCACTTCTTTTGAAATTGCCTGTTGTTGAACTGAAATCATCATATTTTTACCAAACCTTTTTTCAAACGTTTTTGCCCTTCCCGACAGTCATCCAATAACGGACATGACCCGCAGCCGGGATTTTGCGCTTTACAATGATAACGACCAAAGAAAATAATTTGATGGTGTGCACGGCTCCATCGTTCAATCGGCGTTTTTTTCATGATTGTTTCTTCTACTTCCAGCACACTGTCTTTCCAACGACAAAGCCCTAATCGCTTCGAGACACGCTCTACATGCGTATCGACAGCCATCGCAGGAATATTAAATGCAACCGACAAGACAACATTTGCTGTTTTACGGCCGACACCAGGCAATGTGACAAGCTCTTCACGAGATGCCGGAACTTCCCCGCCATATTCATTTAACAGACGTGCACATAATAATTGAATATTTTTCGCTTTGTTTCGGTAAAGCCCAATTGAACGAATATCATTTTGCAGTTCCTCAAGGGAAACGTTTAAATAGTCCTGCGGTGTTTTATATTTTTGAAATAATTGTTTCGTCACTTTGTTGACGAGGACATCCGTACATTGCGCAGATAATAATGTCGCAATCGTCAACTCAAACGGATTGTCATGCACTAATTCACAATGTGCATCCGGAAACATGCGATCCATCTCATCTAAAAAGTGATTCCATTTTGCTTTTGTTAACATAAAAGTTTTGGTGTCCTCCTATTCTCGCTCCTCTAACCAATTATAGAAAGAAACTTTTTCCGTTTTCTGAACGGTTTCTTGCTGTTGTACCGGTTGAATCGGTGCTGCGGCCATCGTATTTTTCCGGTATTGCTCACTATGTTTTTCAATTTGTGCGAGTGTTTTTATGTTGCGTTTCTTCCACTCGATCAAAATCCGGTCGATGTAGCGTAAATTTACTTTATCAGCTAGTACCGCTTCTTTTAATGCAGCTTTTATAATTTCAGGACTATGCTGATCCAAGTCCATCCACATACCGATTGTTTCAATTTCCATTGGGGAAAGCAGGCGTCCCAGCTCCTGTTCAAACAGCTGGAAAATTTTCGCCTCGTCCAATTTGTTCGCAGTTGAAACTTGTTGTTGGGCTTTTGATTGCAGCAGATCCAGCAGTCTTTCCCATAACGGATAGATCGAATATTTCTCGGCAAGGCGTCCAGTCTCATCAGTGCTTTGAGAAATTTCGACAAATCCTTTTTGCATTAAGCGTTGTATTATTTGAGAAATAGCCGTCAATTGGAAATTTGTCCGCTGCATTAAATCATTTGGTGTCGGAAAGTCGATTCCTTCCTGTTCGAACGTTAATAAATGTAGAATGATTAAAGCTTCGTCATCTTGTATGTTCAGTTCGCTATAATGTTTAAAAAATAATTGTGGAATAGTAATTTGTAATTGCTCCGTCCAAACGCGGATTCGATTAAAATTTTTAGACATAGTTGAATCCCCCTTTGTGCGCTCGTAACGAGAAAACGCCCGGCAAAATTCCGGACGTTTTCTCGTTGTATAAATTAAGTTCTTCATCGTAGTATTATGTTGATTTCCATTACGGGTCGGACGCTTTCCAGGGGCACGAGGCCAACAGGATGTTGGTCACAAAAGCATTGCCACAGGACGTGGCGTTTTTAGCTTTTGTTCCTAGTCTCAGGCAACGTGCTTGTCCCTTAGGAGTCGCCTCCCCTTCATTCCAATCAACGTTTGATGAATAGCCATAAATTATGGATATAAACGGTTTAATAAACGTGGGAATGGGATGGATTCGCGGATATGTTCTGTTCCGGAAATCCATGCAACTGTACGCTCTAATCCTAAGCCGAAGCCTGAGTGAGGTACTGCACCTTGTTTACATAAATCTAAATACCATGCATATGCATCCATCGATAAGTTATGTTGCTCTAAACGAGATTTCATTAATTCATAATCGTAAATACGTTCAGAACCACCGATAATTTCACCATAGCCTTCAGGAGCGATTAAGTCTGCACATAAAACAACATCATCGCGCTCTGGGTGTGGCTGCATGTAGAACGGCTTAATACCGATCGGGTAGCATGTGATAAATACTGGTTTGTCGAAATGGTTGGCAATTGCCGTTTCGTGTGGTGCACCGAAATCATCACCCCACTGAATATCATCAAAGCCTTGCTCATGTAAAAACTCGATCGCTTCATCATATGAAATACGTGGGAATGGTGCTTTCACATTTTCAAGTTTTGATGTATCACGGCCTAGACGCTCTAGATCAAGCTTACAGTTTTTCAGAACAGATTGTACGATATGTGATACGTATTGTTCCTGTACTTCCAAGCTTTCATCATGCTCAACAAATGCCATTTCAGGCTCGATCATCCAGAATTCGATTAAGTGACGACGTGTTTTAGATTTTTCAGCTCGGAATGTAGGACCGAATGAGAATACTTTTCCTAATGCCATTGCAGCAGCTTCCATGTAAAGCTGACCTGATTGAGATAGGAATGCGTCTTCATCGAAATATTTTGTATGGAAAAGCTCTGACGTACCTTCAGGTGAAGAACCTGTTAAGATTGGCGGATCCATTTTTGTAAAACCATTTTCATTGAAGAATTCATATGTTGCACGAATAATTTCATTACGTACTTTCATGATTGCATGTTGTTTACGAGAACGTAACCATAAGTGACGGTTATCCATTAAAAATTCTGTACCATGCTCTTTTGGTGTAA
This sequence comes from Solibacillus isronensis, assembly GCF_900168685.1. Lineage (NCBI taxonomy): Bacteria > Bacillati > Bacillota > Bacilli > Caryophanales > Caryophanaceae > Solibacillus > Solibacillus isronensis. The sequence continues at coordinate 951,329 of NZ_FVZN01000014.1, read as the reverse complement.
TTGGATAGTCTTTAGCAGGACTGATTACTTCGATACCTGTAACATTTAACTCAGCACCGAAAGAAGAACGCTCGTCCGCTTTAACTTCACCAATAACATACATCGATGTTTCCTGTGTCATGCCTTTAGCTACTGCGAATAGTTCTTCGCCCACTTCTGCTTTCACGACAACACCTTGCGCGAAGCCTGAGCCATCACGTAACTGAAGGAAAGCTAATTTACCGCTAGAACGTTTGTTAGCTAACCATGTACCAATTTTTACTGTTTCGCCAATATGATTTGGCATATCTTTAATCATAATTTTTTTCATAAAGTCCTCCAAAGCTTATGTTGCAAGGACGCTTAATCTTGCCATTTTGCTTTAACAAAGGCATCGATTCGGCGAACTGCTTCTTCTAATAATTCTAAAGATGTCGCATACGATAAACGTATAGTCGCTGGTGCACCAAATCCTGAACCTGGAATGACCGCAACATTTGCTTCTGTTAATAGTGCAGATACAAAATCATCCACTGAAGTATAGCCTGTTTTCTCGGCTGTTTCCGAAACATCCGGTAATAAGTAGAAAGCACCTTGTGGTTTTAATACTTTTACACCGGGGATTGCTGCTAATTTCGGGAAAATCGCTTCTAAACGTGATTCAAACGCTTGCCTCATCTTTTCTACTGTATCCTGTGAGCCGTTATATGCTTCAATCGTTGCATATTGCGCTGTTGTTGTTGCATTTGAAGTAGAGTGAGAAGCTAAATCCGTCATCGCTTTAATGATTGTCGCGTCACCAGCTGCATAGCCAATGCGCCATCCTGTCATAGAGTGAGATTTTGCAACACCGTTCACAACAATTGTACGTGCTTTCACTGCGTCTGAAACTTCCGCAATTGAATAATGCTCTATTCCATTGTAAACAAGCTTTTCATAAATTTCATCTGAAACGATTAAAATATCCTTTTCTTCTGCCACTTGTGCAAGCTCAGCCAATTCTTCCTTCGAATAAATCATACCAGAAGGGTTGGACGGCGAGTTAATAATCACCGCTTTTGTTTTCTCTGTAATGGCATTACGTAATTGCTGTGCTGTAATTTTAAAGTTCTGTTCTTGTGTTCCTTCCACATATACTGGAACACCGCCAGCAAGCTTCACTTGTTCAGGGTAAGATACCCAGTAAGGAATTGGGATAATTACTTCATCGCCCTCATTTAAAATAACTTGGAACAATGTATACAGAACGTGTTTTGCTCCGACACCAACGATTATCTCATTTGCTTTGTATGTAAGATTATTGTCACGAGCCAATTTATCAATAATTGCTTTCTTTAAAGCAGGTAAACCCCCAGCCGGCGTATATTTTGTCAGACCAGCATCCATCGATTGTTTTGCTGCATTTAAAATATTGTCCGGTGTATTAAAGTCCGGCTCCCCTGCACCTAAACCAATTACATCAATACCTTGCTCCTTTAACTCTTTCGCTTTAGCTGTGATTGCTAAAGTTGAAGATGGTGTTAAAGTCTTTACACGATTTGCCAACAATTGTTTCATGTTGCTCTCTCCTCTACAAATTCAATATGCGTTTCCACCATTGCCCGTCTTCAAATAGAAGATAGACATAATTCAAGCTGCCGGATTCACTTTTATAGGTAATTTCCCATACCGGACCCGGCTCCTCGAATCCTAACTTCATATGAAGAATCTCTTTCGCAGCAGTATCTTCCTGAAAAACAGACAACGCCTGATCTTCGGTGATGCCATCTGCTAAAAATACTTCCTGCATTGAATTCTCATCTAAACTCATCGGGACGAAGACTGCCTTTTCCTTCCCATATTCATCCACTCCGAAAACAGTGACATATGGCTTATTCCCATTGTAAACATAGGAATCATCAACAACAGCAAGTGCTTTCGTATCAAGCGCAAAACTTTCCGCCTTTTGTTCTATTTCACTAAACGGTGCATTGGCCTTCCAAAATACGAACACTGAAATAACAAGCGACAAAGATAAAATAAAGACAACCGAAAAGATAATCCAGTTTTTCATAACTGCACCTTACAATTCGATGTATTTGATTGTTGTTTAAAGTATTGTTTCATTTTTGTCAACCTGCTTTCCTTCCTCATCGTTTTTCATTATACCAATTTCCTAAGCTTTGCACCATACTGTGTAGAGGCAGTTTTTGTATAGAAATTGGCGGTAATGACTCGATAAACTGCTGTCCGTATGATTTCGTTTCAATCCGTCGATCCAAAACGATAAATACCCCTTTATCATGGCTCGAACGGATCAATCGGCCGAATCCTTGTTTGAACCGGATAATGGCATCCGGCAGCGCGAGTTCCGTAAAGGAATTGCGCCCTTGCTGAGTTATATAATTGGCCCGCGCTTTAAACGCAGGTTCTTCCGGTGAAGAAAACGGCAACCGCACAACAATGACCGCAGACAGACCGTCTCCCGGTACATCGACCCCTTCCCAGAAACTGTTCGTTCCGAATAATACGGAATGATTAAACTTCTGGAAAGACTTTAATAATCGCATACGGCTTCCGGAAGTCACACCTTGTGCAAAAATCATATAGTCACTTAACAGTTCACTTTCTTGTATAAGGTTGACTGTTTTACGCAGCATGTCCTGCGATGTGAATAAAACAAAACATCTCCCATTCGTCATGCGCACCGTATTTGTAACGGCATGTGCGACCTCTTCAATATATTCGGACTGTGAAACGGCCTGAATATCAGGCATGTCATTGACAATATACACTTCTGCTCCATCATAATAACTCGGGTCCGCATGCAGCTTTTCAATTGGAATCGACGGATTGATCCCAAGCTGGTTTGTAATAAAACGCTCATTACTTGGCACTGTTAACGTTCCCGATGTCCAGACAATGCCGCTTTTTTCACGAATCGGATCAAAAAGCTTCCTGATCGTTGATGTCACTTCAATCGGTTTTTTATACAGCTGAATACTGCCTGGAACACTGCGCTGGTCCAACTCAAGCCAGCATGAATAGTCAGGATTTTCACTTAGAAACACATCATCCCACTCTGCCAGTTTTATCGTAAACTCATTGACGATATACTGCCATTGCTCAATTAAATATTCATGCTCCGGTGCAAGCTCTTCCACACTAGAAGTGAACTTCCGGATTAGCTCGGTCGCCTCATCCACCCATTGCTGAACAGTAAGCGAAACTTTCGATAAAACTTCACGGCCTAATTGCAATTCAGAAATGAAGACTTCGATTTTCTGAAGTTGCTTTGTCTGGTGATGCTGCGCTGCTTTCACTCCTCGAAGCAATGCCGCCATTGCCGTATCAAATGCATTGACCATTTGAATATAACGCTTTTCCAGCTGATCGAGTGTTTGATAATTCAACAGCTGTTTTTTAATTGCTACCCGACGAATTTTATAAAACAGCTGTTCATCTTCCTGTATACCAATTTGTCCAAATAAATATTTCCAATTCATATAAGTGAATATTTTTTCGTGCTGATTTATTGCAGCCTGAATAAACTGATGGGCCTCATCAATTACCCAGCCGCCTAATGAATTAAAAATCTGTTCATTGCGTACGAGATCACTTAGCAGCATCGCATGGTTCGTCACAATAATGTCTGCCTGGCGACTATTTTGAATGGCACGTGAATAAAAATCATAAAGTGGCATTGTCGTTTTCGGCAATGCGGTCTTTCGGAATTTATCAATGAGCAGCTGGCCTCCGCCCGATACATTCAGTTCACTTAAATCACCCGTCTCCGTTTTCGCAAGCCAAATAAGTGTTTGCAGAACTGTAAATGTCTGATCATAGGAAACATCCTGTGTCTTTAGCTCTTTCTCGAATTTTTCAACGTCGATATAATGATTCATCCCTTTTAATAAAGCCATTTTGATCGGCTGGCCAAGCGCCTGTTCCAATATAGGAATGTCATTTTGCATTAGCTGATCCAGCAAATGGGACGTATACGTACTAATTCCTATTTTCTGATTCGTTTTCTTAGCATAATAAATCGAGGGCACTAAATAACCCATCGTTTTACCGATTCCCGTTGATGCTTCAATGACATGTTCCGCCTTGGCGTTGAATGCATGCCATATGCTGTCCATCATTTGAAACTGCTGCGGGCGCTCTTCAAAATCGGGTATCCCTTTTAATAATAAGGCCATTTTTTCATCTTTCGTTTGCGGGTAAACAAGTTTATCCCCATCACTTTTTGGTGTCGGTGCCATTTTGCGAATGGCGATTTTGCGGTAAAAGACATGCCCTTCATCCGTTAATGCTTTATTGCGTTTTATGACAAGCGCATCAAAAAACAGCTGGGACAAGTCTGTTCTCAAACGGAAAGAACGTTTATGCAATTGTTCCAAAGTTACAAGTGGCAATGTTAACAGTTCTTCCCAACAATGTTTAAGCAAGTACGCTGTCGCGAGTGCATCATCATCCGCTCGGTGTGCACTTTGCAGCTCAATATGAAATTCATTCGCTAAATCCGCTAATTTGTAGCTTAACGACATCGGGAACAATATTTTCGTCAGTTCAACCGTGTCGATTTTCTTTCCGTGCCATTTCGATATGCCGGCACGGTTAAACTCCGCCTGTAAAAAGTTCAAGTCAAAATCTGTATTATGGGCAACGAATACGGCTCCTTCCAGCAGCTCATAAATATAATCCGCATGCGCTTCAAATGGCAACGCATCTTTTACATCTTCATCTGTAATATTAGTTAAATCCTGTATAAATAACGGAATCGGTTTTCCCGGATTAATAAATGTAGAATATTTTTTAACGATTTCCCAGCCCTGCATAATGACAATGGCGATTTGAATCATGCGGTCACCGCTTGCAGGAGAATGTCCTGTTGTTTCTATGTCGACAATCGCATATTTTTGAGTTTCCTTCATTTTTCTTCAACTCACAGTTCAAGTAATATAACGGCATTTTATCATACTGGAGGTAATGAGGTCATGTAATTGGATAGAACTGCTTAAACGTGGCGTTGGAATGATGAGTTCGCATATATAGAGTCATAGCCGGTATGTAAGCGTTCTTAAAGTTCTAATATATTTTCATATCATCTAATAAAATTTTATTTGTTCTAATAAAATCCCGATTTTCCAATATAACCGCTAACTGTTCTAATATAAGTCTAAATTGTTCTAATATCCTATCCAGTTCTTCAAATATCCACCACAAGTTTTCTAATATAATCCTAAATGTTCTAATAAAATTTAAGCGCAAATTTGACGACAAAAAAACCTAGTGCCGCCTCAAGGACAACACTAGGTTAATATACTATGTATAGGTGTGCAGGGGCTCATCTCCCTGCACAATTCAAAAGCTTCCCAGCAAATCCGTGCTGTTGGTGGAGGCTTTTGTTGTGAAGACTAAATCTTCACCGAGGTTTTGGCACCTAAAACATAGAATACAACAATTTAAGGAATCATTCAACTAGATTAATCGATTAAATTTGAACGATTTCCGAAAATTCCTTTTAACATTGGTGGTGTAACCAACGTTGTAATTATAATCACGATTACCATTGGTGTATAATCTTCCGCCGGCAGCAAACCGCTTGATAATCCCATTGCTGCAAGAATCAGTGCTACTTCACCACGAGATACCATTCCTGCACCAATCCCTGTAGAAGATCTCCAGCTGAAGCCTGCCAATTTCGCACCAAGACCAGATCCGATAAGTTTCGATAAAATTGCCACGATCGAGAAGATTACTAAGAACCAAATATTTTCTGTAATTCCCGCAAATGTAACGGACAATCCGATACTAACGAAGAAGAAAGGAACGAAAATCCCGTTCGCTATTGGTTCAACTTTATGCTCGACAGTCTCTTTAAACGGTGTTTGTCCAATCGCAATACCGATAAAGAATGCACCAATAATTGTAGCGATGCCAAAGTAATGTTCACCTATGTATGCTAATGCAAAACATGCAATAAGTGCACCGCTTAATATTGCTTCCGTAACTTTCAAGCGACTAAACAAGCGCAAGAACGGTGGAATTACCCATTTCATTACAACGAATAATATAACGAAGAATAATACTTTACCGCCAATTAATACAGGAATCGATACATCGTCCCCTACTAGGAAACTCATAGCTATTGCAAGTAATACAACGACGATAATGTCATCCAATACTGCAGCACCTAATAATGTAGAACCTTCCTTACTTTTCAGCCAGCCAATCTCGCTTAATGTCTGAACTGAAATACTAACGGATGTAGCGGCTAATGTAAGTCCGACAAAAATTGCCTGACCTTGCGTTAAACCAAATGCCAATGCTAACGGATAACTCATTGCAATCGGTAAAATAACACCGCCAATTGCAACAAAAACGGCCCCCTTCATATTGGCATTCAAGTCTTCTAAATCGGTTTCTAAACCGGCTAAAAACATTAATAAAATAACCCCTATTTGACTGAATGTTTGCATAACTTCACTGTCAGTAATCCAGCCAAGCATTGCAGGTCCGATAATAATACCGATCAGGATTTTCCCAAGTACTGAAGGTTGACCTAAACGTACCGTTAAATGCCCTGCTATTTTTGTTGCCAATAGTACGATAACTATTTGAAAAATAAACATAATATCCCCCTTTTACTATACAAAAAGGCATGGTGACGCCAGTTTGACTGACTCCACCATGCCTACTACGTATTGGACTATTTTTATTTTAAGTCTAAAAAAATAAAAATGCAATGATATTCTAATATTATCTGAATATTTTTCTTTCATTGCTAGAAAAACCCCGGCAAAACTTCTCGCTGAAAATACTGATTTTTTCTCAGCCATACATTTAAAATGTGCCGATGTGTCAGCAGTTTTCTCCGTGAAGCATGCCTTCTTTGGGCTTCTTGCAGACTTTCGAGCAATATCCTCGTTTCTGTCAGACACTGTTCCGGGTCAGTAATCACTTTTAAAGCCGGACTAATAAGACCGTGTTCCTGCAGTAGTGCGAGCACTTTAGCAAACTCTTGTCCCATCGCAATATAGTTTTCTTCTATATTAAAATCAATACATTGATATAACGTGTTTTCCACTTCTTTTTCTACAAGCTCCATTGACTGATTTTCCATATGTCACCTCATGTTGGAATTGTATACAACAAGTATAGTAGAATTCAGCACAATAAAAAAGAAATTGGATTGAAAAAAAGCTACGGAGCATCTCATCTGCACCGTAGCAACAAGGTTATTTTGCATGGATCGCTTTTCCGAAAACAGAACGTGCAGCATCGCCAACGTGCTCGCTGACTGTCGGATGCGGGAAAATGAGCCTTGCCAAATCTTTTACTGATCCGCCTAATACTTTTGCTGTCAGCATGGAGTTAATCATTTCCGTCGCCCCGTCACCAACGACACATGCCCCGTAAATATCGCCTTCAGGACTCGCTACAAACTTCATAAAGCCTTGTGTATTTCCTTCAAGCAAAGCTTTAGGGTTCGTAGGTAAGTACATCTTCGTTACAATACTATCTGCAGGTGCTTCGTGTTCCAGCATGCCAAATGTCGCAATTTCAGGATGTGTATATACACATCGCGGGATTTCCTGCTGATTGATTACTTTCGGGTGCTTCCCTAAAATATAGTCGACTGCATGTACTCCTTCTGCACTTGCAGAGTGGGCAAGCTGGAATCCGCCGACTAAATCACCTATCGCATAAATGCCGGGTATACTCGTTTCATAGTGGTTATTTACCTTGATTAAACGGCCATCCATCTGCATCTCCAGCGCTTCCGCAATTTCAGTATTCGGACGGCGCCCTGTCGCAAACAGTAAACTTTCAAACGGGAAGTTGCCGATTGAAGTTTGTACATGGTCGGCATGGATTTCTTCGAACGTAAAGTCTGTCACAAGGTCGATTCCCAGTTGTTTCATTTTCTCTTTAATAATCGGTCGTGCATCCGGTTCTTCTGTTTGTAGTATATCTTTACTATGGTTTAATACGGTTACTTTTGTTCCCATTGGCGCTAAAGCAAATGCCATTTCAATTGCAATTACCCCGCCTCCAATAATCGTTAATTGTTTCGGCAGCTCCTGTATCGAAAAAAATGTATCCGTTGTATGATAATTTGCGTTTTCAAGCCCTTTAAATGGCGGTACGAACGGACGGCTGCCTGTTGCTAAAATGACATGACCTGCTGTAAACGCCTCATTACCGATGATCACTTTTCGTTCTGCGGTTACTGTCGCCTTTCCCCGAAACATTGTAATCTGTGCATTTTCGATAAATGTTTCAATATTTGATAACAGTTCATCAACCACTTGATCTTTACGCTGCATTAACTTCGGAAAATCAATATTAATCGTCGGTACCGTTACACCCCAATCAGTTCCGCGCCGAATTTCCTGTACCAGCTTACTATGCTCAAGCATAATTTTTGAAGGAATACAGCCGACATTATAGCAGGCACCACCAACTTTATTTTTTTCGACAAGCGCTACTTTCAACCCGCTTTTTGCTGCATGGATTGCCGCTACATATCCTCCAGGTCCTGCACCAATGACGGCTAAATCAAATTTTTCCATATATACCACCTCATTTTTCACATTAGCATTACAGGGTGGTGAATGCAACAAATCGGGCATCAATTATCTATTAATTCTTAATATTTAATCAAATAAAAAAGCAGCGAAATGCCAATCGCATTCGCCGCCCACTTACTGATTACTTTAATACTTTAATTTCTACATTTTTACGTCCCCAATTGAGTGCGGTTTTTTTTGTTTTAACAAAAACATCAATCCGGTTTCCTTTAATCGAACCGCCTGTATCACCGGCAACCGCAATTCCGTAACCTTCCACCCATACTTTCGTTCCAAGCGGAATAATCTTTGGGTCAACCGCAATTAGTTTAATATCCGGATTTTTCTTTAAGTCTATTCCGGAAGCCGTTTTTCCCGAACACCCTTTACAGTATGCTGTAAAAGCGCTTGCTTCAACTGTTAAAGTTTTGACAACTTCAAAGTCATCAATTGTTTCCTTTTTCTCCTTTTTTTCAACCGGTGCTTTCTTATTCTTAATATGATCCGGTAATTTCAGTACAAAGCCTTCCGTTACTTCTTCTATGTCGTTAACTTCATTTAATTCAAGCAATGTATATACTGATGTGTCATAACGTTCTGCAATTTCATCTAACTCTTCACCTTTCTTCACAGTGTGCGTCGCTGCAATTGTCGCGTTTGCGAAGAATAAGGTAGTGACCACAAAGAAGGCAAAGCTAAATAATAGTTTATTTTGAAACATATTAATTATTTCCCCCTGTATCTTTTGTCTATTTTGTAAAATAAAGCTAAATCCAAGTCTACACATTTAATATTTCAAAAAGATTACAAGGAGATGATATAAAAATTACAAAATTATCCTTTAGTAACCAAAAATGTAATATAAAAAAAGCTGTCATATAGGAATAATCCTGAATGACAGCTTTTCATATTTACTTTTACATAATTGTTGCTTCCGGTTCGTATGCGATTATTTCTTTAATTGTATTGTTTTCCCCCATAATCGCCACAGTCGGAGTATGTTCGGCAACTTCTTTATTATCCACATACACGTAAGAAATAATGATGACAATATCACCTTTTTGAACAAGGCGTGCCGCTGCTCCATTTACGCAAATAACTCCCGAACCGCGCTCCCCGGCAATAATATAAGTTTCAAAGCGTGCTCCGTTGTTGTTGTTGACTATGTGAACTTTTTCATTCGGCAGCATTCCAACCGCATCCAATATATCTTCATCAATTGTAATGGAACCTACATAATTCAAATCTGCCTGTGTTACTTGGGCACGGTGGATTTTACTGTTCATCATCATTCTAAACATGGATTACTTCCCCTTTTAATGAAAAAATTAAATTATCGATTAAACGTGTTTTACCAATTTGAACGGCAGCTGCAACAACGATTTGCTCTGTCCGATCATCGACTTCCTGTAAATCCGGGTAAGATAAAATCATTAAATATTCAACGTGGCCATCTGTATTGTCACGGATGATTTTTTTTGCAAGTGCAATTGCCGATTCCACACTTCCTGATTCCAACAGCTCTCTTTTCGCCAATTGAAGCCCTTGCTGAATTGCTGGTGCCTGTGAACGTTCTTCAGAAGACAAATAAACGTTGCGGCTTGATTTTGCCAAACCATCCTCTTCGCGTACAACCGGAACAACACGGATTGTCACCGGGAAATTGTAATCGCGTACCATTGTCTGAATGATCGCCACTTGCTGGGCATCCTTTTGTCCGAAATAAGCACGATCCGGCTGCACTAAATTAAATAGCTTCGCCACGACTTGCAAAACCCCGTCAAAATGACCAGGTCGGCTCGCCCCGCATAAAATATGCGCCTGTCGCCCTGCACGAATGGAAATCCCTCCATTGTGCGGATACATTTCCTCTACAGATGGTGCAAATATATAATCTACCCCTACCGATTTTGCCAATTCTGTATCACGTGGTAAATCTCTTGGGTATGATTCGAAATCTTCATTTGGACCAAATTGTGTTGGGTTGACGAATATACTCATGATCACAAGTTCATTTTCGCTGCGTGCGTTTGCAGCCAATGTTAAATGCCCTTCATGTAAATAGCCCATTGTCGGGACAAGACCGATTGACTGCCGGTTGTATTTTGCCATTTGAACTACTTCACGCAACTCGGCTATAGTTGTTAATACGTTCATTATTTTACGCCTCCGTAGAGCTCGATTAGCTCTGTCTCTTTCATTGTAAAACTTTGTTGTAATGTCGGGAATGTACCTAATTTTACAGCATTTGTATAATTCGTAATCCCCTTCTCTACCTCTTCACCGACTTGTGCGAATGCTTCAACAAATTTTGGTATATGATGCTTTCCGTATTGTAATAAGTCGTGGTATACGAGCACTTGCCCATCCGCTTTTACACCAGCACCGATACCAATTGTCGGAATCGTCAAGTTATGCGAGACAACTTCCGTCAACTGATGTGGAATACATTCCAGCACAACGGCACATGCACCTGCTTGTTCAACAAGTAGGGCATCTTTTATTAATTTTTCCGCTTGCTCGGCTGTTTTTCCTTGCACTTTATAGCCTCCAAGTACTCCTGCCGATTGAGGCAGCAATCCTAAATGTGCCACTACCGGAATACCGGCATCGGTTAACTTCTTAATTACAGGTACAATATCATCTGCCCCTTCTACTTTTACGGCATTTGCATTCGTTTCCTGCATCATTTTCACAGCGATTTTCAATGTTTCGTTCACATCTCCGTGATAGGAACCAAATGGCATATCGACAACAATGAACGTATCCGGTGCACCTCGGCGCACCGCTTTACTATGGTGAATCATATCTTCCACCGTTACACGCATTGTCGATTCATAGCCCAGTACGACCATCCCGAGGGAATCCCCAACAAGTATCATATCAACACCTGCCGCTTCGGAAAATTTCGCTGCCGGATAATCATAAGCGGTAATCATGACAATTTTTTCGCCTTGCTCTTTCATTTTTAAAAACTGTGCAGTTGTTTTCATATTCTTCCTCCTTAAGTGGAAAGAAAACAAAAATACCCTTCTATCTAAAATTAGACAGAAGGGTAGTACCATACGTAAATTCAACACATTTCATACTTTTAGTGGAAATAGAATCGAATTACAAGTATAAAATGAATTAATTTATGCGCGTTTTCTTCCGTCTCTGTCTTGTGTAGATCAAAGCAGATTTTTTTAATGTTGACTAGCAGTTGCAGGTACAGTTCTATTAAGATACTGTCCTAGAGCTACTATAACAAGTTTGGAAGAAAACGTACAGAATAAATAATTACTGTAAAAACTTTTTTTAACGAGGCCTTTACGCTTTATGATAAAAGTTCAATATCAGCAGAATAAATGCCAACAATTTCCCCGTTCGCTTGACGAATTTCCAGGACTCCACTCTCAGTAATACTGACAGCTTCCCCTTCAACGACTTCACGGAGTGTTGTTGCTTTGACCTGTTTTCCGATCGTCCCCGAAGACTGTTCCCATAGTTGTTTAATTTGTCCGAAACCGTTTTTTACGTATTCGTCACTGTATTTCTCCAATGATTCAAGCACATTGGCGACGAAATGCACACGTTCAATCGGTTCTCCTTCTTCAATCGCAAGCGAAGTTGCAATCGATTGCAACTGTTCAGGAAAATCACCCTTCTGCTGATTGACATTAATCCCTATACCAATCAGCAATGCCTGGATGCGATCAGCCTCAGCAACCATTTCAGTCAAAATTCCTGTTGTTTTTTTGCCGTTGATTAATATATCATTCGGCCATTTGATTTCAGGTGTGAAATTTTTAAAACTCGACTTCATCGCTTCAACAATGGCCACAGCAGTAACTAAAGTAAATTGAGGGGCCTGATGCGGGGCAACAGCCGGGCGTATGATGACAGTCATCCAAATCCCTTGTCCTTCTGTCGATTCCCATTCACGCATCATGCGCCCTCGCCCTGCCGTCTGATGCTCAGCGATAACAACCGTGCCATCCGGTGCACCAGCTCTTACAAGTTCATGCGCAACAAGCTGTGTCGACTCAACCGTTTCATAATAATGAACTTGTCGGCCATAGCGTTCCGTCGTCAAAAATTGCTGCAATTGACCCATATCCACTTTATCCGGTACAGATAACAGTTTATAGCCGCGTTTTTTTACTGTTTCAAACTCATAGCCTTCCTGCTTCAATGTTTGCATATGCTTCCATATTGCTGTCCGGGAGACGTTGAGCTCATCCGCCAGCACTTGGCCGGAAATCGGTTCTCCATCCGCAGTCAAAAACCGTTTCAAAATTTCATCCTTCATCGTGAAATGCATAAAACCATTCCTTTAATTGTTGTTTATCATTTTGTACTTTCCCGTTTAAGACCGCTTCTACTGCTGCATCAAGTGTCTGTTTAATCCAGCTGCCGCGTTTTTTGGGGGACCATTCCAACAAGTCTTTTCCTGTAATCGCAAGCTCATTCAAATGCTGAATCGGTAATGTGTTTTTTCGTGCCACTAATTGTTCATAGCTCGATTCAAGTTTATGATTTTGCCAAATAGAAAATTGGTATGCTGTTTTAAGAATCATTGGATCAAAGCGCATTAAATCAGCAAGGCTTATCCCGCTGAGTAGGCTTTCATAAGCATCCAACACCGTTTTTACGAAGAGCTTCTCCTTATTCGAACAGCGATACTTCGTAAGGAGCGTCAAATCACTGCCGTTTACTAAACAGAAATATGCCCAGCCAACTTGGCGGTCTTCTGAATAAAACCGCGTCCAATCAGAAGAAGTAAAATCGCCATTCAGAAAATTACTCAATGTCGTTTTTTCCATATATTCAATGCCGAATGCAGCATGAGCAGAAATAAAAATTTTTGATAATTCTACTTGAATGCGCTCGATTGCAACATATTCAATCGACGCTGCTTTTTGCCTGATTGCATCGAAAGTGTTTTCCTCGATGGAGAAGTGAAGCTGTGCAGCAAATCGAACAGCCCGCAGCATTCGGAGCGCATCTTCTTCAAAACGCTGATCCGGCTCCCCTACAGCACAAATAACTTTGCTGTCGATATGTTGGCGGCCATCGTAATAATCGATGTACTCTCCCGTTTGACTAAGCGCCATCGCATTCATTGTAAAATCCCGGCGTTTTAAATCCTCTTGTAAATTTCGAACGAATTCGACTGTATCCGGACGACGATGATCACTGTATGTAGACTCTGTCCGGTAAGTTGTTACTTCGATTGGTTCTCCACAGTCCAGAACAATGACCGTCCCGTGAGCGATACCTACATCAATTGTTTGGGAAAAAATTGTTTGAATTTCTTCTGGCAATGCACTCGTTGCGATATCGACATCATTATTTTCTTTTTGCAAATAATGATCCCGCACCGCTCCTCCTACAATAAAAGCTTCAAAACCGGCATGTTCAATCTTTTTAATGACTTCCTTTGCCGCTTGCCATTGTTGCGGAATCATTCTTTTTTTCAACCACACTTTCATATATACGTTCATATTGTTCAACCATTTTTGATTCATGGAACTGTTCGCGTACCGATTTTAGTGCAGCTTCTTTGAAAGCTTGATGTTTTTCCTCATCCTGCAGCAGTTCGACCGCATAATCCGCGACAGCTTGCGTATCTCCAAGCGGAACCAAATAGCCGTTCACCCCATGATCAATCACTTCAGGAATCCCGCCGATCGCTGAACCGATACCAGGTACTCCGCATGCCATAGCTTCCAGTAATACAAGTCCGAACGATTCTTTTTCTGAAAGCAATAACTTTAAATCACTGATAGCAAAAAGTTCTGTAATGTTTTCCTGCTTACCTAAAAACAATACATCATCCGTATACGGTGAATCTTTAACGATATCTGTGACACGATGCTTTTCCGGTCCGTCGCCGACTAATAATAATTTGGCCGGCATACGCTCACGGATCTTCAGGAATGAATCGACCACGTCCGGCAGATTTTTTATTTTACGGAAATTCGAGACATGGATAATTACTTTTTCATGCGGCAAAATACCAAATTGCTCTTTTAAATTGCCGGGATCCACAGGCTTAAATACATCCTCATCAACGAAATTATAAATAGTCTCAATCGGTTTTTTCGTATCGATTAAAGCATATGTCTGCTGTTTTAACGATTCCGAAACAGTCGTTACTGCATCGGAACAATCAATGCCATATTTGATTGCCTGCGCCAGCGTAGAATCTTCGCCTAAAACAGAAATATCTGTTCCGTGAAGTGTTGTGACAATGCCAAAGTTCTCGCCGCTCATATGGCGGGCCAAAACCGCACAAACCGCATGAGGAATCGCATAATGAACATGTAATAAATCAAGTTTCTCCTCTTTAATAACATCAGCCATTTTACTTGCTAATGCAATATCGTATGGTGGGTATTGAAATACCGAATAATTATTCACTTCCACCTCGTGGAAAAAAACGTTTGAATAAATTTTATTAAGTCGAAATGGCACACTTGAAGTAATAAAGTGAATTTCATGTCCTCGTTCTGCCAACATTTTACCTAACTCTGTTGCAATTACACCCGAACCTCCTACTGTCGGGTAACATGTTATACCAATTTTTAATTTTTTCATTCGGCTCCCCATCCTTTCAACAATACGATTTTAACTTTCTTTAAAATGATCAAACACATTTATAAAGTAAAATTGACTGACTTTTTATTTTCTGCGCTCTTCTAAAATGCGCCAGTCAACAAAACCTTCCTGAAGCCCTTTTAATAATATTTCCGCTGTTCCCATATTTGTCGCAAGCGGTATATGATACAAGTCGCATAACCGCACTAATGCCATGACATCCGGCTCATGAGGCTGTGCAGTCAATGGATCCCGGAAGAAAAATACCATATCCATATCATTATTGGCGATCATCGCACCGATTTGCTGGTCTCCCCCTAATGGACCCGAGCGAAACTTCGTGATAGGAAGTCCTGTTTCCGCTTCGATCATCGTGCCCGTAGTGCCTGTTGCATATAGATCATGCTCTTTTAAAATATCGCGATACGCAATCGCAAATTGAATTAAATTATCTTTTTTCCGGTCATGTGCTATTAAAGCTATTTTCATAATTATCAACCCATTTCTAAATGATGTTCTCTAATCCGTAGATTAATGTATTGGTTTTCATTACTTCTTCAATACTAAATGTAACACCGCTCATAAAGCTTCCGCGATTTAATGAATCATGACGAATCGTTAATAATTCACCTGTGCTGCCAAACAGTACTTGCTGATGCGCAACTAAACCTGGAAGTCTTACTGAATGGATATGCATGCCGTCAAAGTTTGCGCCTCTTGCACCAGTATGTGTTTCTTTTTCCTCCGGATGCCCCTGCTTTTTCGCTTTTCGAACTTCACTGATCATTTGTGCTGTTTTAATACCGGTACCAGATGGCGCATCAAGCTTTTGATCATGATGCATTTCGATAATTTCCACATCCGGGAAATATTTTGCGGCATCTTTGGCGAACTTCATCATTAGTATTGCACCAATCGCGAAGTTTGGCGCAATAATACAGCCTAATTGTTTTTCTGTTGCCAATTGCTGCAGTTCTTCAAGTTGTTCGTCGGTAAAACCGGTCGTCCCAACAACTGGACGTATGTTATGTATTAATGCCTGTTTTGTTCGTTCATAAACACAAAGCGGATTTGTTAAATCTAATAGTACATCCGGCTTTGTCTCACGTACAAGCTCAACAAAATTTGTATAAATCGGAACTTCATAAGATTTTGGAAACTCTTCAAGCAAGGCTAGTGATGTACCGACTTCTTTATAATCAAGTGCTGATACAAGTTCCATTCCGTCATTATTCATGATTGTATGTACTGCTTCTGTTCCCATTTTGCCTCGTGCACCGGCAATTGCTACTCTGATTGTCATACTAAAAAAACTCCTTTTTACTGTTAGTTGCTTTTTATCCTTGTTTAATTAATTTTGAGTAATAAGATGCGACATTTTTGCGTTCATCCATATTGTTGTCAAATACGACAAAATCAAACATAATAAACAATGTAACCTTTTTTCTGCTCCAACACATATATTTTTACTCAACCGATTTTAGGAGGTTTACTATGCAAGGAATAAAAATACAGAATATCATCGGAATTCTTATCGGTTCCGCAATATTCAGTTTCGGTTTTGTCCACTTCAATATGCAAAACCAACTGGGTGAAGGTGGATTTAGTGGTATTACACTTATTTTATATTTTACACTAAATTGGGACCCAGCATTAATGAATTTGTTATTAAATATTCCAATGTTTATTCTAGGATGGCGTTTACTAGGGAAAAAATCATTTATCTACACAATCATCGGTACACTCAGCGTATCGGTATTTTTAAAAATCTTCCAAATTTACGAAGTCGATATGAACTTGCAGGATGATCTATTCCTTGTATCATTATTTGCAGGGGTATTTGTCGGGATTGGTTTAGGGATTGTGTTCCGATTCGGTGGGACAACCGGCGGGGTCGATATTTTAGCCCGACTTGGAAATAAATATCTTGGTTGGAGTATGGGTAAAACGATGTTCGGCTTTGATTTCTTTGTCATTATCCTTTCCTGGATGACGTTTTTGGATGCCCGTTCGATGATGTATACATTAGTAGCCGTTTATGTTGGCGGCCGTGTCATCGATTTAGTGCAGGAAGGCGCCTATTCAGCAAAAGGTGCATTTATAATTTCAGTGAAGTCCGATGAAATCGCAAACTTAATTACGAATAACATGGACCGTGGCGTAACCGTTTTTGATGGTCATGGTCATTTTACAAAAGAACACCGGGATGTTCTGTACTGTGTAATCGGACGAAACGAACTTGTCCGTCTAAAAAATATTGTCCATGGCATCGATCCGCATGCATTCGTATCCGTCATGGATGTCCGCGATGTAACGGGAGAAGGCTTCACACTCGACGATAAAAAACAGCCTCTTCATTAGGATAAATAAGTTCTAATCAAAGCGGACACAACTTAATAAGATCGATAAATGCTTAAATAATGTTCAAAACAAAAAAGTCATTTTCCCTAATGAGAAAATGACTTTTTAAATTTCTATTAGTTTAAAAATTAATCTTCCGAAGACATGCCTGTGTAAATCAGGATTAAACGTAATAGTTCCATTATTGCTACAGCTGCTGCTGCCACGTATGTCATTGCCGCTGCATTTAATACTTTACGCGCTGAGCGTTCTTCAGTATTGTTGATAATCCCTAAAGATACGACTTCATTCATCGCACGTTTGGATGCATCGAACTCTACCGGTAATGTTACAACTTGGAACACCACACCCGCTAATAATAAAGCAATACCTAGCAACAGGAAACCTGAAGATGAAGCTAAAATACCGATTATTACAAAAATCCAAGACATATTCGATGAAATATTAGCTACCGGCACTAATTTCGAACGTAATGTTAAGAACGAATAAGCCTCCGCATGCTGTATCGCATGACCGACTTCGTGCGCTGCTACAGATGTACCGGCGATTGAAGAATTGTAGTAGTTGTCTTCAGACAAAGCAACCGTTTTAGTTGCAGGATTATAGTGGTCAGCTAAAAAACCTTGAGTCGGTACAACACGAACATCTGTTAAACCATGTTGGTCTAAAATATAACGTGCTACTTGAGCACCTGTCATTCCTTTTTCAGCTGGAACTTTAGCAAACTTTTTGTAAGTACTCTTTACCTTCATTTGTGCATATATAGGTAACAGTAAAATGATGATAAAGTAAATAATATACATCACTATTATCAAACTCCCTTTCTATCTCTTTCTATGCTTTAATTTTAAAGGCTTTCTAGTCTTGTTGCAAATATTCACGCTTACGACTTTCAAGAAAAGCAAAGACTATACATGCCACCGAAAGCCAAAAAGTGAAGTAGCCAATCTCGCTTGGATACTGGTAAATGACTCTGTAAAATGGCATTTGTCCAAATAAATAGTCGATTATATCGTTATGCAATGTCCAAATAGCCGCAACCATCACGTGCCACATTTTAAATCGGTAATTCGGTAAATACAGAACAGCCTGTACTGCCATTAAAAAATGTGAAGCAACGAGCATCCACCCGTCCGCTCCCAACTCTCCATTCTCCACAAATGTTAGAAGATTCATCGCAACTGCCCATAATCCATATTTAATTAACGTGATAAAGGCAAGCACTTCCATTAATTTGAAGTTTCTGCCGATCAGCCAACCAATAATGGCAAAACAGAAAAATAAGCTTGCAGTGGGCGAATCCGGTACGAATATATAGTAAATCGGGTCTGTTACTGCCAACTGCCCTCGATACCAGTAATAGCCGTAAACTGTACCAAGCAAGTTAATAATAAGCAGTAATGTTAAAAAGGCACGATGGTTTAATACGTACCATAATTGCATCATATATGCTTTCATTTGTTCACCTTTTTCTTCCTCATTCTTCATTATTCCGTATTATGTAGTGTGTGCAACTAAACCAAATATTGTACGTCTTTAATTATATATGTTCTTATTTGTTACGCAAGCTTTCGTTAAAAAATACAAATAAATGAAAATTAAAAAGAGAGTCAATATTCTGACTCTCCAGTGTAAAAAATTATTCAGCTTCTTTTAATCCTGCGATAAATTCAGCTAAAACTTGAAGTTCTTCCTCTGTACCTGTAAATGCTCCAGCTGGCATACCGCCTCGGCCATTCACAATTACTTCTTGAACTTCTTCAGCTGATAACTCATTGCCAAGAAGCATTGGTCCTGATACCCCAGCTAAGTCTCCACCATGACAGCCGATACATGAAGCTTGGGCCTGATAGATTTCATAACCTTCGGACGTTTCATCTACTTCAACATCCGGAAGTAAACCTAAATGTTTATCCGTAATTTCACCTTGAGCATGAACTGCTTCCCAGTTAGTAGCCTGAACAGATTCCCATGTTGTATAAATAAGTGCTGCTATTGCCAACAACATAAATGCTGTAGGTAATGGTCGTTTAAATGGTCGACGTTCAGGTGTTCTATCTAAAAATGGTACCAATGCTAATGAACCAAATGCAATACCTGGAATAACCATTGCGCCAATAACGTTATATGGACCAGACGCATAAGAGTATTTTAATAGTTGGTACATTGATAGGAAGTACCAGTCCGGTAACGGTATATACGATGCATTTGTTGGATCTGCCGGGCCTTCAAGTGGTGAAGGATGTGCGACAGTTAATAATAAATAACCGATTAAGAAAACTGCACCAACCATCCATTCTTTTAATAAGAAGTCAGGCCAGAAAGCTTCTGTTTTCCCTGGATACTCGGAATAATCTTTTGGCACGTTCGGCATACGGTTACTCGCTTTTACACGTGAATCACCTACGAACTTCATACCTTTTCCGCGTTGCATAGTGTCCCCTCCTTAAAAAATAGTACAATTAGTTTCGGATCATAGAGGTCCTGAAATACCTTGGCGGCGGATCATAATAAAGTGAACTGCCAATAAAGCAAATAGTGCTGCTGGTAAGAAGAATACATGAATAGCAAAGAAACGAGTTAAAGTTTGCGCCCCGATAATCGTAGAATCCCCAGCTAATAATATTTTTATCGTTTCACCTAAAAACGGAACAGATGCAGCAATCTCGATACCTACTTTAGTCGCGAATAACGCTTTCATATCCCATGGTAATAAATAACCTGTGAAACCTAAACCTAACATAATGGCAAAGATACCTACACCAACTAACCAGTTTAATTCACGCGGTTTTTTATATGAACCTGTGAAGAATACACGAAGTGTATGTAAGAACATCATAACAATTACTAAAGATGCCCCCCAATGGTGCATACCACGAACGATTTCACCGAATGCTACTTCGTTTTGTAAATAGTAAACTGATTTCCAAGCATTCTCTACATCTGGTACGTAGTACATCGTTAAGAACATACCTGATAGAATTTGAATTACTGTAATAAAGAATGTTAATCCCCCGAAACAGTAAACGAATGCTGAAAAGTGATGGGCAGGGTTAACGTGCTCTGGCACTTCATGGTCGGCAATATCACGCCAAATAGGAGTAATATCTAAACGTTCATCGACCCAATCATAAATTTTATTTAGCACTGTGTCGTACCCCCTAACTTATTTAGTTACTGTGTGTGTTAGCGATTTTTTTTCCAAGCAATAAGAAACCATCATTTTCTGACACTTCATACATATCCAGTGGTCCAAGAGGCGGTGTACCTTTTACGTTTACACCTGTTTTTTCATAACGTCCCGCATGACATGCACAGAAGAATTGATTTGCGTGTTCTGGATTACCTTCCCAGTTTACAGTACACCCTAAATGCTTACATACAGGTGAGATTGCGATGATTTCGTCACCTTCTTTGTAAACCCAAGCAGCATCAGCTACTTCTGATTTGTACCAACCATCCGTCTGTTCATACGAGAAGTCCACTTTTACTGGAACTTCTGTAATTTCGGCAATTTTTTTGCTAGTTTGTACAAAATCACCATCTTCTTTTGACTGAAGAATTGGGTCAATAGCAAAACGTACCATTGGCATTAACATTCCTGCCGCCATAAATCCACCTACACCAGTAATTGTATAAGTTAAAAATTGACGTCTTGTAACTCGATTCCTACTCATCCTTTTCCCCCCTCTTACTAAAAGGTCAGTCCAACGGACATATACTTTTAAAAATAGTAAATAACTAGGACATATCTATGATATATCAACTGAATAAGTTGGTCAATATAGCATTCATTTCCAAAAGTGTAGTTTGTGAACATTTAATGAAACAAATGTCGCACATATATGCTCGTTAAACCCAAATTTTCGTAAAAGTTGGGATGACTTGTTTTAACTGGTCTTCCAAAATTCTCTGTTTTACACCCTGGTCCATAGACTCAAGCGGGATAGCCGGAAGCCAAATAATATTTAAATATTCTTTAAATTCAGTCCATGAATGGTCACAGGTAATAAAGACCACTGCTTTAAAACCTGCTTCCTTCAATTCTTTTTCCATTGTTGCTGGCATATTATCTGACTTGGTTCCCGTCGTATATGAAAAGGGGGGCAATAATAAAAGACGACCTTTAAACTGCTGTTCTATAAAATTGGTCAACGTCATTAAATATTCAGAAGCAGAACTGCTCTGCTTTATTCCTTGATCAGAAAAATCCAATTGCACGAGCGGGACAATTGCCGTATCTATAAACTGCTTTTGTGCCTGGAACTGGTCTACATCTTTTACAACAAAGTTCATATTCTTTCCTCCTAGTACCTTTAAACTTCTGAAAATAGGAAAGAAGTAATTTTTTTAATAAAGTTCAAAATTACTTCGTATGCTTTAATGCTTGCAATAAATTAGATAACTCGAAAAAACGATCTTTATCTCCACTATCCAGCGCTTCATCTATTTCTTTTAACAGTTGCTGTTCCTGGAATTCTAGTACACTATTTTCCAGTAATCGCTCTGCTGCTAGACGGTCTTTTTCACTAATAAAGATATCAGCAGGTACATAAGGGTTTTCCTCCAGTACCGCCAAATACAGAGGATCAGGCGGTACACTCGGGAAATTCAGCTGAAAGTAAATTGCTTCATGTGCATTGATTCGCAAATCATGAAATGCTTTTTCAGCATCGGATGTCATAATATTTTCTTTATAAAATCGGAATGGGATACTCGTTGTCTCAATTGTCGACATTACAATGGAACGCGGGCAATAATGTGCTTCATCAACGAAATGAACGTTTTGCAACAAGTCGTCATTACTTAATAAGTAATTTAAAATCCATACACCTTCACGTCTTTTTAACTGGAAATTTTTTAAAAACCACCTGATAAACAACTTTTTGTCATTCAGTGGTACGGAATATGTCAACATGCAATCCTCCCTTTACTCAAAGCGTTCTAATAAATCAGTCCATTGCTGTTCAGAAGGCTGTAATTGGACAAGTCGCTCGGCAATTTGTTTTGCTTCATCACGCTTGCCGTCCTCAACTAAAAACAGGAAATATTTCTCTAAAAACTCAACATCATCGTTAAATTCATTATATGCCTCTTTATAAATTTCGTATGCTTTTTCGAACAGTTCTTCTTCATTATAAGCATTGGCTACAAATGGATATAATGCGACCCATTCGAATTCATTTTGATGCAATTGTTCATATAGTGAAATAATTTCTTCATAACGTTGTTCCGTATTGTAGACAGACATCAATACTAAAATTGCTTCCATATATTCCGGATCCAACGCAATGGCTTCACTCAAAAATTCTATCGCTTCCTGTTGCTTGCCATTTTTTATCGCCATTTTCCCCGCAAATAAATAGAGGGATTTATCGTATTCGTCTCGTTTAAGACCTTCTTTAATAACTTTTAAAGCACGCTCATTATCCTCGAGCATTGCATAACTTTCAGCCAGCAGTAAATAAGCTGAGAAATAATCAGGGTCCAACTCTTTTAAATCTTCCAACTGTTTTATAGCTAGTTCATATTTTTCCGTCTGGAATGCAGCATAGGCCGAGCCAAACAGCAAGTCTGCTGTAACTTCTTCTTCAAGTGCTTCCATATAATAATCCAGGGCAGTTTCATAGCCTGCACCTGCACGGTAAACTTCCGCAAGACGTTGGGCTAAAATTATACCAGCAAACTTTTTATCGATTGCATAAAGCTCTTCATAAATTCGAACAGCCTCTGTAAAACGTCCTGTTTCAAATAATAATTCTGCTTTGGCAAATTGTAGTAAAGGCTCATGCGGTAAAATTTGCAATGCATCATTAATTCGTTGTTCCGCCACTTCAAATAATCCTTGCATTTGATAATAGTCCGCCAATACTAACAGTGCTTGAGGATATTCTGGTGCATCATCGGCAATCCCCATTAAGAAATCAAGGGCATTATCCTCTTCACCTAGCTCAATTAATACACTTGCACGATCAATTGAAATTTGTGCTTCCTCAGGAAATAAAAATTGCAGATGTTCAAATACACGGTCTGCTTCATTTAAAAATCCGTAATGCATAAGTGCTTCAGCTACTTCATATTGTGCTGCGGGTTCAGCATCCATTAAAAAAGATTCAAGAAGTCGGTTAATCTCCTCTAAGTTTCCTTCTTGAATCGCTTGTAGTAATAGTTCCATGTGTATTTCACCTTTTTCTTTTGTTCTCAATATTATGCTACATGACGAAGCAATGCATCACAAGAAAAAGAATCCGGATGTTTTATAAAAATCATCCGGCAAAGTAAAAAAGAGATATAAAAAGTAAATTCTTTTTACATCTCCGTAAATCATTATTTCATTATACTATTAACATGTTCAAAAAAAGTTGGGTAGGAAACGGCGATGCAATCCGGATCATCCAATTCCACTTCCCCATCCGCAACAAGAGCAGCGATCGCACCCATCATTCCAATACGGTGATCACCATATGTTTTCAAGCTTCCACCATGTAAAGATGTCGGACCTTCGATCACCATACCGTCATCTGTTGCTTCAATTTTTGCACCTAGCTTCTTTAACTCATTTACAACCGCATCGATACGGTTTGTTTCTTTCACTTTAAGTTCTTCCGCATCTTTAATGACTGTTTTACCAGCTGCCTGTGTAGCAAGCAGCGCAATAATCGGAATTTCATCGATTAGGCGAGGAATTATAGCGCCCTCCACTGTCGTTCCTTTTAGTTCGGAAGTTTCAATTGTAATAGTAGCAGTTGGTTCTGCCGCATTCTCGTCATCGATTGCAACCGACATTTTCGCACCCATGTTTTGAAGCACTTCCAAAATGCCGTCACGCGTCTCATTGACCCCCACGTTTTTAAGAACAATTTTGCTGTTTTTCGCAATGGCACCAGCAACAAGGAAAAATGCAGCCGAGGAAATATCACCGGGTACATTTACATGTGTTCCTGTCAGTGTTTGGCCGCCTTCCAATGACACGACACCATCTTCAACAGTTACCGTTGCCCCGAACTGTCGCAGCATACGTTCTGTATGATCACGTGAAATCTCTCCCTCACGCACAACCGTTGTACCTTCCGCACGTATACCGGCAAGTAGAATAGCTGATTTCACTTGTGCACTTGCTACAGGCATTTTGTAGTCGATCGATTTTAACGGTCCACCTTGAATCGCGAGCGGCGTATATTGTCCATTGTCTCGTCCGGCTATTTGCGCACCCATTAAACGTAAAGGATCTGCAACACGACGCATTGGACGCTTACCAATCGATGCGTCACCTGTCATGATTGTATGTAGTTTCGTGCCGGATAATAGCCCTAGCATTAAACGCGTTGTCGTACCCGAATTTCCTGTGTATAGCACTTCTTTCGGTTCTGTCCAACCGTCGATTCCTGGGCTGTTTATTGTTACATCTGTCCCGTCAACTTCTATGTCTACCCCCAGCTTTTGGAAGCAGTCAATTGTACGCAGACAGTCTTCCCCTAATAAGAAGCCGCTGACAGTCGTTCTTCCTTTTGCAATGGAGCCGAACATCACCGAGCGATGCGATACCGATTTGTCACCTGGTACCGTAATATCTCCTTGTAATGACGGTTGACTGTATTGCAATGTTGTACTCATATATGAACCCCCTTTTAAGAAAATACCATTGCCTTTATGAAATATAAGTATCAAACTTTGCCTTGTGTGCAATGCATTGCGCGGCACGTTCACGGTCTTCGTTTGTCTGGAAACTAATGACCAAAATACCGAATACATCGACACGTGTTTCAACGATACGTATATTTGTAATACTTATATTATTTTCCGCCAATAAGCCTGTTACTTCTGAAATGACCCCTGGATAATCCGGTATATCGACATAAAGATCATACGGTATATACAAGGCACCATTTGCAACCGGCAAACTGTCCCGGACATCCCGCGCTTCACTGAAGTAGTTCTCGATTGCCTTCGCATCACCTTCAGCCAATAGATTACGGACACGCTGCATTTCTGTAAGCCAGTTATCAAGCTGTCCGACTAATTCCTGCTTGTTTTGCATAGTAATATCACGCCATAAAGCAGGGTTTGAGGAAGCAATACGTGTGATATCACGGAAACCGCCGGCAGCTAATGAGGAGGTCATTGGATATGTCTGTTTTTCACTATTAAGCTGATGTACTAAAGATGCCGCAATAATATGCGGGAAATGGCTGACAACAGCTGTCATATGATCGTGTACCTTTGCATCGACAACGACCATTTTCCCGAGCGTAAATTTCAGCAGATCGTCCAGTGCAGCAAGTTTTTCTAGTTCTTCCCCTTCATGGGGTGTCAGCATATAGTAGGCATTTTCCAGTAAATATGGCTTTGCTGCTGTAATACCGCTTTTATGGGAACCCGCCATTGGGTGCCCGCCGATAAATGTAATACCCAGTTGCCGCAGCTCTAATGCTTTTTCCATTATTTTCGCTTTTGTACTGCCTGTATCTGTAATAATGACATTGCGTTTTAATTCCCACGACTTCAACTGTTCCATAAAGTCGAGTGTGACATTTACCGGTGTACCAAAAATAATTACGTCCGCCTCTTTTGCAAACTCAGCAGGATTCTTAACTACTTCATGAACGACTTGTAATGTGTCCGCTAATTGTCGCGTATGTTCATGAGCATCATAGCCGAACACTTTTGTATGTGGTGCCTTCTGCAAAGCCATCGCTACAGAGCCACCAATTAACCCTAGTCCGATTACGAAGACATTTCTTGTCATGCAAGTACTCCTTGCTCATTTAAGACTTCTGCAAGTAGTTGTAAAAATCTCGCATTTTGAGCTTCTGTACCGATCGTCACCCGAATATAGCCTTCCAATCCTAATGCTGCTCCGCTTCGGATAATAAATCCGCGCTTCATCATTTCTTCAAATACAACATTACTTGGAGCTTTCACTTCAAACATGACAAAGTTCGTTTGTGAAGGGAAATAATTTAAACCATGCTGCTCGCAAAATTCTACAAATTGCTTTTTGCCGATTTCATTTGCTTCACGGCAGCTCGCAATGTATTCCTGGTCCTGTAGAGCGACCTGCGCAACTTGTTGGCTTAGGATCGTATTGTTGAATGGTGCACGTACTGGGTCAAGCTTCGCAATAACGTCTGCTTGGGCAATTCCGTAGCCGACACGGAAAGAAGCCAGTCCATACGCTTTTGAGAATGTACGCAATAAAATTAAGTTCGGGTAGTCACGGAAATAATGCAATGTATCTTTATAAGAGGCATCGTTAATGTATTCCACATATGCTTCATCCAATACAACGAAAACATCTTTAGGCACTTTAGCCAAGAAAGCACTCAATGTTTCATCGGATACGATCGTACCTGTCGGATTGTTCGGATTACATACCCAAACAACCGATGTATTTTCATCAATTGCCTCCAACATTGCTTCTAAATCATGGACACCATTTTTCAATGACACTTTACGCACTTCTGCTCCTTCAATCTCTGCATTATGCCAGTATTGAGAAAATGACAAATCTGCCATGACTGTGTTCACACCTGGATATAATAATGCACGGGTAATGATTGCGATTAAATCATCCGAACCATTCCCTAAAATAAGTTCATTCTCGGCAACACCGTAGAAATTCGCCAATGATGTTCGTAAGCTTTGAGCATAACCGTCCGGATATATTGCATGATTGGATTCATCTTTTTGTAAAAATTGTTTTACTTTTGGTGAGCTGCCAAAGGGATTTTCATTTGAAGCAAGCTTCACGACTTCATCTAATCCGAAAAGCTTCTTAACTTCTTCGATTGGTTTTCCCGGTTGGTAAGCTTTCATTCCAAATAACTGTTGTTTCCACTTCATCCTCAACGTCTCCTCTAACTCGCAATTATTTCACTAAATCTGGTCTTAATTTTACCGCATCTTCTAAATATACATGTTGGATTTCATGCTGGGGTGTATCCGTATTTACATGTAATAATACGCGGATACATAATGGCAGTGCACCAGGCACATCCATCTCATGCATGCACATAATCGGCACATACTGCCATCCTGGCATCGACCGTACCGATTTGGCAGGAAAGGCGGAATGAATATCCGGTGTTGTAGAAATTGTCACAGAGGCAATATCTTCCGGATCAATTTTATTTTGTTTCGCAACTTCTTTCACTAGTCTTGCCGTTTCACCCCATACGTACTCGGCTTTATCTTCAGCAATCGTAATTGCACCGCGAATTCCACGAATCATTGCTACACCTCCGCTAATAATGCTCTAAGTTGACGATCAATTTCTCTGCATTGTTCAAGTTCAACTTTTTGGACAAATGGTTGTCCGATCGTTTCAAGCAGAACGAACTGCAATTGTCCGTAGTCGGCTTTTTTATCTTTAAGTAAATATTCAATCAGTTGATCAAATGTAAACTCATGAACCGCTTTAAACGGATAGCCGTTTTCCATTGCAAAATGTAAAAAGCGCTTTGTAAACTGGTGATTAACTTTACCGTACTTTTCGCTTAACAGAAGTGAATAAATAAGGCCAATCATCACTGCTTCACCATGTGCTACACGTCCATACCCTGCAGCTGCTTCAATCGCATGCCCGTATGTATGGCCTAAGTTAAGATACTTTCTGACGGACTGTTCTGTTTCATCCTTCTCAACAATCGTTGCTTTTACTTGAATGCCATGCGCCAAATAATTTGCCAACAGATCTTCCGGAAGTTCCGTTACATGATCTCCTTCGAGCAGTTCTTCCACCCATTGTGCATCGGAAATTAAAGCATGCTTAATCACTTCCGCCATCCCTGAACGCACTTCTTTTTCGGATAAACTATGTAAAAATGCTGTATCGAAAATTACGGCTTCCGGCTGGTAAAAAGCACCAATCATATTTTTTCCTAGTTCATGATTGATGGCCGTCTTTCCGCCAACAGCTGAATCATGCGCCAAAATTGTTGTCGGCACTTGAATGAACGGAATGCCCCGCATATAAGTGGCAGCAACAAAACCGGCCAAATCACCGACTGCACCACCGCCAAATGCGATAATGAGCGATTTTCTTGTACACTTTTGCTTAAGTAAATATGTTTGCACGTCATTATAGTTTTCAAAGCTTTTGCACTTTTCCCCTGCCGGCATAACATGTACTTCGAATGTATATGGGAAGTTCGCTTCAAAATAGCTTTGCTGTGCTGTCCAAACATTTTCATCTGTCAATACGATGATTTTATCTGCTTTTGTAAGCAAGTCATTCTGTGCTGTTAATGCATCACGTAATATACCTTTCCCAATCGTTACAGCATACGAGTGTGAAGGAGTTCGAACCGGAATCTCCATATTAATACTCCTTCGTGTACTGACGCATTTCATCTAACTGCGCCTTTAATTGTGGTAATTGATCACTATGGAACTGCTCAACAATTGCGTTTGCGATTTCCCAGGCAATAACATGTTCGGCAACGATTGATGCTGCAGGTACTGCACAGCTGTCAGAACGCTCCACGCTTGCTTTAAACGGCTCCTTTGTTTCAATGTCAACACTTTGTAACGGTTTATATAATGTTGGAATTGGCTTCATCACACCGCGAACGACAATTGGCATTCCTGTCGTCATACCGCCTTCCAAACCGCCTAAACGATTTGTTGCGCGCGTATAGCCCTTTTCTTCATCCCATAAAATTTCGTCATGTACTTCTGAACCTTTTTTGCGTGCCATTTCAAAACCGATTCCAAACTCAACGCCTTTAAATGCATTGATGCTCAGCATTGCAGATGCCAGTTTCGCATCCAGTTTGCGGTCGTAATGCACATAAGATCCGATACCCGCTGGCAAACCTTCTACGATGACTTCTACGACACCGCCGATTGAGTCCCCAGCTTGCTTTGCTTCATCAATTGCTGTAACCATTTTTGCCGAAGCTTCAGGATCGATACAGTAACATGGATCGTTTTCAATAATTGCACGGATTTCATCTGCTGTTTTACCTTCCAACAAACTGCTGTCTGCTTTGATCCCTACAATTTCCGTAACATGGGAAACAATCGAAATTCCAAGCTCGTTTAACAATGCTTTTGCAACAGATCCAACTGCCACACGCACTGTAGTTTCACGTGCACTTGAACGTTCCAGTACGTTACGCAAATCACGGTGACCGTATTTCATCCCTCCGACTAAATCGGCATGACCTGGACGTGGACGCGAGATTTGACGTTTAATTTCAGATGGATCGATATCTTCCGGCAACTCTGCCGCACCCATAATTTTTGTCCAATGTTTCCAGTCATCATTTGTAACGACTAATGCGACCGGTGAGCCTAATGTTTTCCCGTGACGAACTCCTGATACAATTTCCACTGTATCTGTTTCGATCTGCATGCGACGACCACGACCGTGACCACCTTGACGACGTTTTAAATCATAATTTATTTTTTCTGCTGTTACTGGAAGTAATGAAGGCAACCCCTCGATAATTGTTGTTAATTGTGGTCCGTGTGACTCACCTGCTGTTAAATAACGCATTAAACACTTTCTCCCTTCAACTCGCTAAAGTATGTATTTTTCACTATAACATATTTCAAATTAAATAACAGTACTGTTTCCGCCATCTGATAATCTATTTTAGAATATTCTGAACGTTCCAACTAGAAAACGACACATTTATCAGCAAAAAGAAACAAAAATACGCTTTTCGCTCTATTATCCGAAAAGCGCATTCATATATAGCTTTTTAAAGTATATCTCAACTTAAGCTTCTACGTTCTACAGAGCATCTAATATTGTACTATTATTTTTTACGGTAAAAAAATGTATCTTCGACTTCAAAATCATATTTTGCAGGATTAAATATCTGCTCAGTTGATCCTACGAACAAAATGCCGCCTGGACGCAATGCTTTACTGAAATTTGCATAGATCTGATCTTTCGCTTCTTCGGTAAAATAAATCATGACATTCCGGCAAACAATCAGATCAAAATTCGATTCATAAGGATCCCTTAGTAAATTATGTTTTTTAAAATTAACCGTGCGCTTAATCTCATCTTTTACTTTATAAAATTGGCCTTCTTGAACGAAGTACTTTGACTGAACTGGTTTTGGCACTTCTGCAAGAGACCGTTCCGGATATAGGCCCAACTTCGCTTTTTGGAGAACATTTTCATCCAAATCTGTTGCCAGTATATTTACTTGAGATAAAGGTAAATGATGGGACAATACCATTGCTAAACTGTAAGGCTCTTCTCCAGTTGAACAAGCCGCACTCCATATTTTCGGGCGTTTGTTAGATTGAAGGAGCAGAGGGAAAATTTTATTTTGTAATACTTCCCACCGTTTTCCGTTCCGGTAAAACTCAGAAACGTTTATCGTCATGCGATCCAAAAATTCATTCATCAGTTCTCGGTCTTTCTCCAATGCACTATAAAAATCTACAAAGTTCCGATATCCCTTTTTCTCATATAATGATGTTAACCGACGTTTCATTTGCGCTTCTTTATATAGAGCTAAATCAATGCCCGTTTTGCGCTTAATGCCATCAATAAATTGTACATAATCTGACATTATTCATCTTTCCCCTCATCTAACGTATGCCTATTATAGCTGAAAATTTCAGAACCCGAAACAGATTTCGTCCATAAACGTTAATCAATGTGTCTTTCCAACAAAAGTTGTTTCGATTGTTCAAGTTCAAGCTTCATCTTTTCCGTTTCGGAATTGTAGCTCTGCAAGCGAATCTGTTCTAGCTCGGCCTCTTTCTCCAACATTCTGATTTGCAGCTTCATACTCGATCTTCTGTGTGCTGTCAGTATTGCGGTTAATGCGATCGTAGCACCTGAACCAAAAATAATGCACAAAATAATAATATCTTCCATACGTTTCATTACGCTCCTCTAATTATTATTTTACTTGTCTGATCGATCTGTTAATTGTGTTTCAAGCAGTAATTGCTTTGTCTGTTCCAATTCAAGCTGCATCTTCGCTGTTTCTTTATCATAAGTTTCGAGTCTTAGTTTTTCCAGTTTGATTTCTTTATCAAGACGTTTTAGTTCAATATTTTTATTTTTCGTGTACGTATCCGTTAAAATCCCTACTACAGCGACTATTGTAATCATTACCCAGAACATGGATGTCACCCTTTCTACTAGTTTCAATCGTTACTTTTAATACGTATGTATTCTAAAAATAGTTTCATTATTCCGATTTATTATACCATTAATAGTCCATGTTTTTCCTGTTCCATATAAAAAAAGCTACCACTTAAAAGTGATAGCTTTTCTGTAAGTTTAATTATTCAGCGATTCCTTCTGGGAACCATAAACCGATTTCACGCTCAGCAGAAGCTAAAGAGTCAGAACCGTGGATTACGTTGTGTGATAAAGTTACAGCGTAGTCACCGCGGATTGTACCAGGAGCTGATTCTTCTGGCTTTGTAGCACCCATCATGATACGAGATAATTGGATAACGTTTTCGCCTTCCCAAACCATACCGAATACTGGGCCTGAAGTGATGAAGTCTACTAATTCACCGAAGAAAGGACGCTCAGCGTGTTCTGCATAGTGTTTTTCAGCTAAATCACGAGTTGGTACCATTAATTTTGCTCCGCGCATTACGAAACCGCGACGCTCAAAACGATCAACGATATCTCCGATTACTTGACGTTCTACGCCATCTGGTTTAACCATTAAAAATGTTTTTTCGATTGCCATTATAAACACTCCTTAAATTTGAGTAAAAGGTTTTACACCTACCGATAAATATTACCAAAATCCTACTCATACTGCAACAAATATTAGATTTGCCCATAAATTGGCTAGATTATTTTAAGATTTTCTCTTACCCATAAACAGCGCAATATCACGCAGTTTTTTCTTCATTGGGTGCTTTGGCAATGCTTCGATCTCTTTTAATGCTTTTTTTAAATACAAATTACTAATATGGGTTGCTTCTTTTATTGCTTCCGAATTCCGAACTAGTGCCAGCATACTTTGACGCTCTTCTTCCGTTAATCCTGCTTCTGCCACTTTCGTCAAATAAGGGGCAAGCTGCGGATCATCTTTCATCAACAATATCGGCAATGTGACATTACCGTTCATTAAATCACTGCCAGCCGGTTTCCCGAGCTGTTTGTCTGTCGCTGTAAAATCTAATATATCATCTACTATTTGAAAGCTCATCCCAACAAAATAACCGTAGCGCTTTAAGTGCCTTGCTGTTTTTTCATCGGCACCACTTACGACTGCTCCAAGTTCACAACTCGATTCAATCAGTAAAGCTGTTTTACGTTTAATACGTCGGAAGTAATCTTTCAAACTTTGATCTAAACGAAACTTATCCTCAATTTGAATGACTTCACCATTTACTAGCTCAACCATTGTTTTCGCTAATATTTGATGGGCTCTTGGATTTTCTATGCTTGTTACATATTGTAATGCACGTGCAAATATAAAATTACCTGTATACATTGCCACACGGTTGTTCCACTGTGCTTTCACTGTCTCCCGTCCACGGCGCATATCCGAATTGTCAATTACATCATCATGCACCAATGAACCCATATGAATTAATTCCAGGGGGACGGCAATGTTTTTCATTCGGTCAATATTATAGTCACCAAACTTGGCACTTAGTAACGTAAATACTGGTCGAATACGTTTTCCACCAGCTTGCAGTAAATGGACTGAGGCATCATTCAATAAGTGTGAAGATGAATTCAACGCTTGTTCCAATTCGTTTTCGATGACTTCTATATCTGATTTAATATCGGCATATAGCATTTTGATTTTCATCTTTTCCACGCGTCAAAACCTACTCCCACTTTTATTTCTTCTTAAAACCCATGTGCATAGCTGCTGCCCCACCGCTATATGGTTTATATGTGACATTCTCATATCCGGCTTCCCGGAACATTTGCGCTAATTTTTTCATGCCAGGAAAATCATTCGCGGACTTTTGCAGCCAAGAATACTCTTTATAGCTTTTCGCAAAAATCTTTCCGAACAGCGGCATAATATGATTAAAGTAAAAACGGAAAAGTTGGCGGTATACCGGAATTTCGGACTGAGAAGTTTCCAGACATACAACCATTCCGCCTGGTTTAACGACACGATTCATTTCGCGCAAAACTTGCATATAATCCGGTACATTTCGTAAGCCAAAGCCAATTGTTACATAATCAAATGTATTATCTTCAAATGGTAGTTCCATTGCATTTCCGTGAATCAGTTCAACATTCGGGATATTCTCGGTTTTCTGCTTACCTACTTTCAGCATATTTTCACTGAAATCTAGCCCTTTTACTTCCCCTTCTTCACCGACTGCCTTCGATAAAGCGATCGTCCAATCAGCTGTACCGCAGCATACGTCAAGGCATTTCGAACCTTTTTTTACTGCCATACGTTTCATCGTATCTTCACGCCATCCAACATGCATTTGGAAACTAATGACCGAGTTCATTTTATCGTAGCTCTCTGAAATGCTTTCAAACACTTCATGAACATGTTGTTCTTTCGATTTCGCCATTTTTTTCAAGACCTTTCTAAATTCACTAAAGAGTGATGTATTGCTCAATGGAATGTTTTAATTCATCTGTTAAATCAATATTCGTCAAGTTCTCTTTCAATTGTCGCTCCATGTCATATAAATGATCCTGGAAGGCTTCAATAATAGAATCCAGCATAGTCTCAGCCGCAAACGCCTTATTTAAAAAACTTGGCTGCCCCTTTTTCAATAAATCCAGCTCTTTTTTCAAACGAATATATGTTAACGTTTGCTGCATCAGTTCTGTATAGGATGTGAAACCGTATACATCATAATATTGGGCAATCAATTCACTTTCAATCGTCATTAAACTCTCAATCCACTGTTCAAGTGACCGTTTTTGATCCTCGTAAATACGGATTTGATGCTCACAGCGCTTTACGATTCCTTCCGATAACTTATGGATTAAGAAAATATTGCCCGTTTTTGCGAGTAACTGATAATACCGACCACTGTAATAATCACCGGAAAGGACAAGCAGCTGCTGTTCTTTACTCGTCGCTTCCACTTCCTTCACTTTTTCGTGCTCTGTCAGTGAAGCATGTACAATC
Organism: Solibacillus isronensis; assembly: GCF_900168685.1. NCBI lineage: Bacteria > Bacillati > Bacillota > Bacilli > Caryophanales > Caryophanaceae > Solibacillus > Solibacillus isronensis. The sequence goes on along the minus strand of NZ_FVZN01000014.1, from coordinate 916,783 downwards.
CCGACTGTGACCGCACTTATTTGATGTTCATCAGTCATAAGAGCGCCATTTAAAAAAGGGAGCTGAATAAAAAACAGCTGTTCTTCCTGTAAGGTCGGTTGTCCAACATTTTGAAGTAATGCTCTATGATGAACATGCTGAAGAATATTAGATTTTAGCGTCTGAACCGATTGTGTAATAGATGTTGCATTCATAGAAATTACTCCATTTCAATGTTATAAAGCATAAGTACGATTTTATATTTATGTGAGAATTACGATATACTACTTTTTACTTTGTACCGTACCATGTGCAGAATGAATTTTAGCTTTTCCGCGAATTTTCATTGCCGAAGTATGTTCAGTAAATTGGGCGATCATAACTTCACCAGCATCCAGCTTTTCTGAATGGTGAAATTTTGTATCTGTCCCGCGTGTTAAACCAATAACATGTACACCATCTTCTTCTGCTTCGATAATAATATACTCTGATTGTCCCATTATACAATCTCCCCACGTGTTAATTTCTTTGTCTATAATACCATAATTGTTATTATTATTTCATTTGGATGAATGTATTCACTTCATTGCGCTTTACATCATCCTGTTCATAAATACCGCGCGCAACAGCTGTAACTGTTTTAGAACCCGGTTTTTTTAATCCGCGCATTGTCATACACATATGTTCCGCCTCCACGACAACATATACTCCTTTAGGATTCAGCATTTCCATAATTGTATCCGCTACAGTTGATGTAATGCGTTCCTGAAGTTGAGGGCGGCGTGCTACTGATTCGAGGCAGCGTCCAAGTTTGCTTAATCCGGCAACTTTTCCGTCTTTAGGTATGTAGGCGATATGGGCTGTTCCGTAAAAAGGAACTAAGTGATGTTCACACATTGAATAAAATGGAATATCTTTCACTAAAACTAGTTCTTCGTGATCTTCATGGAATACCGTACTGAAATAATCACGCGGATCTTCTTGTAAGCCGCTGAACATTTCCGCATACATTTTTGAAACACGTTTTGGTGTATCCAGTAATCCTTCACGCTCAACATCTTCCCCAACTGCTTCCAAAATCATCTTTACTGCTTCTTCTATCTTTTTTAAATCGACATTTGACATGAAACAAATTCCTCCTACAAACCAAAACGTTTATTATATATAAATCTATATCTAATTAATTTTTATTCTATATTAAATTTTTCGCTAGTTGATAATACCTTAGCAAAAAAGGTTAAATACACTCTTGAATCGTAGCACATAAAGCTCATAAGTTCAAAACAGTTATACTATTTTCAGCATAGTTGGGTAAAAACAACTGAAATGAACAAAAGCGCATAAGCGCCCGTTCAGCTCCGAGTGGGCAAAACGCCACTTCCTTGTGGCATGCCCCCAATGACTCACTTCGTGTGAGCCGCAAAACTAGGAAGGCCCGACGCAAAAGTAAACGCTTCACCACTTTGCACGAGGGACCTAATGGTGCGGAGGAGCTTGCGCTTGAGCATAGACGTAAAAAAGAGCAGCTCTCAGTTAAACTGAGAGCTGCTCTATGTACCTCGAGAAACTGAATTATTTTACAGCGTCCTTAAGTGCTTTACCTGGCTTGAAAGCAGGTACTTTAGAAGCAGCAATTTCGATTTCCTTACCCGTTTGTGGGTTACGACCTTTACGTGCTGCACGCTCACGAACTTCAAAGTTACCAAAACCGATTAATTGTACTTTGTCACCCTTTGCAAGAGCATCTTGAATTGTATCAAATACAGCTTCAACTGCTTTAGAAGCGTCTTTTTTAGAAAGACCTGCAGCTTCAGCAACAGAGTTTACTAATTCTGTTTTATTCACACCATTCACCTCCTCTCAAAGGGTCATGAATCTAAATCCTGTAAAAAGATTAACATACAGAAAACCGCGACGCAACTGAATTCCTTCATGTTTTGTATATATTTCAACATTTTTTGAAAAAAACCTAAAATAACAGGACAATTCACCTATAAAAGTGAACAGCCCTGTAATCGTAGGTACTTCCTATTCAATTAGTATGTTAGATAATAAACGTGATTAAACCTCTTTCGCCTTCGTTTATTAATCTTTCAAGCATAAGGCGCATTCTGTTTTTCGCATGTGTCGGAACACTTTTCATTTTGAAACGGATACTTTCCGTCAGCACTTCATGAAGCGGTGTTCCAAACAATTGCGTTTGCCATAATGCCTGCCGGTCAAATTCATACGCATGCTGTAAGTCTTTCAGCAAGTGCTGACTATGGAATTCAGATCCGATCAATGGCGAGAATTCCGCTTCCATATCAATTCGGATAATATGATAAGAAGGGGCTTTCGCCTTCATACGCACACCATAGAAATTGTTTTGCTCGATCAGCTCCGGCTCGCTCGGATCAAATTCATCCATCGCAGGCAGTGTGACGCCATAGCCGTGTTCCTTCGCTTGTTCAATCGCATCGCGGAATCTTCGCTGTGCCGCTTTTGCCTCTGAAGCTTCCTTAATAAATAGGAGCCACTCTTTTTTTGTATCGATTGGTTTTTCAAGAAACTCGGTACACGTTTCCTTATAGTAATCGTTGTGAATGTTGACACGTAATGTCGCAATCCCCTGTCCAGCATCAATATTTTCAACGGTGCAACTTTCTACAAAATCTATTTCGCGAAGCAGTTGACTTGCTGCTTCCACATCACGGATTTTCATTGCATCATCTTGTAATTGCGCCGTCGCAAATGCCAATGTTTCATTTAAATGGTGAGTATCATCTAAAACATCCAACCATTCCGGTTTTTCCACTTGAATTTCATTTACATTAAATTCAAATAACGCTTCTTGCAAAATAAGCATCACATCATTCAACTGCATATGTTGAATGGCTGTCGGAATAACAGGAACATCATATTTTTGTGCCAAGGCATTCTGTAAATGCAATGTTTCAGCTGAATGCGGTGTCGTACTATTGAGCACAATGACGAAAGGCTTTCCAATCTCTGTAAGCTGATCAATAATTTGCTGTTCCGCTTTTTCTACCGCTGCTCGCGACATACCATTTACTGTCCCGTCTGTTGTTACAACGATTCCGATATTGGCATGGTCCCGAATTACTTTGTCGGTACCGATTTTAGCAGCCTCCTGAAAAGCTATCGCTTCATTATGCCAAGGTGTTTGCACAAACTTCGGTCCTGACTCATCCTCATAGCCTTTTGCACCATCAATCACATAGCCTACACAATCTACTAATCTAACTCGAAACGGTATTGCACTTTCCCCAAAGGCAACCGTAGTTCCCTGTGCTGGGACAAACTTTGGCTCAGCCGTCATAATTGTAGGTCCAGGTGAGCTTTGTGGAAGTTCATCCATCGCCCGCATACGGTCCTCGGCATTTTCGATATTAGGTAAAATCACGCCTTCCATTACCTTCTTAACAAACGTGGATTTCCCTACCCTAACAGGTCCTACAACGCCGATATAAAGATCACCATTCGTACGTTCTGCCAATTGCTGAAAAATATGCTCGCTAATTGTATTGCCTCCTTTATATACCGTAATCTTCTCCAATTAGAAGTATTCATTATCAAAACACTATATGTACTGACATTTTTAAATATGAAAAAGGTGTGCAGAAAGATTTAACTTTTTACACACCTTTTTAATTTAATTTTCTTTTTTGGTTGGATCATACATAATGACAGGCTCATTGTTTTCATCTACCGTGTACGGCAATGAGTAAGCAGGAACAACCGGGAAGTTCTCCACCAAAATTTCTCGAATGTCATCACCCGGTTTTGCTGTAATATTATTGTCTTTCATATACGTATATAAATCGATTGAATAATCGACATACAGATCCCCTTCAGCAGATACGATAATCGGCAGCTGATTGTTCGAATAAGGACTTTGTACAGTTAAATCTTCCTTATAGCCAATATTCTCAAAATTTATCGTGTAAACATGCTCAACTATTTTATCTTTGAATTGCGGATATGTTGTTCCTTTGAAGCGGATATTAATTTCGCGAATACGCTCCGGTGTTCGTAAATCGACGAGCTTTACAGTTGGATTTTCTTCCGGATCCCAAATAATATATTGGAAAATGCCGCCCTTCTCATAGGAATTTGCCGGCGGTGAGCCGATATATTTCGGGACAAGCTTTTCAAAATCGATTAAGTATTTAATGAAGATATCTGTATCCTGGTCACGTGTTTTAATCGGAAGGACCCCTGTATCTTCACGAAATTCATTGACCGCACGCTGTACACCGGCAAGCATATCGACATCCGGCCTTAAACTGGACTGGTCAAAATTTGTTGTTGATCCGCAGCCGGTCAGCACTAAAACGACCAACGATAAAAGAACAAACCACTTTGATGATGATTTCATGCTATGTATTTCCCCCTATATTAGTTCGGCCATGTAAGTACGACAAGCACCATTAACAATGTGCCGATAAAAAACATGACATAAGCTACTAATTTTAATATAAATGACAAAAACATATTATGTACCCACTTACGGACCGCTGTAATAATGAGAATTGATACTAACAGTAAACCAATCGAATAAAAAGAAATCCACATAACATCTAACGCATGCATGCTCGCTAATGGGCCACGTGCAGAATTTAAGAGTAAATTTGATAGTGGATGCATGAGCTGCAAAGTAAGTTGCACTATTAAAACCGCCTTTCTATTTATTGTTGATACCGCTAATAATTATAGCCTTTTCAGGTAAAAAAAAACAGGAGGCATACAAGTATCCCTCCTTATTTGTGACAAATTATTAAATTAATTGGAAATCCCGCAAAATATACTAGTTCAGCTCATCTCATCAATTTCGCTCTTTTTCGTACGCAGCATTAATGATTCGACTAACGCTCTCGGTTCCATATTATTAAACAGCACATCATACAACGCTGATGTTATCGGCATCGAAACATCGTATTTTTTTGAGAGCTGGTATGTAGCCTTTGTTGTACGTACACCTTCGACAACCATTCCCATCTCATCCAATACTTGTTCAAGCTTCATTCCTTTGCCGAGCAAATTGCCTGCTCGCCAGTTTCGGGAATGGACACTCGTACATGTAACGATTAAATCACCCATACCTGTCAGTCCCGCAAATGTAAATGGATTCCCACCCATTTTTACACCGAGACGTGTAATTTCAGCGAGACCGCGTGTTATCAAGGCAGCCTTTGCATTATCACCGAAATCCAGACCATCCGTCATCCCTGCAGCAAGCGCGATGACGTTTTTAAGTGCCCCGCCAATTTCAACGCCAATTACATCATCATTCGTGTAAACACGCAAATACTGATTCATAAATAAATCCTGCACTTTTTCCGCAGCCTCTAAATTTTCGCAAGCAGCCGTTACGGTTGTCGGATGTTTTAAAACAACTTCTTCCGCGTGAGAAGGACCTGATAAAACTACGATATCACTTACTGCATTGTCAGCAAGGCTTTCTTTCATCAGCTCTGAAATACGCATTAATGTATCCGGTTCAATTCCTTTAGAAACATGGACAAATAATGCTTTTTCAGTTAAATAGTCCGAAATCTTGCCGCAAACTTCCCGAATCCCTTTTGTCGGAACTGCCATAACAATAGTAGAACCGTGTTTTGCAGCCTCTTCCAAATTTGAAGTCGCTTTTAAATTGCTTGGCAAAATCGTATTCGGCAAATATTTTTTATTTGTATGCTGTTCATTAATTTCAGCTGCCTGATCTTCGCGATGCGACCAAATAAGCGTATTATGACCATTTTCAGCCAAAACAATGGCAAGTGCCGTTCCCCAGGAACCTGCTCCTAAAACTACTACATTTTCCATTAAAAAACCCCCAATTTCACTTAAAGTCTGTTGAAAATTTATCCTTCAAGTCAAATCCTATTATGAACAAAAACGCTAGTTCATTTGCATAAACTAGCGCTCTTTTTATTGATTTAGTCACGAGCACGTGTAATTAGGCGTATTGGAGTTCCTTCAAAGTCGAAAGTCTCTCGAATACGGTTTTCTAAAAAGCGCTCGTATGAGAAGTGCATCATTTCTGGTTCGTTTACGAATACAACAAATGTCGGCGGTTTAATCGCCACTTGTGTTGCATAGTAAATACGTAATCGCTTGCCTTTATCTGTTGGTGCCGGATTACGTGCGATTGAATCTTCAATTACTTCATTTAAAATTGATGATTGAATACGCATCGCGTGGTTTTCACTAACACGCTTAATAACCGGTAAAATATTGTGGACACGCTGTTTCGTTTTTGCTGAAACGAAAATGATCGGTGCGTAATCTAAAAACAGGAAATGTTCACGAATTTGTTCTGTAAAGATATTCATCGTTTTCTCGTCTTTTTCAATCGCATCCCATTTGTTTACAACAATAATGACAGCTTTACCCGCTTCATGTGCGTAGCCAGCGATTTTTTTATCCTGTTCCTGGATGCCTTCATCAGCATTCAGAACGACTAAAACAACGTCTGAGCGTTCAATTGCGCGCAGTGCACGGAGTACCGAATACTTTTCTGTTGATTCATATACTTTCCCTTTTTTACGCATACCCGCAGTATCAATGATGACATAATCTTGTCCATCATATGAGTACGGAGAGTCAATTGCATCACGTGTCGTCCCTTGGATTTCACTAACAATAACCCGTTCCTGACCTAAAAAGGCATTCACAAGTGAAGATTTCCCAACATTCGGACGCCCGATTAACGAGAATTTAATCGTATCATCATCATATTGTTCTTCATCCGGCTGCGGGAAATGTTTGGCACATTCATCCAATAAATCCCCTAAACCTAAACCGTGTGAACCTGAAATCGGCCAAGGCTCACCGAAACCTAATGAATAGAAGTCATAAATCATATGACGCATATCCGGGTTATCGATTTTATTAATTGCTAAGACAACCGGTTTTTTTGTTTTATATAAAATTCTTGCTACTTGCTCATCTGCAGCTGTAACACCTTCACGTCCATTAGTCATGAAAATAATAACGTCCGCCTCATCAATTGCGATTTCCGCTTGCTGGCGAATCTGTTCTAAAAACGGCTCGTCCCCAATTTCAATACCACCAGTGTCGATAATATTAAATTCATGTGCTAGCCAATCAGCCGAACTATAAATACGGTCACGTGTTACACCTGGGATATCTTCCACGATCGATACACGCTCTCCAACAATTCGGTTAAAAATTGTCGATTTACCTACGTTCGGACGTCCTACGATGGCGATTACTGGTTTTGTCATCTGTACTTCATCCTTCCAAACTCTTGTCTTTCCGTATTATACACGAATTTGACTATTATATCATTTTTTCACAACATTCAAAATCGATTTCGTTTTTTATCGGCAAGGATTTTCAATTTTGCTGGTGAATAGTCGCTGTTTGGCTAAATTTAAGTCGGCGCTGACTAAAAACCCCTGATTATTGACTAAATTCCAATTAACTTTGACTAAATCCCAACCAAATTTGACTAAATCCGTCCGGTCTACTCCAAAAGCAAAAAATTGCCCATATAAGCAATGCTTACATGGGCGGTTTTCGTACTATTATTTTTTGAATCCTTTTAGCTGATCACCGATAACATCGCTGAATGAGAAGCCTTTATTTTCTTCAGGCAGCTCATAATCGAAATCCTCGTCGCTCGCTGAATCTTCCTGCAATGCTTTAATGCTTAGTGCAAGGCGTTTTTCCGCTTCATTCACCTCAAGTACTTTTACTTCCACCTCTTGTCCGTCTTTTAAGACTTCATGCGGTGTGGTAATATGCTTGTGGGAAATTTGAGAAATATGGACAAGACCTTCTACACCAGGGAATACTTCTACAAACGCACCGAATGTAACAAGACGTTTTACAGTACCCGTTAAAATTGCGCCTTTAGAAGCCTTTTCTTCGATGTCTGTCCACGGACCAGGCAGCGTATCTTTGATCGATAATGAAACACGCTCATTCGGAATATCGACTGAAAGCACTTTTACAGTTACAGATTGTCCTTCCTGTAATACCGTTGAAATATCTTCAACATGTTCATGCGCTACTTGTGAAATGTGGACTAATCCATCGATGCCGCCCAAATCAATGAACGCACCGAATTTCGCCAAGCGCTGAACAGTACCTTCCAGCATATCACCCTGATGGATGTTTTGAATCACTTGTTGCTTTTTCGACGCCTTTTCTTCATCTAGTACTGCACGATGAGATAAAATAAGTCGGCCTTTTTCTTTATCTAACTCTGTAATTTTTAAACGTAAAGTTTTGCCTTTGTAATCCTCAAAATCTTCAACAAAATAATCTTCAACGAGTGAAGCCGGAACGAAACCGCGCACGCCTAAATCGACGACAAGTCCGCCTTTCACAACATCTTTCACTTCTGCTTCGAATACTTCACCAGATTCGAATTTTGCTTTTAATTCATCCCACGCGTGCAGTGCATCTACTTTGCGTTTTGATAATACAAAATTCTCTTCTTCAACTTTCGTAATCATAAGCTCTAGCTGATCGCCAACTGAAACTATATCAGAAGCTTTTTCAATGTGTAAGCTTGAAAGTTCGCTAATAGGTATAATCCCGTCGAAAGGTGCCCCCTCGATCGAAACCGTTACTGACTTCTCTTCAACCTGTTCAGCAACACCTTTCACAATATCTCCTTCTTGAAATTTTTGGTTTGACCCTAAATTCATTTCCTCAGACATATGTAGCCCTCCTTCGCGTATTCCACTTTTATTTTATTCGATAAGTTCTACAAAGACAAAAAATAACCCTTTATTTTCAGAAATTTCGTACGTTAGCTTCATTTTTTAATAGCGTTTACTGCATTTTTTGCTGCGCTAATTTCAAAATTTCCTGCGCTGCTTCATCAATTGATAAATGCGTCGTATCTAAAAATAAAGCATCTTCTGCTTGGATGAGCGGTGAAGCTTCACGTTCACTATCAAGCTTGTCCCGCAGTGCAATTTCCTTCTGTAATGATTCGATTGTTGAAGGAATACCGCGGCGTTCATTATCCAGGAAGCGTCGATGTGCACGTTCTTCAACTGTTGCAGACATGTAGATTTTAAGCTCTGCATCTTTTAATACATGTGTTGCAATATCACGTCCATCCATGACAACCCCGCCGTCCGCAGCCAGCTTTTGCTGCATCGCTACTAGGATTTCACGAATATTTGCATGTGCTGCAACTTCTGAAACATTTGCCGTAACTTCATTTGAACGTATAGCCTGTGACACATCTTGTCCATCCACAAAAACGAGTTGTCCCTGCTCCGACGGTTTTAATGTAATCGCCGTTTCTTGCAGCATTTTTTCAATCGCTTCTGCGTCATGTAATTGTATGTTTTCTTTCATCGCTTTATACGTCACTGCCCGATACATTGCACCTGTGTCGATATATGTAAATCGAAGTGCTTCGGCTACAATTTTTGCAATGGTACTTTTCCCCGCACCTGCAGGACCATCAATTGCAATTTGAATTTTTTTCATCATAATTAACTCCCTACTTTCCGTTGCTATTGTATCATAACCGAAAAAAATATTACCTTCTTTACGCTATATTTTTTTGAAAAAAAGCTGCCCCTCCATACAATCCGGACCGTCTTCCAACACATTCGTATTAGTTATTTAAAACAGGCTGGCACATAATGCAAAAATGCCATTTTTCTCGGGGAAAAATGGCATTTTTTTCTGTGTGTAAAAATATCCGTTTTCTATTTAAGCATTCTTTCTAATCAAAGTTCTAGCCAATCTCGCTTATAATTCATTCATTTCTTTTTTGCGGATCATTACTTGTCGTTCGAAGCAGAAACGGACAATTTGCTGCTTATCATAATCATCCGTATCCGTGAAGTTCAATGATGCCATCGTCATTTCATTACGTTCGAACATGTTCACGACTCTCGCATCTGTTTCGACATAGCGAATTTCACCATTTACAAATGGCAGGACGACAAAAGCCTTAACAGTATCACCGTCAGTAAAATTGACGGGTGACTTGATATGAATTAATGTTCCCCCAGCGCTAATGTCTTCGGCCGCAAACTGAAATTTCCGTCCGTCATGTTCAATGGCAATATCTACAGGTGTTTCTACACGAACATATTCGCGTCGCTGGATTTTAATAAATTCTACAGCAGGTGGACACGCAAGCAGTATCATCTGAACATTGCCGCCTTTACGTCCTAAAACTTCTGTATTAAAGCAGAAACTTTCTCTTTTTTCCGTACTGAATGTTGCACGGAATTGTGCGCCATCTATTAAAAAAGCGATTTTTTTAGTTGCCGTATTAATTGGATAATCGATAAAAATCATATTGTCTTGTCGATCGACAACACGACATTTAAATTTTTCGACCCTTTCCGTATAGGTTGGCTCCAGCGTTAGTTGCGTTCCAATTTTTAGTTCCATTTGCCTCTCCCCATAAGAAATTATTGATACTTTATTATCTCATAGGAATGTGAATATAGCTATATTTTTACAATTAATTTTGCTGGACGTTGTACCTGATACATGGCACTAAAACACTTTTTCGTTTTTAATTACTTCATGTGTTTCTGCATCAATTACAACACGATACGTATCCTGCGTCTTATTGTCGAGCCTTGCAATAACTTCATAGCATTTACGAAGTTCCAGATTTCCATTGCCCGTATAAATTTTTTGCACTTGTTCAACACCTACATGATCAGCAAAAAATTTATCCCAATCGATCGGCACTTCGCTTTGCTCTTTAATTTTTTCTTCCTGAATATATTCCATTGCGTTGACACCTAAAATCTCCGCATTATCCTTCGCAATTTTCACTTGAATACTATCCGGGTAAATTAAAGCTTCATCATCTCCATGCACTCTCGTAAACACAAGATGCCATGCTTCGTGATTTTCTCGTGATTCTGAAAGCTTCACATCCGTGTATCCCACTTTATTCATAAAGCTTTTTGCAGTGTTTAAAATTTCTTCATGTGAACGAGCATCTTTTTTAACCGGCCGTTCTAACAGGAACGAAAGAAGATGACCGCCATTTTCTGTTATGTCGGCATAACCGATTTTTGAACCGTGGATAAATTGAATATGATAGAACGGATATGGTGCATCATCACTGCTTTTCGTAACCGTTACAATCGAATCATCAATATTCGGGAAAAAGTTTTTAAATTTTTGAATGGCTTCGTTCTTCGTAATTTTTTTATCTTTTAAATGCTGTAATTCCCGCTTTTTCTCATAGTCCGATTCACTCGCTGTTAATGGAAAATCGGTTTCGTTATATGTTTTTAATTGTTTCGATACGTTCATAAATGGCGAATCTTTAAGATTTGTCGTATGATTCGTTGACCATTTTTTTAAATTGCCATCGTTTTCATAAAATGCAACAGTCGCAATATTCCATTCCTCAGCGAATGCATGTAAATTGGAAGCAACCGTTCCCATTTTATTTTGCCAATTTTCATAGTCTCCTGTAGCGGCCGCTTGTTTTGCATTATCACCGATTTTTCCTAAATAACGCATCCATTCATTTTGTACTTCTGCCTGGATCGGTAAATTCGCGACAGTTTTTCTTAAATCACTGCTCATCCTCCAGATTGAGTCCAATTCATTATTTAAAGCTTTTTCATCCTGAAAAAGTAAAGATTGTTCCACCGCTGTATGCAATGTCGATAATTTTTCAGTCGCTGCCGAAAGGTCCCTTGACTGGGTAGCATATACAGCTCGCTCCAAATCCTTATTTTGTGTAAATAGATCAAAGGAAACAAAGGCTAATATGACGACAAATAAACCTAATAAATATGCAAATTTTTTCATGTTTTACCCCCGCCTATAAGCAGAAAATATGCTCACCAATTTGTTTGATTTGAGGTCTAGACCAAATCCAATCACTTGTCGCTGTAACAGGATTAAAATAATACAAAGCATTCTCGGATGGGTCCCAGCCGTTAATCGCATCTAATACAGCCTGTTTGGCACGTTCATTTGGTGTAAGCCAAATCTGGCCGTCCGCAACCGCTGTGAAAGCTAATGGCTGGAAAATAATTTCCGAAATCGTATCCGGAAATTCCGGGGATTCCAGACGATTCAAAATTACTGCTGCAACAGCAACTTGTCCTTCATACGGCTCGCCTCGTGCTTCCCCGTATACTGCATTCGCTAAAATTTGCAAGTCCTGATCTGTGTAGCCTGGCGGAAGCTGCATGGAGGTTGTATCATTTGCACTTTTACCGCCATTCCCGCTTTTTTTCACCTGATTTTCCAACGCTATTCCGCCATAATACGTAAAGCTGTTCCCTGCATTGATTTGTTTATGAACCCATGCTTTATCAAAATCCGAATTATTCTCTAGCTTTTCCTTTGTCGACCTTCCGGCAATCCCGTCTACAGGTAGTCCGTACTGCTCCTGGAAATTACGAAGTGCCCAATACGTTCCGTAACCAAATTTCCCGTCAATTTTTCCATTATAGAAACTTAAATATTGAAGTCGTGCCTGTAACTCAATTACATCGTCACCAAATGCACCTCGCTGCACATCCTGACCTGAAAATGCAAATGTATGACTTACAAAACTACTTGATATAATGAATACGAACAAGACGATTTTTTTCACTGCCATTTCCACTCCTTTTTCAGTAGGATGGAGAAAATTGAAAAGTTTATACATTGTAAAGTTGCTTTTTTATGTCTATAGAAAATATTTTCTTCACTTATTTTGAGTTTGCTAATCCGTTTTTTACATAGAAAAAGGTTTGCTACAAAAATATTTGTAACAAACCTTTTATAAATGATTGCTGCGGGATAAATGTTCAATTAGATGTTCGTGTGCCTGCTTTACTTTGCGCAATGCAAAAGTCCATAAAAACAACATAAACGGCAGCATCGCATACATAAAGTATTCTTCTAACATTAAAATTGAATTATACATAATATGAAGTCCTATAGGAGCAAAGAGGGCAAGCGCAATGTATTTCTTCTGTATTTCGTCACTTGAAAACTTCCCTTTTCCGTAATAGTAACCCATTACTACACCGAACAGTGCATGACTCGATACCGGCAATAACGCTCGCATAAAAGCTTGATCAATTCCGAATGATAATAAATAGAGGACGTTTTCCACAGTAGCAAAGCCCAATGAAACTGCTGCACCATACAAAATACCGTCATACGGATCGTCAAACTCAAAATGACGTAAAATTACCGCTAAAATAATGAGCCATTTTACGAATTCTTCTATCGAACTGGTAAATACAGCATTGATAAAAAAGGGATTCGAAAATGTCTGTTCTTCTTTAATTACGAACTGTATAAATAAAACGGGGAATGTAATAACCCCGCCATATATGAAAGAATGCATAAGTGTACGCCGTGGCTCGGTATCCATCTCATTGCGTAAATAAAAGTAGCTTAAAAGGGCTAAACCCGGCGCAATCGCTGCTGATAAAAGTATAAACATCATGCCGGCTCCTTTCGATTCTCGACTCTTAATTAGTATAGCACTATTTTTTTCATAGCAGTGTAGCATACCCAATATTTGTCTAGAAAATATAAAAACTCGGCTAATTTACTGCCGAGTTTTTATAATTAATGCATAAATGTATCAAAATCCGTATTACCGTTTGCAATCATCAACAGGAGCTTCAGACGTGCTTTCTTCGGATCAAAGTCCCCGCCCATAATGACACCGGTATCTTTCAAGTAATTTGCACTACTGTAATAATCGTATGTCGGGAAAACACGTCCCTCTTCAGTCGAAGTGGTTAATACAACTTTCGTTCCTTTTTGACAAAGCTTTTCGATCGCATCCATCATTTTCGGGGCAACTTGTCCTCGGCCGGCACCGACTAGCACCACACCTTCAACATTTGCTTCGTAGAGGGCGTCCAAAATAATAGAGCTTGCCCCTAAATAGGCAAATACAATTTCAACAGCAGGATAGCTTTCTTTTTTTTCGTATACTTCTTTATGGGTTGGCTTCTGATAAATGATGACCTCATCATTATCGATAAAACCCAGCATCCCGTAGCCGATTGAACCAAAACCGTTAATGCTTGATGAGTGCATTTTTTTTACGTATTTGGAATGAATGATTTTTTCATTAAAGACAACGCACACCCCAATATTTTTTGCCTCTTCATTTGAAGCAACCAATAAGGAGTTACGCAGATTGGAATAAACATCTGTACCAATATCGCCAGGTGATTTTTGTGAACCTGTTACAATTACCGGACGTTCGTCATGAATTGTCAGCTCTAAAAAGTAGGCCGTCTCCTCTAAACTGTCCGTACCATGTGTAATGACAATTCCGCTCACCGTTTGATCTTTAAATACATTTTTGACCGTTTGATTCAGTAGATTTAAATTTTCGAATGTCATATGCATCGATGGAATCTGATATAAATCAATCAATTCAATATCCATCTCATTTTCAAGCTGGCACATCGATAAAATGGCTTGGCCATCGAGCTTACCGGACTCCAGTTTGTTTTTCTTATTGCGTGTACTCGCAATCGTTCCACCTGTCGTAATCAGCACTACTTTTTTCTTCACAACATTCACCCCTTATGTAGTTTGACGAGATATTTTTTGAGCGATCATATTCCCATGAAAGCGGCCGTTTTCTATAAAGATTTCATTAGCATTATTTCCTGCAGCAATGACACCGGCAATAAATAAATTTTCTACATTTGTTTCCATAGTTTCAGGATCAAATGTCGGTCTTCCTGTCTGTTCATCAATCTCGACGCCCATTTCACGGATAAAGCGATGATCAGGATGATAACCGGTCATTGCAAATACGACATCATTAGCGATTGTTTGTGTTTGTCCCTCAATTTCGACAATGACTTCGTTTTCTTTAATTTCTTTTACTTCTGTATTAAAGTGCATTGTAATTTCGCCTTCTCGGACAAGACCTAAAAATTCCGGCAATACCCAAGGCTTAATGCTTGGGGAATAATCATTGCCCCGATAAATGACTGTCACATGTGCACCTGCCTTATTGAGCTCCAATGCTGCATCGATTGCAGAGTTTTTACCGCCGATTACAAGCACATTCAAATCGAAAAACGGGTGTCCTTCTTTAAAATAATGATGGACTTTAGGCAAGTTTTCCCCCGGTATATTCAAATAGTTCGGATGATCGTAATAGCCGGTTGCAATGACTACGTACGGTGTTTCATAGCTTTCTTTATCTGTCTGCACATGAAATAAACCGTCCGTCTTTTTAACACTTTTTACTGATTCAAAACGATTAACATGAAGTTTTTTTGCCTTCACCACTTCGCGATAATAGACAAGTGCCTGATTGCGTTTCGGTTTTCGTTGCTCAATAATAAATGGCACATCACCGATTGCCAGCTTTTCACTCGTACTAAAAAAAGTCTGATGTGTCGGATAATTGTAAATCGCATTGACAATATTACCTTTTTCGATAATGATTGGCGACAATCCGATATTTTGTAGTTCAATCGCTGCAGCTAATCCACAAGGACCTCCACCAACAATGATTGCTTCTACCTTTTGCATACTAACATCTCCTTATTCCAATTCCTATAAATCCTATTTCCTCATTTCAATACATCTTGCTCAAATTTTATTGTAATAATATGACTTTCAGGCTTAGCGCAGAGGCGCAACGGGACAAGAGTCGTACCATACCCGTTACTGACAAGTTCATAGCGGTTTTTGATTTTTTTAAAATATCCGTGTGGCTGCAGTCCAAATTTCCCAAGGCGAATTTGTCCGCCATGTAAATGTGCCCCAATACTGAGCAGTGGCTGAAACTCCCTATGCACTTTGCCGAACAACTCCGGATTGTGTGCAATGAAAACTGTGTTCTTTTCTTCGCATTGCACGATTGCACGCTGGATATTCTGATCCCCGGGACGATATGAAACCGCGCTGACTGACATATTATTTTTGCCTTCGAGCTTGATTGACCCATTCTCTATAATTTGAATATGATGGTCTTCCAGCAGTTGACGCAGCTTTCGTTCACCGAATTCAATATCATTATTCCCCCATATAAAATAGGTAGGACCAAGTTTTTTGAGCATACGTATATTATGAAGCAATGTTTCTTCAGAAGTCCGACAATCGACAAAATCTCCCCCTATGAGGACAGCCTGTATATTTTGATCAATCGAATCAATCATCGCCTCATTAATTTTGCGCGCATGCGTATCCGATATAAAAAATAGTCGGATTGTTTCACTATCGCCATTTGCTTTCACTTCATGTGACCGGATATTATTTTCATGGGCTTCTTTATACATATAGAGAAGCACTGAAATACAGGCGATTCCGATAATACTTATTATGACCATACACGGTCCTCCAATTCAAAAAAGACTAATTATACAATAGCCTGAATTAATGTTTTGATAACCACTATTTTACGCAGTATTATTAAGTTTGCTAAAATAATAAATTTCTTTCATAAAGAAAAAGACGAGAGCCGGAACGGTTCGTCTTTTTACTAGTCGTTATACAAGTTAGAAAAAATTATGGAACAATTACTAAAACCTGCCCTGTTGAAATACTGTCGGATGATAAATTGTTGGCAGCTTTTATTTTATTAACATATTCAGGACTACCATTACCGTAGTACTTTAATGCAATGCGGTATAAATTGTCAGTCGATTGTACAGTATGTGTTTTTTGCTGTGCTTTAGCCGCTTCCTGAGCAGCTTTTTTCTTCGCTTCCTGCTCTTTAGCTTTAGCCGCTGCTGCCTTCTGTGCTTCTTCCGCCTTTTTTATTTCCGCTGCTTCTTTTTCAGCTTTTTCTTTTGCGATTCGTGCTTCCGCTTTTTTCGCTTCTTCAGCAGCTAGTTTTTCTTTTTCTGCTTTAGCTTTAGCCTCATCCACTTCGTCCGTATTGTCATCATTTGTTTCTTCTTTTTCTTCGTCATCGTCAGTAGCAGATGGCTGTGTTTTTGGATCCTGTTTTTGAATCTCCACTACTAAGTCGTCCTTCTTATCCACATTTACGTTTTCACTTGCAGATGTGTTCGGTTCATAGATCAGCCACACATAAGCTAAAATAACTAATGGAATAAAAATTAAGACAACTGTTAAAACCGTCATAATTGGACTTGTTTGTTTTTTTCCGTTTTTCTTTCGATGTCGGCTAACACGTGACATTTTTGTACCTGACTCGTTATGTAGGTCAATCTCTTGACGATGCTCCTCTACCTTCTCCCGGTAATCTTCTTTTGTCATGGCCTGCACCCCTCCAACTACTAAAAATTATAACTTTATTATGACCAATTTCTACATAAAAGTAAACGGTTCGATAGTAGATTAAGAGTTTATTAACAATATTTTCTTGAGACGGTGTTGCCAATTTGTCATTTTAATCATAGTTTTTGAAAGATCTCTCTCTTCAACAAGCTGAGACAGGTCGATTCCACAGTTGGAACAGCAATTTTCCTGCTGCTTCGTTAATTGCTGACCAAAGTACCGAACGACTTGTTTTCGCATACAATCCGAATGTTCAATAAGCTTTAATACAAGCTGAACTTCTTCAAATTTCTTAATCTGTAAATTCAGCATCCGGTTCTTTACTTCCTCGGCTGATTCGCGCGCCAGCCAATAACTTAAAACACGGAAAACCACTTCCGACATTTCACCGTTTGCAAGTAATGACTGCGGCTGTTCCCCGGCAGCTATCACTTCTGTGAAGCGGTCCACATGTATATTTTTAGGCAAATCTTCTGACGCGATAAATTTTGCAAATTGCTCATCACCATCACAATATAACAAAAACGCAACTGCTTTTTTGCCATCGCGACCTGCCCGCCCAATTTCCTGCATATAATTAGACAACGTTGCAGGCATTGTTTCATGAATGACTTGACGGACGTTCTCTTTGTGGACACCCATACCAAATGCATTTGTCGCAACAATCCATTCAAGCTGACCGGCTAAAAATTGCTGCTGTATAAACTGACGGTCCTGCGCTTCCTTCCCTGCATGATAAGCTGCCGCCGAAATATTTTGCTGTAGAAGCTGTAAACTGATCGTCTCTGCTTTTGACCGGGATTGCGTATAAATTATGCCCGGGCCGGCAGTATTTTTAACATGCTCAATAATCCATTCAATCTTTTCCTCACGCTCTGAGAACAGCTTTTTAACTAGATGAATATTTCCCCTGTTTACAGCGTGCATATAGTGAAAAGGTGAATTCATTTTTAAATAGGATTGGATATCCGCCAAAACCGTATCTGTTGCTGTCGCTGATAACGCAAGTATAGGCGGACGCTTCGATTCCGATAATATTTCGCCAATCCTTAAATAGTCCGGACGAAAATCAAATCCCCACTGTGAAATACAATGTGCTTCATCCGCAACAATTAACGAAAGTTCCATTCCCTGGATTCTCGCCTTTACTTGAGGCTGCAACAGCATTTCAGGAGATACGAAAATAAACCGGTACTCTTCCAAATAGTGAAGGGCATATCTTTTCTGGTCTGGAGTTAAAAAGGAATTCAATGCCACAACCCGTTTTTCTCCCATTTGCTTTAATTGATCGACCTGGTCTTGCATAAGCGATAAAAGCGGCGACACAATAAGAACCGGTTTTTGAAATAAATAGCCCGGCAGCTGGTAACAAAGGGATTTCCCCATGCCGGTCGGTAAAATGGCAACAACATCCTTGCCAGCCATTATATTTTTAATGATCTCTTCTTGCCCTGGCCGGAATGCATCATATCCAAAATGTTGCTTTAAGGCACTTTGTAAATTCATGTAGGGGTCGCTCCTTTCGCCAACGTTAGCCGAAGTTGGAAATAGCTTAGCTGCGGCATTAATTCCTTCAATGTTTTTAATCGTTTTGTATCATAGTCTTCAACTGCATCCAGAATTTGTTTTTGTTCTTCACTTGTTACAAATGGCTCAATCGAAAAGTTTGGTTCATTCATAGCCAGTTCGACAATATGATCTTCAATCGTACTCATTTTCAATCGACGAATATGGCTGATTTCTTCCAATGTTCTCCCCGCTCTGTATAACTGGGCGGTTGAGTTTGCCGAAGCAGTCAACACTACTTCCACACGAATATTTTGCATAATTTCATTTAATATCGGGTATTTTGTTTTTTCACGGTACAATTCGTTCAACCAAGTATGCAATGCGCTTATATAGTGCAGTTGAACATCCATTTCCTGCATATTATAGCCAAATGCAAGTTGCTGCCACGTAAATCCCGGTTCATTATAGCCGGTTAATCGATACATGAGTATATCTTTCATGTTTTCTTCGATTGCAATTTCGGATAAACTTGCCGTCATTTCAGTGTAAATTGCTTGTTGCAGCAAGCCGTTCTGATAATGGTGACGCACTAAAAATTGACGTACCCATTGCTGTGTCTGTTCATTTTTTTCAATCGGTATAAACGCTTTTTTATGATGGAGCTGATGTGACAGACTTTGGATAATAAGCGAAAGCCTGCCGTAAAACACGTGCTCATTGCCACGGTAATGCCAGCCATCAAAAGAAAGAGGCACAGGTTGTGAAGCAAGTTGTTTTCCTTGTTCGGTCATTGTATAAAAACCGTTTTCCTCTATTATAATAATATTCTTGGCAAACATGAGATCAATTTGCTCATCAAATTTATGACGAGCTAGTTTTGGGAGCAGCCCAAAGTAGGAATATAAATTAAAGAGTCCCACATCATGAATTGTCTGCCCTGACCGCTTTCCTTTCAATAAATGATAGGCGGCTGAAACTGTCCGTTCCTGCTGAAAAGTATGTAAAATTTTTAAAAGAATTTGTTGGATTAGCATATCAAATCCCTCATTTTCGTAGTATTAGGTTGAAAAGTGCCGAAAACACCATTAGAATAAGTAAGAGCTTTATGGAAACGAACGGATAAAGGAGAGGTAACAATGCCAAAATATACTATCGTAGATAAAGATACTTGTATCGCTTGTGGCGCTTGTGGCGCTGCTGCACCGGATATTTATGATTATGATGATGAAGGAATCGCTTTCGTTATTTTAGATGATAACATGGGTACTGCTGAAGTTCCAGAAGATCTACTAGAAGATATGCAAGATGCATTTGAAGGCTGTCCAACAGACTCTATTAAAGTTGCAGATGAAACATTTGACGGCGACTCATTAAAATTCGAATAGTATACAAACATACGAAACGATTCCTTTCAAAGGGTCGTTTTTTATTTTGCTCTTTTTTCTCATTGCGAATCTATAATCGAGATGTTATAGTTAATATTAGTAGTAGGTACTAATATTAACTAATCATTTTAGGGGTGTCGTTATGGATTTATTGCAATTAAAAGGGAAAAATATTGTCGTAATGGGTGTTGCCAATGAGCGCAGTATTGCTTGGGGCATCGCAAAACGACTATTTGATGTCGGAGCAAATGTTATTTTCACATATCGCAAAGAACGTTCAAAAGGGAAAATCGAAAAGCTTTTAACAAATTACGAAGAGCACAATGCAACAGTTATTGAATGTGACGTAAACAGTGACGAAAGCATTGAAAAAGCCTTCAATCAAATCGGTGAGCAATTTAAAGTAATTCATGGCATTATCCACTCTGTTGCCTTCGCACATGCCGAAGACCTGCACAATCGATTCGTCGAAACAACACGCGATGGCTATGCCTTTGCACAAGATACAAGTGCCTATTCGCTGATTGCTGTAACAAAAGCTGCAAAACCTTATATGACTGAAGGTGGTTCTATCGTTACGATGTCTTATTTAGGTGCACAGCGTGTTCTTGATGGTTACAATGTAATGGGCGTTGCGAAAGCCGCATTGGAAGCATCAATGCGCTATTTAGCAGCAGATGTCGGTGCGGATAATATTCGTGTAAATGCCATTTCTGCTGGTGCGATCCGTACATTGGCAGCAAAAGGTGTTCCAAGCTTCAACCAGATCCTGCATAAAATCGAAGAAACTTCTCCGTTAAAACGCAACACAAATCAGGAAGAAGTAGCTGACATGACAATTGTGATGTTAAGCCATCTATCCCGCGGTGTGACAGGCGAAACGATTTATATCGATAGCGGTTATAATATTATGGGTTAGTCCAAAGCGAATTCACTACCTCCCTTGTGAATTCGCTTTTTTTTATGGTAAAATACTGGAAAATACTGTTTGTGGAGGTTTTTTTCAGTGAAAAAGTATATTTCGGGATTATTAATGGGAGCTGTTTTAATTAGCGGTTTCTCGTTTACGGCAATAGAAGCAGAGGCAGCTACAAAAACAAAAGCAGTCGCTTATAAAAACTGCACAGAATTAAATAAGAATTATAAGGGCGGCGTTGCGAAAGACGCAAAAACAACGAATAAAGGCGGCAAAACAAAATTTAAACCTTTTGTATCAGCAGAGCTTTACAAATTAAATGAAAAAAGTGATCGCGATAAAGGCGGGATTGCTTGCGAAAAATAGGAGAAGTGAATGAAATGAAGATTCTCGCTCACCGTGGTTACAGTGCCAAGTACCCCGAAAATACGATGATCGCTTTTCAGGAAGCTGCAAAGATGGATATTTGGGGAGTTGAATTTGATGTCCATTTAACAAAGGACAACCAGTTAGTCGTTATTCATGATGAATCGATTGACCGTACATCTACAGGTAAAGGCTATGTGAAGGATATGACACTGGAAGAGCTGCGAGCATTCGATTATGGCTCCTGGTTTACTCCGGAGTTTGCAGGTCAAAAAATACCTACATTGGCGGAAACTTTGGCTGTTTTTAAATCAACCCCCTTTCAAATTAATATCGAGATAAAGTCTGATATTTTTGAATACCCCGGGATTGAACCACTCATTGCAAATGAAATTCATGCTTTTAATTTAGAAGACCGTGTTATTATTTCTTCATTCAATCATGAAAGCATTGCGCGTTTCCAGCAAATCATGCCAAATGTGAAAACCGCACTGCTATTCGCTTCGCTTATCGTAAATTTAGAAGAATATGTAGAGAAGCTAGGTGCTGATGCGATACATATCCCCTATTACTACGGGATGCGCTCAATTGTTCAGCAAGCAATTAAAAACGGAATGGTCGTCAGAACTTATACAGTAAATGATGCAGCAATAGCCCGGCAAATGGAATCACTTGGTATGGATGCCGTGTTTTCCGATGTAATAAACCTATAGATGTTAAAAAACTGTTTCAGAAGAACTCTTTTGAAACAGTTTTTTATGTAATATTTAGATAATTATTAGAAAAACGCTTTCAAAGAGCTAAAATTTGTTGAGTTCATTTTATCGTCAAACTTTAAAAGTTTTACCCTTTTTCACCCCCATCCCCTTTGAAGTCAGACGTCTGTTTACTGTATATTAAGAGTAACAACAAACAGATTCGGAGATGAAATGATGAATACAGAAATTTTATCATATGTAGAAAAAATGGAAGCTGCAGTACTAAACGATTTAGTTACAACAGACTCCTCTGACTTATATGAAATTGCAGTTGAAATGATTGCTGAGCATAAAGATGCTTACAAAAATATTTGCCAAGCTTATGAAGTAGTCAAACATAACTTAGTCGGCTAAACTTTAAAAAATAAGCAAAATTAATAGCAGTTCAAATTTTACTTCCCCATAAATTTGAACTGCTTTATTTTTTGTCTAAAATATAATTAAAAAAGAGGGATCCTAATGAAAGGATCCCTCTTATATCGTTACATCATTAAAATTAAAGTTTTACGATGTTTGTAGCTTGTGGTCCACGTTGACCGTCTTCTACTGAAAACTCAACTTTTTGACCTTCTTCAAGAGTTTTGAAACCTTCACCTTGAATAGCTGAGAAGTGAGCGAATACGTCAGAACCGCCTTCAACTTCGATGAAACCGAAACCTTTTTCTGAGTTAAACCATTTTACTGTACCTTGTGTCATTTAAATGACCTCCAATTAATTAAATTTAATAAGATCGCAATTCTTCAAAAAGAAAAAAATTCACATATTACAAAAAGTACCAACTAAACCACGAAATACTTTTTGTAATAGGTGAATTTAATGTCTTATAACTATCTCATTGACCTTAGTATATAGCAAAAAAACGTATTTGTCTACTATAAACTCAATTTTATCTGCTTCATCAATTATTTATGGATAGACGCATATTTTTGCTATTTATCCACATTAACTAACCAAAAATCATTTACTTACTTTTTGTAAGCATTTTGTTTGCAATTATATTTTAGTGTTGGTTAATATAGGAGATGTATTACATAGAACTAGGAGGATTTATTTCATGGTATTACAAGCAAAAGAATTTCGAACAGCGGAACACGACATTTCTGAAGTATTTTTAAATCGTTGGTCACCACGCGCCTATGCAGACACACCTGTTGCCGAAGATGTATTAAACCGTCTATTCGAAGCAGCGCGATGGGCCCCTTCAGCAGGCAACAACCAACCTTGGCGTTTTATCGTAGCGAAAACAGAAGAGGATTTAGCAAAATTCCATCCCGTATTAGTGGAAGGTAACTTAGTATGGGCAAAACGTGCACCTGTTTTAGTATTAGTCGTTTCTGACAATACAAAGGGCTCACATGAGTTTGATGCAGGGACAGCATGGGGCTTCCTGTCACTTCAGGCAGCGAAGGAAGGTTTAATCACACACCCAATGAGCGGTATTCATAAAGATGTAGCAAAAGAAGCATTTAACATTCCGGATACGTTTGATGTGCATTTAGCAATAGCAATTGGCTACAAAGGTGATAAAGAAATGCTGTCTCCTGAATTACAGGCACGTGAAACACCATCAGGTCGACGTCCCTTAAACGAAATTGTATTTGAAGGTTCTTTTAAATAAGATTTAAAACATATTAAAGTAACCGCATGAAGGAAATATTCTTTCGTGCGGTTTTTCAGTTGTCTTCAGTTTGAAATAATCGGAATTAAACTTTAAGGAGCGGCTTTTTGAGCATTTCCAGCAGCAGTTCATATTCTTTATCCCCGATCGTATTCCTTACCATCTTTTCTATTTCAAGCTCCATCTTTTTACTTTCATTAAAAATAACGACACCCTTTTCGGTCAAATGAGCCATCTTTTGTACTTTCGAGCCTTTTATTAATTCGGTCGTAATTAATTCTTTTTCTTGTAAGGAAGTCACAAATTTATGAACCCCTTGCTTTGAAATGTCTAACTGTTTCACTAATTCGGGTACCGTTACATAGCCCTCATATATGTTTTTCAGTACAAACCATTCCGAACTCGTTATATGAAGGTCATTATTTTCATTCCACATAATTTCTGCCTTTTGGCGTAACTGTTTATGTTGGCGATACAATAATTCTATAAAGTCAATCATTGCTTCTCCCCCTTCTTTCTATCAACATAATTCTTAAATAGTCTCAAGCATCATACTAAAGCTAATATATTAATTCAAGTTCATGATACTAATAGGGCATTTAAGTCAACTTAGTTGACTTAAATGGTAGAATACTTTATTATAAAAAGTATAACTTTGTCCGGAGGCGTATATATGTATAAAATTGGTGACTTAACGTTTTATAAATCCCATGGAATTTGCCAGATTGATGGTATTGTAGAACAAAACTTCACAGGTGAACCTATGCTTTACTATGTTATGCAATCTAAAATTAGACCTGGAGTAACACTGTATCATCCTGTTGAGAGTAAAAACTCACAACTTGAAAAAATATTGAGCTATGATGAAGCTGTTCAAATTATGGATTGTTTTTCGAATGAACCAAGCGAATGGAATGACCGTAGTACAAACCGTCAAAGAAATCACGCAGAAATCTTAAGTGCGAATAATCATCTAGAAGCTGCCCAGTTAATGAATACACTCCTACGAAAAGATTTGGAATTACAAAAAGACGAGAAAAAAATTACATCTCAAGACTCCCAAATTTTACAGCAACTCTCAACTATTATATTAGATGTGTTGGAAATTGCGCTTAAAAAGCCAAAAGAAGAGATCGAAAAAGATATTTTTAAACGAGTTCAAGGTCCTACTAACTGATTTATAAAATTAGCTTTATATCATTAACGAGTTGAAGTAAATCCTGTTTACTTCAACACTATTCGTTACTGATTGAATTACCACTTTATACATAAAAATCAATTCAAGTAAGGCGTTTGCTATTTTATTCATTAGCAAGCGTCTTACTTTTTTGTCATTTATAAATTAAGCGGATCTATTCAATCTATTAGTGAATTGTTCGCTTCACCATTCAAAATCAGGTAACGTGCATTATTTTTTTCTCATTTATTAATGAATTAAAACACTTTAATTGCTCATACTACCGTTGTATGAAATCCACCTAATTTTGAAAGGAAGTGTAATGATGGGAATTTTAACGGGTAACCCAAAAGATGAACCGTTACATTATGGAGAAGTTTTTAACATTTGGTCAAGTTTAGCAGCAGGTTACAGTATGATTGCCGGGTATCAGACTTTTTATAATCATGCCGGTGACCACGACTTGAAAAAAATAATTGAAGACTTTGTTCAATTTGCTCGAGAAGAAGTTAAACAATTAGAAAAAATCCTTAAATTAAATGGAGTTGGACTTCCTCCTGCACCACCAGAACGTCCTGAAGCACGAATTGAAAACATCCCGCCAGGAGCAAGATTCAATGATCCTGAAATAAGTGCAGCATTATCTGTAGATGTCGCTGCCGGTTTAGTTGCTTGCAGTCAGGCTATGGGTATGACAATGCGAGAAGATATCGGAATGATGTATGGTCAATTCCATACAGCTAAGGCACAGCTTGGGGCAAAATTATTACGCCTAAACAAATCAAAAGGCTGGCTCATCCCTCCACCATTGCATCTGCACCACCCATTGCATTAATAAAAGTATCAAATACACTTTACTTTGATACAAAATCCCCTTATTCATACGATAAAAACGCCATTCCCTAAATAAGAATGGCGTTTTCGTTAGTTTTCTATACAACTTCATGATAGTAAAGGGCATACAAATCATTCAATGTCACTTTACCAAACGCAAAATCCATTACATTGTTATCCACCAAAAATTCAGTTAGATCGCTTAACAGCATCGGTTCCGAACTAGGAAGATGCAGCAGTGTCATATCTGTAACGAGTGTTTGCTGCTCAATTAGCGGATATTTCTCCTTAAGCAGCGCTTTAACGGATTCTTCCATATTTTTTACCCGTACTGTTTTGATCTTCGCCTGGCTGAACCCTTCAATAATTTCATTCGTATCGACCAGTTTGCCTCCATTGAACAGGAAAATACGGTCGGCGTACTTTTCCAGATTATCGAGCAAGTGCGATGCGATAATGATCATTTTTCCCTCGGCTTTTTTCTTCATTAAAATCTTTGAAATGATTTCAATATTATTCGGGTCGAGCCCGTTCATTACTTCGTCCATCATCATTATTTCTGTGTTCGCTACAATCTGCATTGCAAAACATAGACGCTGACGCATGCCGAGTGAGTATGTACCGGTTTTTTTATTTACATAATGGCCCATATTCAGCGCTTCAATTGTTTCGTCGATCAGTTTCGGATCGGACTTCCACATCGTTGCGAACATTTTTAAATGGGCACGACCGCTTAAATGGTTATATAAATCACTTTGATCCGGCATCATCGACACAAACTCGTGAATTTTCACCTCGTTTGATTTACTCGAATAGCTAAGATTGCCGTTAAACGAAACTTTCCCGCTTGTTGGCGGCAAATAGTTCATAATGACATTCATCAAAGTAGATTTCCCGGTTCCATTTGGTGCCACTAGACCGATCATTTCGCCTTGTTCAAACTTGATCGAAATATCGTTGAGCACTTTTTTATCTGCAAACTGAACGGTAATATTTTCAATAGCAATCATTCGTTATCCCCCCTATTTTATAAGCTTGAAACGTTTAATAAGTGAAATGAGCAGCGTAATCACCAATATTACGGCAGCGCATAATGACAATAACAGCAGACCAAGTTGATAATCTACATTCTCACTTCCTAAATAATAGTTCTGATAACTGGACACAACTTTTCCGACATGGATATACGTCGCAGGAACTTTTTCCACTTCCCAAAAATATCCGATACCGCGGTTCATATAAAACTTTTCGCCAAAAATGACGAATAGTCCCGCCGCCAAGTTCACCATTTCTTGTCGGAACAGTACACTGCTTAAAACCATAACATTGATAATGACGATGAACCATAAAATCAGCAACGATAAAGAGCGGCCCAAAAACATGCCCAATGTCATCATATTAGCTAAACTCTCATTCCCCCATTGCAAGAAATTAAAAGCATACTCGGGTGATGGCAGTTTAAGATGGCCGAAACCTGATTGAACTCCGATTATCATAAAACCAATAAGTAAAGGAACGAATAAAGTGATACTGCCGATAAAAGCAACACCTGTTTTCACGAGCAGCTTCTTCCAGTCGGCAATCGGAAAACCTTTCAGCAAAGAAGGGTGACGACGATCCTTTGTCACAATATCGATCGCCAGTAATAAGGTACAAATAATTAATATTAAAGGAAGCGGGCCTTTCAGAAGTCGCTCAAGCGTCTGCAATGCCGTACGTTGTTCAAAAACACCAATCGACAACTCGTAATTCGCCTTATTAAAAGCACCGTACCGGTAATGTTGATCCATCGCATTTAAAGCACCTTCAACATTTGCAAATTCCCTGTCTGCCACATAATATCGGTCATTATAGAAAAGGTGTTCATTATAAAAAGTCAAATAGTTCATTTGAACATACCAGGCGCTTGTTACTTCCGCATACTTTTTCAGATCATTTGCATCAAGAGCATCCATTCTTGCCTTATCCAGCGGGTTGATATCAGCAAAATCATAATATGCTCTAACTGATGTCGGATGTATTTCCCTTAAATCCCTCTGACTCAAATCATCAATAAATTCCTGACGCGTTAAATAGCGGGCTTCAATTTCCTCCCGATCGACCTTTTCAATAGGATCATAGGCAGGTGCAATCTTAAACGCATAAAATATTGCAGCAAATGCCAAGAGAAAATAGATCGCCAAGTTTTTCTTATTCGTAAAAAACTGTTTCAGTTCAAATTTAAAATATCCGTACATTTCTTTCCCCCCTAGGCCCTTTTAATTTTTCCTGTAGAGAAGAATGTTTTAATGACGAATAACATGATTAAAATACACATACTCATAATCAGTAAACCGATATTCATCGTTACATCCACAGGACGCACTAAATCCAACGGCATTCCATTTAAAATTTCATTGAAGTTCATGAAATGGAACGGATTGTACGGGAACACACTAATAATTGAAGGGAAAATAATAGGTAAAAAGAATAGAATAAAATGGACGAACAATGTCAAATACATATTTTTCAGCAGTACATTTAAAATAATCGATAAGAGCATGACAAATATCGAAATGACCAGCATGTAGACAATACATAGCACAATATAGTGCATACTTGAAATTAATGCCGGCTCCCCCAAGTAAACGGCCACTTTTTCGGAACTATCTCCTAACCCATTGAATAACAAAGGTGCCGCACTGATAAAGATGAGCACAATAAACGCGATAACATACAAAAAGGCGATGATACATTTGGATATCACATATTGGTCAAATCTCACCGGGTAGCCTTTAATAATGCTTGAATGCTCAAAATCATCCAGTAAAATCGAACTCGTATAGAAACTCATAAATATGTACCAGCCAACACCTACTAAACTAAAGAAATACAACAAAAACGGTATGTAATGGGAGATATCGCTAATCGTATTTTTGCCCGATTCGTGCATCGTTTTAAAATATAAGTAATTCATTGAATTTTGAAACTTGGTAGGCAGCAAGTCCTTCACTTTTTCGTACTCATCCATATCAAATGCTTGTTGCCGCAGCTCAGCAATTCGATAGGAAGCCTCATAATACATCGGATAGTTTTCTACCGTTAGCGAGGCAATTTGTAAAGCAACAGCACTTTTCTGCTGGGTCAGATTTTTAAATAAATCACTGCCATCCCCGTCCCTTGAGGCATCCTGAACTTGGAACTTGGATAATACAGCACGCGAACTGTAGTAGTCACCCTTTTTTTCATTGAGCTGATCACCTACTGACTGCGCCTTAATAAAAAACATACATCCGAATACAATAACAATCACTGCTAGTAACGCAACAATATTTTTTAGATTGGAGCGTTCGATTAGCAATCCAACCTTTAATGCCTGCAACATGTGTAATCCCCTCCCCCTTCTATATATCGACATTGAAAACGGTTACAAACCTAAATTTCGATTTATCGGGTACTTTATTAGAATAATCTATCAATTAATAATTTACAAACTAAAAGGTAATTTTTCAAAAAACAGGAAAATAATCATTTCTAAATCAATATCTTTTTTAACTATTTCGTTTCATAATTGAAGTCAATATGAGATGAAATTATTTTTGTATAATACCCCTATTTTTTACAAATTTATGAACTTTTTATTTTTACCACGATTCGACACTTAATTATTTTTTAATAAGTTACGATGAATTAACGTTGTTTTATTTAACTAAGAAATAATAAAACATCGTAATACTTCAGAAAGGAACATAAATTTAGCAATGAAATTTTTATTTTTCAAAAAAATATTTAGGCTAAGATTGAGAATAAGAATTGAATCTAAAAGAAAAGACATGTACAAAAAAGCAAATGATCTAGGATACACACACCCTGAAGTAGTACATTGCAGCCAAGAATTAGATGAATTACTTAATAAGTATTCGGATACTGCTGCGTAAAACAGAGAGAATACATAAATAATGTTGTCCAGGTTCGTAACATGGAACTGCCATATTTATGTTTTATTAATGAAAAGCGTTGGAGCATACAGCCCCAACGCTTTCTTTTTTATACATTTTCATTTATTGGCGCGTCCTCGCTATGTAACGATAGTGCTGGTTTTGTTTCTATATATACTGTTTACCATATATTAAATTCCCTCTGTGTTCATCAATACTATACGCCAGCCATCCGGGTCCTCAATCGTCACACCTTTTTCTTTCCAATATGGATTTTCAGGCGGAACCTCGGGGTATCCCATACTAGCAAGTCGAGACTGTACTGCTTGAATTTGTTCAGCATCAGGCATATAAAATACGAGCAAATTATCTTCCGTTGGTGCAGGACATGGACTTCCGTCAATATGTTCAGTAAACTCCAGGTGATATGATGCATCCGGTAAGCCAATCATAATACCAGTGTATCCACGATGCCCTTTAAATCCGCCAAGTCTTTTAAGACCAAGACCTTACCAAACATTGCTGAAAAAAGTAGCCAATTTGCGGACATCGTTTCTTTGAATGAAACCCAGCCATGTAGAGCAATCGAAAAAGCTACAAAAATGCTGCCTGTTTCAAGTATTCCATGGATAGCTCCATGGTTGGCTCGAAACGGCTCATATAGAGCTGAAAAGAAATCGTATTGAAAGTTCAACAAAACGAAAAAGACGATGGAAGCAAGCGCAAGCAACCTTGAAGGCAGTGCTATCCGTCGAATAAAAGCAATCATTGCTATCCTCCCCATTTCCACCTTAGGCAAACCTTTATGTCCAGCAATTTCAACTGTGAATGTAGTAATTTTTCTTTTTACGTTTTATGTATTTAAAAAAGTTGAATGGCGTTCTTTTCCATTTCAATAATTATACAATGTTTTCTGCATAATATCGAATTAATAAAAAATATAATCGACTTTCTATCTTTCTAGCTGATTCTAGAAGTTCCATTTTATTTATGATTCATTATCTGGAGAAATTGGGGCAATAAAAAAGTTTATAGGCAAAATGTGGACAAGAAAAAATCAGCTTGTGGAAAGTAAAAATGAAAAAGCGTCGGAACGCCCCAACGCTTTCTTTTTTATACATTTTCATTTATCGAGGCATTCCCATAGCTTACCTAATGCATCTTCCATTCATATGTATTACATAAAAATGGGCAAATCAGACTTTCTCTTTTAGCCCTAAAAAATTGCAGTACCCGTACGGAGACCCTATTCTTTTTTCGAAGGTTATAACGGGTCATCTCCTTACTAGGATATTTTATTGCATAATCAGCAGTTATTCTTTAAAACTTTTTTTCCCCGTACAATGTAGTTTGCACGAAGAATTTTTTCCTTTACCATATTAATAAAACGCTCGATAAGTTGCGTCGTTGGCTATAATACTTATTATTTATAAACTTATTTTCCGGTAGTACAATAATCAATAAGCCCTTCTTCTTTTAATATCTCTTCTAGAGCGAGTACAACCTCTTGATCATAATGAGTACCTGCCAGATTCTTAAGTTCATCTATCGCAAATTGTGCTCCAAACGCTTTTCTATAAGCTCGGTCTTCTGTCATCGCATCAAATGTATCACTTACAGCTATAATCCTCGCTTCCAACAGAATTTCATCTCCCCTTAAACCGTTCGGGTAGCCGGTGCCATTCAGCCTTTCATGATGCTGTTCAATTATAGGAACAAGTTCCTTATAGTAGGATTCCTTAATCATGGCTGCACCGTCAGCAGGGTGTTTCTTGATAATGTCAAATTCTTCATCCGTTAATTTACCTGGTTTATTTAAGATCTCAGATGGCACATGAATTTTGCCTATATCATGCAATACAGATGCTATTGCCAGATTTTCTAGCTTCTCTTTATTTAGCTTTAGTTTTTTAGCAATTTTAACGGAATAATTCGCAACTCGATCACTGTGTTTTTGAGTATAGATATCTTTCAGTTCCACTTGTTTTTTAATTTCAATAAGAGAGGATATGTCCTTACTGATATGAACGAATGTTTGTTCGGTAAATACACATAATAAGGATACCTTGGATAAAGCAGTAAAGTGTATCGGATCACTGAGCTCTCTTGCAATAAAATAGTCTTTTGGACTTAATATATATTTTTTATTTTCCACTTCACATTCAACTTCACCTGATACTATAAAATAAAATTCTAAGGCATTAACATTTCCACTCGGATATACATAGAATAATTTGCCTTCTCCAATAGTCTGCTGGATAATTTCTACACCATCTCCACGGGTAAATAAACTGATTTCTAAGTTATCGTCAAAATGAACCGTCTCAAGAAAAGTGCCTTGCTTACCGATTGTAAAACCTGCCATGCTATCCCCCCTACATAAACAAAAACGAGCTCTATTAGAACTCGTTTAAATTATACTACAGCTATGTTCAGAAATGTTAGATAATATTACATTACCAACCAACTACTCTGATCGGATCTATCCAAACCCACTGATCAGCAAATCGGACAAGCTTCCAGCTGCATTCAGCCTGAACCCCTTTTTCAGCTGCTTTTTTAATTGTTTCTTCTGACATTTTCAGAGTTTTGTTAAAAATGTCTGTAATAACCTGATTCAATTCTTTTGTATATTTTTCTGTTTTTTCTTCAGCCTTCAATGATTTTTTATCCAATTTTTCCTCTAATTTATCAATCTTACCTTGTATCTTGCTTGCTTCTTTACCATCCGCTATTTCCAGCTGTCCTGTAGCTTCCTCTATGTCCTGATGAATTTCTGCGATTTTTTGATTAATTTTCTTTTGTTCTATTTCAATTTTCTCATTAATTTCCAATAATTTTTTCGCAAGTTTTTCCTGTTTTTCTATATCTTTTTGAGATTCTGCCAAATCAGATAATACCTTTTCTCTTTCATCTTTCAATTTTACTACAGAATCTTCTTCTTCTATTTTACGAATATCTAAAAGGTATTTCGCTTGTAACTCGTCGGCTTTTTTTACAGCCTTCCCGATTTCCTCATCAATTTCCTTATTCTTCTTTTCAATTAACTCAAGTGCGCTTTGAACATCCTTATTTACGGAGGCAAAAGCAGCTGGTGATCCTGCACCTAAAAATAACCCAACCGAAAACAAAATTAAGAATAGCTTTTTCATATAATTCTCCTCCTAACCTTATTCATAATTGAGACAATAAAAAAGGCCCTTTTTGTCCGGGGCCCTTTCATTCCGCAACTGGCTGGCGTTGTATTTTCATCTACTTTAGCCCCTATAGTTTTGCGTCCATATCTTTTCAGATAGGTTGCCCTTAAGTCTTTATTATGTTCAACCTCTATTATAATAGATATACATAGCTAAATCTATATCAAATTGTATGATTTTTCGGCATTTTCAATATATTTAAATTTATAGCGGAAAGTAAAAATGAAAAAGCGTTGGAACCATAGCCCCAACGTTTTCCTCTTAGTACATCTTCATATATTGATCGCGTTCCCACTGTGTAACGGTAGTGCGGAACATATCAAACTCCACTTCTTTCGCTTCTTTGAAGTTTGCATAAATATGGTCGCCTAAAGCATCAATGATTACTTCATCTTTCGCTAAAGTAGCCAATGCTGCATCCAATGAACCTGGTAAACTTGCAATACCATACGCTGCACGCTCTTCCGCATTCATCACATAAATGTTACGGTCAACCGGTGCTGGTGGCTCGATTTCATTTTTCACGCCATCCAATCCTGCTGCCAAAATAACAGCCATTGCTAAGTAAGGGTTTGCAGATGGGTCAACTGAGCGTAATTCAATACGAGTGGATAGACCACGTGATTCCGGAATACGTACTAATGGCGAACGGTTTTTAGGTGACCATGCCACATAACAAGGTGCTTCATAGCCCGGTACTAAACGTTTGTATGAGTTGACAGTCGGATTTGTCACCGCTGTAAATCCTTGCACATGCTTTAAAACACCTGCTAAGAAATGTTTCGCTGTTTTTGATAACTGCAAGTCTTCCCCTTCATCCCAAAACGCATTTTTGCTGCCTTGGAATAATGATAAGTTGAAGTGCATTCCTGAACCGTTCACACCGAATAAAGGTTTTGGCATAAATGTCGCATGTAAGCCATGTTTTCGCGCAATTGTTTTTACTACCAATTTAAACGTTTGAATGTTATCGCACGCTTCCACCGCGTTGGCATATTTGAAGTCAATTTCGTGTTGACCCGGAGCTACTTCATGGTGTGATGCTTCAATTTCAAAGCCCATTTCCTCAAGTTCCAATACGATATCACGGCGGCAGTTTTCCCCTAAATCTGTCGGTGCCAAGTCGAAGTAGCCACCATCATCATTTAATTCTAATGTTGGATTGCCTTTTTCATCTAATTTAAATAAGAAGAATTCTGGTTCAGGTCCTAAGTTAAAGCTTGTAAAACCTAAGTCTTCCATTTCTTTTAACATTCTTTTTAAGTTTGAGCGCGGATCCCCTTCAAAAGGAGAGCCGTCCGGACGTGCGATGTCACAAATCAGCCGCGCAACTTTCCCTTTTTCTGCAGTCCATGGGAAAATCATGAAAGTATCTAAATCCGGACGCAAATACATGTCAGATTCTTCTATACGCACGAAACCTTCAATTGAAGAACCGTCAAACATCATTTTGTTATCCAGCGCTTTATCTAACTGACTTACCGGAATTTCAACGTTTTTGATTGTTCCTAAAATATCGGTAAATTGCAGACGAATAAACTTTACATTTTTATCTGCTACAATTTTTTTAATGCTTTCTTTCGTCGCTTTGCTTGTTCCATTCACCATTACATTTGCCATACTTCAACACTCTCCTTTTTAGTTGGTCCTACTCAGTTTTATATTGAAAGAAACGCGATAAATCGCCTTGACGTAGTGATGTCTTTTGCATGCGCTGTGCTTGCTGCATTTCTTCACGCAATATTGCCCGCAATTCTGTATCTGTCACGCGTACTACGTCAGGTTTCTTTACATACTATTTCGATCTTATTGCAAATACCTTTTTGACACCCGCCATATTAATGCCCTGGTCGAGCAGCTCTCTTATTTCCAGCAATGCATCAATATCATCAAGGGAAAACATCCTTCGATTCCCTTCTGATCTGGCAGGGACGATTAATTCATGTTCTTCATAATAACGAATTTGTCTAGCCGTTAACTCCGTCAATTGCATAACCATGCTAATCGGCAGTAACGGCATCGCTCTTCGAAACTCTCGACTCATTATCTCGCCTCCCTCTTCTTACCATTTACTTTAAACTAATGTAACATCCGTTGTCAATCTAATGTAATAAAAACTAACATACGTTTTTTAGAACGATTTTATCGCATAATTCGAACATTCTCTTAAATGGTTTTTTAATCCATGTAATCTTTCTGGACATATTTCATAATGAAATGACGTAAAATTTCCTTATCAAAAAAATCACTACACTACCTATTTATTTTTTTGCAAGAAAATTGGTTAATTTACTCGTTGAAAAGTCATCAAGCCAAAATTCATGTATAATTATTACCATGCAAGTTGAGGGGGAATTTTATGACGAAGCAATACATCGCAAAGTCAATCGGACAAAAAATAATCGTTATTATTGGCGGTTTAATCGCCGCTTACGGATTAGAAGCAGTATTAATACCAAATAATGTATCGGATGGTGGAATCACGGGGATTAGTATCGTAATTTCTCAGCTAACGCCAATATCATTAGGCCTGCTGATTGCCTTGCTAAACATCCCGTTTATTTATTTAGGATATAAACAAATCGGAAAAACCTTCGCAATCAACTCCGTTATTGGTATTGCATCATTAGCAATCGGTACTTCGCTTATGCACCATGTTCCAACAATCATTACTGGCGACGCATTGCTTATTACCGTTGTAGGCGGGATTATTTTAGGTATTGGTATGGGGTTAGCACTTCGTAATGGTGGTGCTCTTGACGGGATAGACATGCTTGCAGTATTACTATCTAGAAAATTGCCCTTTGGTACAAGTGATCTCATTCTATTTTTAAACTTTTTTGTTTTCATCGTCGTATCGTTTGTATTCGGCTTTAAGGGTGCTTTGTTATCAGCAATTGCTTATTACATCGCATCAAAAGTTATCTTAATTGTTGAAGAAGGACTTAGTGGTTCTAAAACATATAAAATTATTACTAAAGAACCGATTAAAATGGTTGAAACAATACGGGATCGTCTAGGTCGAAGCGCGACTTTCAGCACAGTATACGGTGCCTACTCCCATCAGGAATTCCAGGAAATCACATGTGTAATCAACCGGATGGAAGAAAGTAAAATAAAGGGAATTATTCGTGAAATCGATCCGAATGCCTTTGTGACAGTATACGAAGTGGTCGAAGTTAAAGGTGGAAGCTTCAAAAAGCAAGATATCCACTAAAAAAGAAAATGGTTGTGTAAAAGGACATTTTTCCTTTTACACAACCATTTTTAATTTGAATTGATCTCATTCCTGCGATTCGGAATACATACTCCAATAACCGCTCCTGCTATCGCCGGTACTATCCAGCCTAGACCAATGGAGTAAAGCGGCAGGTAATCCGCATAGACAGCTGAAATAGAAGACAGCACACCCACTTCAAATGCCGGTACACTTCCGATCAACGCATTATACCCATCAATAATACTAATAAAGAAGACGAGTAAAATTGACCCTGCAAATACAGGTTTTTTATAATGAAATAGCGGACCTAAAAGTGCCAGTATAATTAATACAATTGCCAGCGGGTAAAGGAACATCAATACTGGAATTGCATATGTAATAATATTCGTCAACCCAAAGTTCGCAATGATAAATGAAACTGCACATAGCATTACTACAAATGTTTTATAACTGATTTTCGGAAACACTTCATGGAAAAACTCACTGCACGAAGTAATTAGCCCAATACTCGTTTTTAAGCATGCAAGTACAATAATAATCGCCAGCAGAATTGCGCCGTATGAGCCGAAGTAATGATCGGCAACCGCAGCAAAAATTTGCCCGCCATTATCAAAAGTACCAATTGCCGTTATACTTGATGCCCCCATATAAGCAATCAGACCGTAAATTAGCATCATTAATGCCATTGCAAAAATACCTGATTTCCAAGTCGCTTTTGCAATCTCTTTCTTATCTGTAATACCTGTCCGCTTTATAGCATTGATGACAACAATACCGAATGCAAGCGAAGCAAGCGCATCCATCGTATTATAACCTTCTTTAAAACCTGTCATAAACGCCTCGTTAATATAGGTTCCCGCAGGCTCAACAAATTTCCCCATTGGAGAAAACAGACTAATTCCGATTAATACAAATAAAAAGATTAAAAACGCCGGCGTTAAGTACTTCCCTATAATGTCCATTATCTTTGCCGGATTTAATGAAAAATAAAAAACGATCGCGAAGAAAATAAAACTGAATACCGCAAGCCACAATGCCGCCTGTGAAGGATCGATAAACGGTTCAAATCCAACGACAAACGGTACTGTTGCTGTACGCGGAATTGCAAAAAACGGCCCGATCGTTAAGTATAAAGCCAATGCAAAAAACAATCCAAACATCGGATGTACTTTGCTTGCCAAATCACGCAACCCATTACTTCCCGACAATCCGATTGCCAAAATTCCTAAAAACGGCAAACCAATTGCCGTAATTAAAAAGCCAATTAGCGCAAACCAATAGTTCGTCCCTGCCAATTGCCCCATTTGAATCGGAAATATTAAATTTCCTGCTCCAAAAAACATCCCAAACAGCATCGTTCCGATCACTGCATAGGTTGAAAATGGTATTTTCTTGTCCATCATATTCTCTCCTAAGATGTCATTTCATGGTGTTATAATGAAACGTCCAAATTTTCTTTACAATGTACAATATCATATCAGCACAATAACCGAATGACAATAGTAATAGTAAATATAAAAGGAGCGATGTCATAAAGTTAACACTTTTATGACATCGCTCCATAATTTATTATTTAATTAAGCTAAATATTGTCTGCGCTGATTTTCAATCCATACACGCATTGTACGGTAAAGCATTGTCACAACCACAAACATCATAATCCCTTTAACAATATTAAACGGTAAAATACCTAACACGATCGTTTCGTACATATTATATTCGAAGCCTAGTAAATACGTATAAAGCGGTAAGAACGCCACGTAGTTTAATGCCGCCATTCCAAGTGACATTACAACTGTAGAAACAACTAAGCCTGTCATTAACCCTTTTGCAGAAGGGAATTTTTTATAAATATAGTAAGCTGGTAAAATGAATAATACACCTGTAGCGAAGTTAGCCATATGACCTACCGGAATTCCTTCAGGAGCCCCTGTGTAAATCCAGTCAAGCACATTTTTAACAAGTTCTACTAGGATACCTGCAACAGGTCCCATCGTAATTGCCGCAATCAATGCTGGCACATCACTGAAATCAATTTGTAAGAAAACCGGGAACCATGGTAGTGGGAAATTTAACAACATAAGTACAAATGAAACCCCACTCAGCATTGCAATTGTTACGAATGATCGTAACTTTAAACTTCTTTTTTGCATATAAATCTCTCCTCTTTGCTGATTCCATCCCGCAAGAAGAAAGGACGTATCAAATCATTTCATGAAAAAACCCTTATGCTATACTAGAGCATAAGGGAGAAATAGGCACACTTAAATAAAGGGTCTATCTGTGCATTTGCAGCTATTCCTGTTTTTTGTATACGAAAAGTATTCCGTTAACAAATAAGGAATTAGAAATCAGTACTGCAAAGCACGGCATTTTCAAAAAATGACGACCGTACCTTCACCTTCTCCCATCCAGACTATACTGTCGGCTTTGGAATTGCACCAAATCCTGCACACAAAAAGTGGCTCGCGGGCTCGAAAAGTTCGACATAACATCCTCCAAGTAAATGGTCAGAAGTTATAACTTTTATTACCGCCGGTCGGGAGTTACACCCTGCCCCGAAGATGAATCAATATGAAATTATGTAGCAATTACCTTGCTATAACTATTATTATATATAAAAAAAAGGAATTGTAAAGCCCATTGCTTACAATTCCTAGTAAAATTATTTGAATTATTGAAATTCATAATAGATACGGTTCGCCGCAACCGGCTTCTCTATTGGTTTTGTGAAATCAAAACCGCCCCATTGTTCCTGTACGATATTTTCAAATTTAACCTGTTTATCAAAACTTGCAGCTGTCATTATTAACCCTTCGATCATGCGCATCGCTTGAGCAGGTTCATAATTCTCCAAGTTCAAAGGTTCTTCAAACGTAATCGTAACGACGGACTCAGCGTCTTCAACTTTCAAATAGACGCCCGGCAATATTACCGTTCTGTATATATCATTCGCTTCCACCGTCATATTTTTGATTGCTTCTTGCACATCTTTAAAGCTCATTCGGAAATTCGGACTTAAATATACCGCCCCATTGCGCATCTGATACATAAAATAATTATATTGAGAGTTCTCATCATTTAATAAAAACGGCTCATTTACATCGCCAACGTGGTCAAAATAAATTGGTTTTCCGGCCGTATTTTCTATTTCTACTTCCATATATGCCTCACTGAAAGTATCAACAAGGGAGCCGAGATAATTCGATAAGGAAGCTGTTCCCGCATCGTATTGGTGATCTTCCGGCAGCGTATGGACAAGCCTGTTCCCTTCCTCACGCAATTCACCCTTGTAAGGATGGTATTCATTAAAACCTAGCGACTGTTCGTCAAGCAGCGGACTAAATGTGTTATAAAGTTCCAGCTTCGTCGGATTTTCTGTACCCGTTTTTTCGGCAACAATTTCATTTGGAATCAATATACTCACAGGTACACTTTCTGCATCATCACCTGCAAGACCAATTGCAAATAATGTATTGTCCTCTAGCTCGTTTTCATAAACCAATGTTTGCTCAGGTTGCGCTTCCGTCGAGAAACTATTAATCATGGAGCGTTGTGTTGATGCATCTTCTTTCGCACTCATAGTCGCATTTTCTTCCGACTCCGGAGTGGCAAGATCGAATGCTTCATTCTGCAAAGTAACCGACTCATTATTGCCTATAAATTGCGCACTGATTAAAACTATAATAAATATTGATGCAATCGAAACGAATAATGGTGCCCAGCGTATGCCTTTTTGATTGTTTTGCTGTATGGTAGGCGGATCTTCATTAAATGCTCCTTCATCCATTAAACGATTAAATACCTCATCTTTTGAACGATGATCGGTTACTTTCGGTGCTTTTTTCAGAAAAAGTTCAATCTCTTTTTCATCCCAATGCTCCTTTTTCATAATGGATTCGCCTCCCTTCCTTCTTGCGCTTCCAATAGCAGCCGCAGATTCTTTAAAGCACGGTGCTGTGTCGTTTTAACCTTTCCGGTCGTCCATCCTAATATTTCCGCTGTTTCCTGAATTGAAAGTTCTTGAATAAACCGCATAATAATAACCATTTTCTGATCACCTGAACATTCCTCCAATGCAACGAGTAATTGATGGAGCTGATCATTTAATTCGGTAAATTGTTCAGGTGAAGGGACTGGGCTTACAAGTTGCTCTGTCTCCCAATCAAAAGCTGTAAATGCATGTTTATCTCGAACTTGTTTTTTTCTAAAATAGTCAATCGCCACATTTTTTGCTATAGAGAACAGCCAAGTTTTTTCTGAACTTTTCCCTTCGAATCGGTCGTATGATTTTAATACACGAACGTATACTTCATGGGCAAGATCCTCAGCTGCGGTACGATTTTTCACTAAGTAAAATAAGAAATTAAAAACATCCTGATGATACGTATCGTATAATCGATGGAAAATGGATTGTTGCACCCATCCCACCTCCATTCACGTAATTTGTCGTTTTCGAAACAAAAAAGTTACACTAATCATCCGTTACGAACGAACTGGTTCATTAAAAAGAAAAGTTTATCACTTTGAACGATTCAAAATGATAAACTTTTTCAAACTCATAATTCCATTACCCCACTATATTAAGACAATGGCAAGTAAAATGTAAAGGTTGTTCCTTGCTGTTCCACACTATCAACAGAGATTCTGCCGTTATGTGCTTCCACAATGTTTTTCGTAATGGCCAAGCCTAAGCCCGTTCCGCCTTTCGAACGTGTACGTGCTTTATCTGCTTTGTAGAACCGTTCAAATACATATGGCAAATCATCTTGAGGAATGCCTTGCCCTGTATCCCTAACTTGAATTTTTGCATAGTTTTGCTCATTTGCCATTGAAACAGTTACCGATCCATCTGCTGGTGTATGGCGAATCGCATTGTCAATCAAGTTTGTTAATACTTGTTCGATACGGTCTTCATCAATCGAAATAAGCGTTTCATCTGAAAAGTCGGTTTCAATCAGCAATTGCACATGCTTTTCTTTCGCTGTTTGGTCAAATTTATGTGTCATTCGTTCAATAACCGCAACTAATGGCACGTCTTCCTTATACAGACTCATATGTCCTGATTCCATCCGCGCCAAGTCAAGTAAATCTGTTACGAGACGACTCATACGCTGCGATTCATCGTATATTACCCGGATCATATCAATACGTTCTTCCTCAGTTGTGACAACTCCATCAATAATCGCTTCAGAATAGCCTTGGAGCATCGCGATTGGCGTGCGCAGTTCATGTGATACATTGGCGATGAAATCCGATTTCAGTTTTTCCAGTTTCGTTTCTTCCGTTTTATCACGTATAACAGCAACTGCACCACGAATGGAATCTCTGCTGTACAGAGGACTAATCGTAATACTGTAATAGGATTTACCCATTTCAAACTCTTCGTCCAGCTGATCCTCAAAATTCAACACATGATCAAGCATGTGATAAAGTTCATCCGGTATCGGCTTTGAGCTATCCAATCCTTTTTCGACGAACCATTTTTGCAGTAGTCGCTCTGCTGGAGGATTGCTCACTAAAATCGTTTTATCGCGATTAAATGTAATAACGGAATCGGTCATCGATGTTAAAATGCTCGATAATTGTTCTTTTTCTTGGTTAATCACTTCCAAATGATGCTTCAATTGACGGCCCATCTGGTTAAAGGCAACGGCAAGCTGACCAATTTCATCATTTTGCTTCGTTTCAATTTTCGAATCGAAACGTCCCTTTGCCAATTCAAATGCATGCTCTCTCATTTTACGCAATGGAAGCGTTATTTTAGAAGATAGGAAAAATGCAAAAATTGTCGTCAATATAAATGCAATAGCTGCAGCTAATACAACAATTTTCGTTGTTTCACTACTTGTCTGGTGTAAAGCATCGGGATTTTTGTAAATAAAGACCGCCCCATGTAAATCTTCAACACTTTTCAGCGGGAAACCTAATACAATATAATTGGAATTGCTCGCTTCTTCCCGATTTGAAGGCAGCGTCAGTTCCTTTACTATCGGCTCTGATGATGCATATACTTCTTCAAATGCTTTACTGCTTATTATTTTTTGCTGAATTTCTTCTTTATTGATGCCTTCTTGTCTTGCATACAATATTTCATCTGAACTTTTGGCGATAAGTACGTTTGTCGTTTCCGTCAATAACTCCGAAATGATCGCAAACTGCTTATCATCGATCTCTTCCTCATCGATAATACTCGCAATGGCTGCGGCCGTTTGCCTTAATGAAGCCTCGGATTGCTCGTTATGATAATTTTCAAGAAACTCCAACATGAAAATTGTGAAAATAAACAGGACAAATGAAACGAGAAGCAAAATGGTTACCCATAGCTTCCCGACAATACTTGTTGCTATTCTAATCATTTACGACCTCGAACTTATAGCCTACTCCCCAAACCGTAACGATCATTTTCGCTGCATTTTCAGAGACACGGTTCAGCTTTTCACGCAGGCGCTTAACATGTGTATCAACTGTGCGCAGATCGCCAAAGAAATCATAATGCCAAACTTCTTTTAATAATTGCTCACGGTCGAATACTTTATCGGGTGCCTTCGCCAAAAAGTATAATAATTCGTATTCTTTCGGTGTTAAATTTACTTCCGTTCCATCCGCTGTCACACGATGTGCATCATGGTCGATCGTTAAATGCGGGAACACAACTAAATCTTTAGAAGATGAAGCATTTGAAACAGGTGAAAATACTGCTGAACGTCTTAATATTGCTTTAACACGCAATACAACTTCTCGCGGACTAAATGGTTTCACAATATAATCATCCGCACCAAGCTCAAATCCTTGTACACGGTTTGCTTCTTCACCTTTTGCCG
Organism: Solibacillus isronensis; assembly: GCF_900168685.1. Classification (NCBI taxonomy): domain Bacteria; kingdom Bacillati; phylum Bacillota; class Bacilli; order Caryophanales; family Caryophanaceae; genus Solibacillus; species Solibacillus isronensis. Next base: position 873,856 of record NZ_FVZN01000014.1, on the reverse strand, counting down.
TCAACAATATAATAGGCGTTGTTTTCTTTTCGCGCAGTTCAGCACAAACTTCCAAACCATCTTTTTCAGGCATCATAATATCCAACAAAATACAATGATAATCTTTCTCAAGTGCCATCGAAAGTGCTTGTTCTCCATTTTCCGCTTCTTCTACTGTATAGCCCTCACGCTCTAAATACATTTTTAACAAACGACGAATTCGATCCTCGTCATCCACTATCAACACAGAAATATTTTCAGACACTGGTGTTGCCCCTTTCAAAAACTCTATTTCTCTTCTCTATTGTACCTTTTTAACGAACGATTGAAAAGAAAAGCCCAATCATTCAGATTGAACTTTTCTAACTTTATGACAGTTTATTAATTATTTTGCATAGAATTGGAAACTATCAAAATAGCTTTAATAATAGTGTGAAAAGGAACTTCTTGTCACATTATGCATAAGAGTGTAATCCAGCGATAACTAGATTAACTACGACTAAATTGAATAAAATAATAAGGAAACCAATTACCGTTAGCCATGCACTCTTTCTTCCTTCCCAACCTTTTGACAGGCGAAGGTGTAAAAATGCTGCATAAAACAGCCATGTAATAAGTGCCCATACTTCTTTTGGGTCCCAGCCCCAGAATCGGCCCCATGCTTCCTGTGCCCAGATCATCGCAAAAATAAGCGCGCCTAATGTAAAGATCGGGAAAGCAATCAAAATTGAACGGTAGGCGATTTCGTCCATCAGCGTCGAGTTCACCCGTTTCACTAATGGCTGGAACATTTTCGCTATCTTTCTTCTAAAGATGAGTCGAATCAGTATATAAATGATTGTACCGAATAGAACAGACCAGAAAACAGTTGTAAGTTTCCGCGCATCGATCAATGCCGGCAACTCAAATAATGGTGTCATACGGTCTTCAGTCAGTTCCACATATTCATTCATACCGAATACAGCCGGCATCAAATACGTAGATGTATTGACTTGATCCAATGTATCAACGTATTCATACTTCGCTTCATAACCCACCGCGTTGAAAGTAACTGTTGCCGCAACAAATCCTACAACTAGTACACAGCAGAACATGACTGTTTCCAGCCAAAAACTTTCTTTTGAGCGCTCATCCATATTCACATTTCTCAGCAAGTATATAAGTCCGGCTACCGCACTAATCCCAAAAATCGATTGCCCTAATGCTGCAGTCGTAACATGAATTGTCAGCCAATGACTTTGCAGTGAAGGTACTAAAGGACTTACTTCTGTCGGGAACATAGAGGCATAGGCAATGATCAATAATGCAATTGGTAATGCAACAACGCCTAATGCCGCAACTTTATACGTAAAGTAAATGACGATAAATGATAGTACGATGAACATACCGAATGCTGTCGTAAATTCAAACATATTACTAACCGGTGCATGTCCTGTATACACCCAACGCGTAATGAAATAACCTAACTGTGCAACAAAACCGATAATTGTAACAACAAGGGCAATTTTACCGTATTTATCTGCCCGTGCTGCTGCCGTGTCATTTTTCACTTTTATTGCGCCTGCAAATAAAAATGTACCAACTAAGTAAGAAATGAATGCAGCATACAGTAAATAACCGCTTAAATCGATTAAACTCATAAGGTTTTACCATCCTTTTCTGTTTCAACATGTTCATTGTTTTCTATTTCCTGTTGATCTACGTATTGCGGTAAATGAGCATTCTTCGTTAATGCATCTAAATCTTTTTTCATACTAAACCAGTTTTTATTCGTATGTGCTGCCAGACGTATTGTTCCATCCGCCATCTGTTCAATCCATATACGGCGATGATTCCAGTAGGAACCGATCGCAACACCAATCATAAAGATAATCCCCCCTACGATTAGAATAGGGATTGTCCGATCATAACGGATTGTTAAACCCGACATATGGCGTGTTTCCACATTCGAAAACTTCATTTTGTAAATGTTGTCACCTTCAGGCTCCAGTGTTTGCTGGATCGCAACAAAGCTTGTCTCTCCTTCCGGTGTTTCAGGAGTAATCATTTTAAAAATAAATGCCGGATTATTCGGTGTTTGGGTCGCAGTTTGCGGTACACCTTCTTTAAAACCTGAAAAGTCCGGATAAAAACCCATTAATTCGACTTGTGCGCCATTTTCGAGCATATACACTTCCTGCGGGTTAGTTAAATCAATGCTAATTTGACCAAGCGATTCTTCCGTTTCCTTATTCGTCAAATCAAATACCATTGTTTTAATCTCATTTAAACGGAAATCCATCTGATAAAATGCATAGCCTTCATGCTTGAGCGGATGGTTTACCTGAATTCCGTATTTCTTTACTTCTTCCAGGTTTTCAGCCTGTCCCGGCACACTGTTTTCTTTCTGTTTATACAATGTCACGTCCGTCTGGAAATTTTTCGCGACTACATTGACCCCTTGCTTGATCTGCTCACCTTGAGGAACATTGTCGTATGTTTCAAGAATAAATTTGTCATTCTTCAGGAAGTACCCGTCCATTCCCGGTACAGCTCGTGTTTCGCCTTCTCGGAGCCACATCGATTCATCCACGTACATGCCCGGTACTAAATGGAGCATGACCCCAATTAAAAAGACGATTAATCCAACATGGTTTATGTAGGCACCGTAGCGTGAAAAACGCCCGCGTTCCGCTAAAATGGAATCATCTTCACGTCGGATATTGTATTTTAAATTTTTTAAAGATTGTTCAACGAGCTGGAGCGTTTGTTCAGGCGTTTCAGTTGGTTTCCCTTCACCAATAATTCGCTGACGCTTCATAAAGTTTGTATGTCGTTTAACTCGTTGATTTTTTAAAGATTTATGTAATGGAATACCTCTATCTATACTTGCAATAATAATGGACACACCTAACATTAATACAAGTAATTGGAACCATAGGGATGAATAAAGATCCGATAAACCTAACGCGTAGTATATTTCACCGAACCATCCATAAACATCTGAATAGTACTTTTCCTTCTCCGCGTCTGTCGCTACACTTATGTAAAACTCCTGAGGCAGGATTGTACCAATTGATGCTGCTATTAAATTGATAATAATGAGCGTAATTCCGACTTTCACACTTGAGAAAAAATTCCAAACCTTATCAATAATTGACTTGTTATAAGTTTTTGAACGTATGGCTGTCCCTTCGTACCGCATATCTGCAATTTTTTTGCTTTTTTCCTCTGCGGATAATGGAGAACCGCATTTTTGGCAGAGTGTTGTACCTTCAGGATTTTCATGCCCGCATTCACAAAGTAGTTTATTCATTGCGTAAAAACTCCTATTCCGGCTTTATTGACTCCATATATTGCACAATTTCTCCTTCGGTCATTTCTCCAGTAATAATACGGTCTATTGTACCGTCGGGTTTAATGAAAATTGATGTAGGCAGGGGTCCAATATTATAGGCAGTGAAAACACTTTTCGTTTTATCGATCGCAACAGGGAATGTCATCCCCATATTCGCCACATATTTTTTTACTTCGAATTCAGACTGTGCAAAGTTAACGGCAATAATTTGAACATTCTGGTTCTTAAATTCCGCATATTGACGAGTCATTGCAGGGAATTCGCGTTCACACGGTTCACACCATGTACCCCAAAAATTCAGAACGACACCCTTTCCCTCGTAGTCTTTCAATCTATGCTTTTCACCATGCAAATCTACTACTTCAAAATCAGGCGCCTGTGCCCCGGCCTGTACAATATTAATTTTATCTTTCGTTACGGCAGCGTAAACTGTATATCCGATTGCGATTGCTAAAATGGTTAAAATGATACCGCGAGTCACAGAACGTTGTTTCTTTTTTTCCAAATAAAAAACCCCCTTCCACTTCAGCAACTACTGTTGCCTATTATAGCAAATTATTACAAAATTTAAATTCTTTTCTTTCAGAATGATTTATGAATATCTTAAACTACTAATTGTTATAATCAATTTTTCCTGTTTCAGCTAATACACGTAGTAGCTTTACTTCATGTTTTGTCAGCTGACGGTATTCGCCCGGGCTAAGTCCTGTTAAATCCAGAAATGCAAAGCGCTCACGTTTTAATTTCACGACAGGTGTACCGATTGCTTCAAACATACGGCGGACTTGACGATTTCGCCCTTCATGGATTGTAATCTCACAAATCGCTTTACCAGCCTTTTCATCAAAGCTGGTCATGCTTACTTTTGCTGGAGCCGTTTTTCCGTCTTCCAGCTTAATACCGCTTTGAAGCTTCATTAAACCTTGTTTTGTTGGGATCCCTTTAACACGCGCAATATATGTTTTGTCGATTTTGAATTTCGGATGTGTCATTAAGTTTGAAAACTCTCCGTCATTCGTTAAAAGCAATAACCCAGTCGTATCATAATCTAAACGTCCTACAGGGAAAATACGCTGGTGAACATGCTTTTTAAAAATATCAGTTACTGTTTTTCGCCCTTTATCATCAGTTACTGCTGAAATATAGCCGCGTGGTTTATATAGCAGGAAATACACTTTATCTTCTTTTTCAAGTTTTACGCCTTCTACTTCAATCGTGTCCGAGTTGGATACTTTTGTACCAAGCTCTTTAACTACGACTCCATTCACTTTTACTTTACCTTCTACGATTAATTGCTCTGCTTTACGTCGTGATGCAACGCCTGCATAGGCAATCACTTTTTGTAATCTTTCCATAAGTTCACCTCATTGATTGATAAACTGCAAAGACGCATACTTCTTCAGCATTCGTCCCTGCACTTTTCATTTACTGCTCTGTTAATTATTAAATATTATTGCTGTAATCCACAAATACGAGCGAAAATAAATCCTTAACGAATAAAAATTATGTCATACTTTTAGAACTTAATCAATTACGCCAGGGCGTAATTGCGTCTGGATTCGGCTTTGAGGCCCACAGGATGTGGGTAAGTCAGCTGTTGTCGCATGATGCGACGTATTTAAGCTGACTACCTTGTTTAGTACTCCCTTTCGAATCCATGACATCCCCGGGGCCTTACCTTCAATCCGGAAGTTAAAGATATTTCACATTTTGGATTATTTTACTGTCACAAGCTTTGAGGATACGAGCGCTTCATCTGCATATAAAAGCCAAACCCCTCGATCCGAGCCTTTCAGCCGTGACACTTTAACAATATGCTCAAAATTCGGTCGTTCTTTTTTATGGAGCAGCATTTGGAACGGTTCATCCAACTCGATTGCCAGTCCGTTCGCATTATATTTCCCTTTTTTCACAATCGTTTGTTTTTCAAAATTGTTGTCGATAAAATTCGCCAAGTTACGGTGGATATTCCAATCATTTCCTTCGTTAATAGTAACGACAACAAATGATTTTTGTTCCCGTTCAAAATACGTTGCCAATGTTCGTCCAGCCACTTTTGTATAACCTGTTTTTCCTGCAATGGCCCCTATCTTCTCATGCATAAGTCGGTGCTTATTTCTCCACTGCCTGCCATCCGAAAAATTTTGTGTCGAAGCAATTTTTCTGAATTCGGGATTCATCATCGCTATTTGCAGCATTTTTGCCGTATCGTAGGCAGAGGATAGATGGGCTTCATTGTGCAGCCCTGTAGGATTTGTAAAAGTTGTTTCATTTAATTGATAAAGCTCTGCCTTTTCGTTCATTAGCTGAACAAAACCTTCTACAGATCCTCCAACATGCTCTGCCAGCGCAGTAGCGGCATCATTTCCTGATTGCATCATTAAACCATGAAGCAAGTAATCAATCGTATACGTCTCGTTTTCCAGTAAATAAATTGATGAGCCTTCAACAAGCGAGGCTTCCCTCGAAATGACAACTTCATCGGTAAGCTCACTATTTTCCAAAACAACCAGTGCCGTCCAGATTTTTGTCAGGCTGGCGATCGGAAGACGTGCATGTTCATTCACACCCATTAATGTCCGCCCATTTTCGGCATCAATAACAACATAGCTATTATAAGCCGCCTGAATTTGTGACGAACTACTCAAAAATACGAACAATACAACAATAGAAACAAACCACTTTTTCAACAGGCCACTCCTTTAATTTTGGTTAAATGTTTCCTGGAACTTCGTTAAAAATAAATCAGTCGGCTGATCATCTTCCTGATCGACTTCTTCCGGTAACGGCGGCAATTCTTTAATATTTTTTAAGCCAAAATAATTTAGGAACTCTTTTGTCGTCCCATATAAAATTGCCCGTCCTGTTCCTTCCGCCCTGCCAACTTCCTGTACAAGCGCCCTTGAAACGAGTGTCGCAATCGGGCGTTCGCTTTTCACCCCTCGCAGATCTTCCACTTCCGCGCGCGTGATCGGCTGCTTATACGCTATAATTGCCAGAACCTCTAATGAAGCTGCGGTTAATACTTGGTTTGTCGGGTTTTCAATTAATTTTTTCAATGTGTCGGTCACTTCCGGTTTTGTTGTTAATTGATATGTACCGGCAAGCTGTTTTAATGTAATTCCCCGCATTTCCTCCTCATTGTAATGAGACAGGAGTTCGCTTAATCCCGCTTCAATATCCATAGGTTCTACTTCTATATATTGTGCAAGTTGTTTAATAGTCATACCTTCATCACCAGCTACGAATAATAGTGCCTCAATTCGGCTCAGTAAGTTGTTCGAATTCATCATTGATCTCCTCTTTTGTCAATAATACAGATAAATCATCGAAGTTATTTTGCTGTTCCACAAAAATCACTTGGCGCTTCATTAATTCCAGTAATGTTAAAAACGTCAATACAAGCATTGGCTTATCCTCTGCTTCAAACAATTGCGAGAACATAACTCTTCCGCCTGCATTTTTTAGAATGTTTACAACGGAGCGCATTTGTTCCTTCACTGAAATTTCCTGTCTTGCGATGCGCGTTGACAATGGTTTTTTCAACTGTTTACGACGCATTAGTTTTTGGAACGCACTTAACATATCGTAAACATTTACATTTTGATCAAAAAGCGCTAATTGTTCTTCCGGCATAAATTCCGACAAGTCTGCCGGTGCTTTCGTGAACACTTGCCCACGCTCTGTTTCCAATTCCTGAAGTTGGACAGCTGCTTCTTTATACTTTTTATATTCGATTAAACGTGCAACAAGCTCTTCCCGTGGATCGACTTCATCTACTTCGAGTTCCTCTGCATCGATTTCGTTTTCATTAATCGGAATGAGCATACGGCTTTTAATCGCTAATAATGTTGCGGCCATTACTAAATATTCGCTTGCTTCATTCAATTCCAATGTTTGCATCGCATGGATGTGATCAATATACTGTTCCGTTAATTCCGCCATTGGAATATCATATATATCAATTTCCAAACGATGAATTAAATGCAATAATAAATCTAGCGGCCCGCTAAAGGCGTCTAGTTTCACTTCGTAAGACATAAAATACCACCTATCGTTATTCGGAAATTATCATTAGCATCTAATTCACGCTATGATTAATTTTACGTTTTGCTAGTTAGTTTATTCGTCAAAATTCAACCAAATATAGCAGAACCTATCTAATTAGTATAGAGGAAAGGAGAAAACAATGCATCCTTTGTTTCATCCACTATTTATCGATTATTGCGCTTATTTTAATGGCAATAATGACTATTTTGAATGCCATGAAGTTTTAGAAGAATATTGGAAGGAAATCGCACCAAGAGAAAAGTTTCATCCGTTAGTAGGCTATGTCCAGCTTGCGACAGGTATGTACCACTTTCGGCGGGCAAATATTACTGGTGCTGCACGCATAATGGAAAAAGCCATTGTTAACTTTGAGCTGAATCACAATAGTGAATTTTTCGAGTATATAGATGTAAGACAATTGCTTCTCCTGATGAAAAACCAGCTTCGAAAAATACAGGAAAATCAACCATTCGCACACTTTACACTGCCTATTACAGATCGACAGCTGCAAGAATTGGTACATGAAAGAATAAAGTCGATTCCTCCTATGGATTCACACTTTATTTTCAATAAACATATGCTTCGGGACCGGTCAGAAATACTGGAAGCTAGAGAATTTAAAAAAAGAAGTCGACAATAAGTTAGTCGACTTCTTTTAATATAGGTATACATTTTTGGACAAATGCACTTGTATCTTCATTCGCTTGAATATGTTCATAGCCCATATTCCGCAGTTCATGTAACATTTCTAATGCGACACCTTCACCACGATACGACGGGATGACTGTAATATGTTGAACGACTGCAGCATCATTTTCTTCTGCAATCCCTATAGCCCCTACATATTCTTCGCCATTTTTCCATAAGAAGAGTGTCCAATTTTCATTTTGTTCATATTGTTGAATGGTTTCCATTAAGCGTTTAATGTCTTTTTCTTGTGGCATTAACGAAATTAATCCCATTGCAATTTTTTCAAGTGCTTTTTTATATCGAACTAACATTTTACATTCCCTCAATTCTACCATTGCACATCCTATCAAAAGATCGACCGAAATGCAATAACACAATTTTCCAACGTTCAGTTTGAAAATTTGTAAATTAGCGGACTAATAATGTAAATGAACAAGAGCGACCAAATCACAATTCCAATTAATAGACCGATACCCCATTTAGCTTGCTTGGATAATTTCAACGGCTATTCACCCTTTGTAAATGTTAACGGCAAATCATTTGCCACTAAATCTTCATAGCTTTCACGTTTAATCGCTAATTGGTGCTCTCCGTTTTCAACGAATACAACTGCCGGTCTTGGTACACGGTTATAGTTTGATGCCATTGAATAACCGTATGCCCCTGTACAGAACATCGCTAAAATATCACCGGTATGTGCATTTTGTAATGACGCATCAATAATTAACTTATCTCCTGACTCACATAGCTTACCTGCAACAGTGTATGTACTTGTTTTTGGATCATTTGCTTTATTGGCAATAATCGCTTCATATTTTGCATCGTAAAGTGCTGGACGGATATTATCGCTCATCCCGCCATCAACAGCAATATATTCACGCACATTTGGTACTGTTTTCTGAGAACCGATTGTGTACAGTGATGTACCTGCATCACCAACTAAAGAACGGCCTGGCTCAATCCAAATTTCAGGCATTGTCAAATTAAGTTTTTTACTTTCATCCTGCACTGTTCGAATCATGTCCGCAACATATTCATGAGGTTCTAAAGGCTTGTCCTCTTCTGTATAACGGATACCGAAGCCACCGCCAAGATTCAGCACTTGTGCAACAAAACCGTGCTGTTCTTTCCATGCACCCATTTTTTGCATTACTTTACCTGCTGCCAAACTAAAGCCTTCTGTTTCAAAAATTTGAGAGCCGATGTGGCAATGTAAACCTAATAGTTCGATATGTTGATCGTTCACTACTTGCTTAAATGCCTCATCAGCTTGTCCATTATTTAAGTCAAAGCCAAATTTAGAATCTGCTTGACCTGTTGTAATAAAATCATGAGTATGTGCTTCAACACCTGGTGTCACACGTAATAAAATTTTCATTTGCTGATTTTTCTGCTGTGCGATTTCTTTAATTAACGAAATCTCGTAAAAGTTATCGACTACAATACAACCGATTCCCGTTTCAAATGCCAATTCAAGTTCGGCAACCGATTTATTATTGCCATGGAAATGAATGCGATCTGCCGGGAATCCAGCTTTAATCGCTGTATAAAGTTCTCCGCCTGATACAACATCCAGCGACAGGTTTTCCTGCGCAGCTAACTGATATGCCGCAACACAGGCGAATGCTTTAGATGCATAAGCAACTTGCGCTTTTACACCTAATTGTTCAAATGTATCGATAAAGCCGCGTGAACGTTTACGAATTAACGCTGTATCATAAACGAATAACGGTGTCCCGTATTGTTTTGCCAATTCAATTGTATCTACCCCGCCAATTGTTAAATGACCGAGCTCATTAATTTGCTGTGTTCCATATAAATGCATCGTATTCTCCCCTGACTTAGCTAATCCTCGCTAATATTCTCAAAAATCACAAAATATTATATGAGAACTTTAACATAGGTGTCAAAGTGATGCAATTCATGTTTATACACGTTTTCGCTTTTTTGCGTTCACGATAAATGGCCTCGGTGCATCTTCCGACATCGGTGTTCGAATAACAACACGAGCGAATGCCTTCGGGAAAAACGGCACAAGCGGCCATAAATACGGCACATTCATCGGTTTCAATGAACATAAATAAGTGAAAATCAAGAACGCCCCAATAAAGAATCCGTTAATGCCAAATAACGCGGTCGCGCTTAATAGAATCAAACGGAACACTTTCACCGAAATACTCAATTCGTAGTTCGGAATCGCAAATGTAAAAATGGCGGTAATCGCAGTATATAGTACAATTTCACTTGAAAATAGTCCAACGTCGATCGCAATTTGCCCGATGATAATACCGGCGATTAATCCCATTGCGGTCGATAACGGTGTTGGTGTATGAATCGCTGCAATTCGCAAATATTCAATCCCGATATCCGCAATTAATATTTGCAGGAATATAGGAATTTCACCTTTTTCATTTATCCCGATAAATGCTAACTTATCGGGGAGTAACTCGGGATGTGTAACGAGTAAATACCAGTAAGGAAGTAAAAGAAAGCTTAAAATAACCGCTCCAAAACGAAGGAACCGCATCATCGTACCGACTAACGGCGCCTGGCGATATTCTTCCGCATGCTGCAGCAAATGGAACATGGTGACAGGGATAAGCATTACAGAAGGCGATGTATCGACCATAATCGCAATATGCCCCTCTAAAATATGGGCAGCTACAATATCTGGCCGCTCCGTATAGCGCACAAATGGCAAAGGGTGATATTTTTGCTTAAACAGCCATTCCTCCAACGATTTGTCACTCATCGTTAACCCATCATGTTTAATTTGCCCAAGCCGTTCAATGATCCATTGTAAATGGTTCTCATTTACTAGATCATCCATATACGAAAGAACGATATCCGTTTGGCTATAGGTCGTTACGTGATGCATATGAAATCGCAGCTTTTCACTTCGTATGCGTCGACGAATCAATGCCGTATTCAAAATAATATTTTCGGCAAAACCGTCTCTTGAACCACGAATAACTTTTTCATTGTCAGGTTCTTCTGGATTACGTCCCGGATAATTCCGGAATTCCGCCAAATAGCAGTAACCGCTTTTCGTAACAAACCCTACTCGCCCACTTAAAACTCCGAGCATAAAGTCATCAATCGACGACGCTAAATCTACCCCGAAGAAGTTGAAGTGGGCGTGAAAATAGTCCTGTTCATCCAGTATTTCTTCATCATCGTTGTCCCGCTGTAGATCAGACAGTATTTCCGTCAAGCTGTCTCCATTGATGAGACCGCTCACATATACCGTTAATGTCGGTAAATTTTTGATCGTAATTTCTTTAATACATAAATCAAAGTTCTTCTCTGGCTCAAATTTTGAATTGAAGAAGCCTTCTGCAATTTTCATTGATGTAAAAAGCTGATTTGTCATTTTTTCACCGCTTATTCATATTTAGTCTAATACACCATGGAGTAATTGCGGGTCACTTAACTTATCTGCTTAATGTAGACTGATCCATCCATGATTTCAACTGGGCTAGTATTTTCTTTTCCAATCGTGATACTTGTACTTGTGAGATACCGAGACGATCGGCAATTTCCGTCTGGGTTAAATCCAGATAATAGCGGAAATAAATGATCGATTGTTCCCGTTTCCCTAGTCTCTTCAACATGTCTTTTAATGGAACGTAGTCAAATGCAAGCTCAGACTTATCGTCCCGCATCTGATCCATTAATGTAATGGAATCTCCATCATTTTCAAAGAGCTGATCATGCAAACTAGCCGGATCACGCATCGCATCAGTTGCCAATAAAATATCTTCTTGTGAAACTTGCAATATTTCAGCCAGCTCTGCAACAGATGGAGGTTTTTCATTCGTTTTTAAATAGTCATCAGTCGCATGACGAATTTTGTAATTCAATTCCCGAATAGAACGACTTACCTTTACCATACCGTCATCTCTTAAAAAACGTTGAATCTCCCCAATAATCATCGGCACTGCATATGTGGAAAATTTCACTTCATAGGACAAGTCGAATTTATCAACCGATTTCATTAAGCCAATACAGCCAATTTGAAACAAATCTTCCAGTTCAACACCCCTTGATGCGAAGCGTTGAACGATAGACCAAACAAGTCTAGTATTTCCTTCAATCATCGTTTTTCTCGCAACTTGATCGCCTTGTTGTGACTTTGCGATTAGTTCACGCATATAAGCTTGCGTTAATAACGTTTCAGATGACTGCTCGATGTTCCCCATCCCCTTATTTCGTTATGTCACGAGTGTCCCTATTGGCAAAATTTGTTTTGTGAATGTTACGACTGTGCCTTTTCCTAGTACGGATTCTACTTGCAGGAAATCCGAAAAACTTTCCATAATTGTAAAGCCCATTCCGGAACGTTCAAGCTCCGGCTTCGTTGTAAATAATGGCTCACGTGCTTGTTCGATATCTTCAATTCCGCAACCTTCATCTTTAATTGTCACACTTACTTCCGAACCGTAACGAACCGCATAAACCGTAATAATGCCATGCGGATTATCGGCATAACCATGGATAATGGCGTTCGATACAGCCTCTGATACGATTGTTTTACATTCCGATAGCTCTTCAATTGTCGGATCGAGTTGTGCCATAAAGCTTGTAACGGCAATACGTGCCAACCCTTCATTTTCACTGCGCGCCAAAAAAGTTAGCGTCATTTCGTTATCCATTGACAATCCCCCTCGCTGTGTGAAATAACTTGCTGTTCAGATGCAAATTGTATTAGATTTCCTAAACCGGAATACTGGAATATTTTCTGCATCGTTTTTGACGGATTTAACAAGATTGTTTGTCCATCGACAGCTCGGAGTTCTCGCATCCTGCCAAGCACTAATCCAATTCCGGAACTGTCCATAAAATGCAAATGCTCTAAATTCCAAACGAGTAATTTTACATTTCCTTGTAAAATAGCTTTCGATATATGTGTTCTCACTTTTTCTGTCTCATGATGATCCAGTTCGCCAAATAGTTGGACAATCAATACATCATTTGGATACATCGTTAAATTAAAGTTCACCTACATCGCCTCCTTCTTGCATGCAAATTCGGCAAGTTCAGGAATAATCCTATCTAGCTGACAAAACTAGTGTTCATTCGTTAAAAGTAGTGCTCCTGCGACAACTAAAATCAGTATAGGTAACGCGGTCTATTTTTAATCATCCTTAACATGAAAAAAGAGACTGAACAGAAAGTTTTACCTTTCCATTCAGTCTCTTATTCTTTGTTCTTTTTCAGAATTTTATACATGTTATATTGTTGCTTCGGTCAATTTATTCTGTGCCTGCACTTCATGCTCTGATAGCGGGATGCCATTTGCTAGCAATTGGCATTCTTTAAACGCATAATGTGTGCATCCAATACAATTATTTACCTCGATATACTGGCATGCCGCTGATATGGCGTCACTTGTCGTATTATAAAAATGTTCCGCTTCCATTAAATCATACAACCCGCTTCGCTTTAGCATTTGCTCTAATCCAGGCTGTACATTTGTTACGAAAACTTTACCACCATAAGAGTTTATATTTTGAAGGATATTGCGGAAATATTCTTCCCCTGTCGAATCGATATACGGCACTTTACGCATACGAAGGATAAACACTTTCGGACGTTCCTGTATTGTCAGCATTGTCTGTTCAAACTTTTCAGCAGCACCAAAAAATAGAGGACCTTCTATTGTATAAATACTGATTTGCGGACAATCATGAAAATCTGATACAATCTGAGGCTGCAACTTTCCGTTCTCCCTGTCCAAATTCGGCAGTACTTTGGAAACAGTAAGGCTATCGCCCATGCTTTTCGCAAATAGGATCACCGCTAAAATGAGTCCCGCCATTACAGCAACCGTTAAGCTCATAAATACTGTCAGTAAAAATGTAATACATAGAACAAGCGAATCTCCGGATTTCAATTTTAGAATGTGCGCGAAATGGTGACGTTCGCTCATATTCCATGCGACCATCATGAGTACAGGTGCTAAACTCGCAAGTGGTATATGTACCGCTAATGGCGCGAGCAATAATAGCGTGACTAAAACGAAGATTCCATGGATTACCCCTGACATTGGCGAAACAGCACCGGATTTAATATTAGTAGCCGTTCGTGCAATTGCCCCGGTAGCAGGTATTCCTCCAAAAAACGGTGTCACAATATTGGCAACCCCTTGCCCGATCAGTTCCCGGTTACTGTTATGTTTGCTGTTCGTCATGCCGTCTGCAACAACCGCCGATAGCAGCGATTCAATCCCGCCGAGCATCGCAATGACAAACGCTGGACCGATGAGCATGTAAATACGTTCAAATGTTATTTCCGGTATGTGGAACTGAGGAAGTGTATTCGGTATTGCACCATATGTGGAGCCAATTGTGGCAACATGCCCCTGTAAAAAAAGTACCGTTACAAAAGAGGACACAATTATGCCAATTAGGGCACCCGGCACTTTCGGTAAAACTTTTGGGGCCATAAGTATTAATGCGAAGCTTATAATTGCAACGAGTAAACTATAAAAATTAACGGTTTCAATATTGGAAGCAATTTCAAGAACATTCATATGAAACTTCTCATGCTGCTCCATATTTGTTAACCCTAAAAAATTTCCTATTTGTCCGGTAAAAATAATGACGGCAATTCCTGCTGTAAAGCCTACTGTAACGGGCCTCGGGATAAATTTGATCAGTGACCCCAGCCTGAAAATTCCCATCAGCAGCAGCATAATTCCCGCCATTAAACCTGCGATGAGCAAGTTTTCATACCCGTAAACGAGCACAACTCCAAGCAAAATCGGAACGAAAGCACCTGTCGGACCGCCGATTTGGAATTTTGAACCTCCTAATAAGGAAATTAAAATACCTGCGATAATTGCTGTGTAAATTCCGTATTCCGGTTTGACCCCTGAGGCAATGGCAAAACTCATCGCCAACGGTACAGCAATAATCCCGACAATCGTCCCGGATAACAAATCCTTTTTGAAATGGGCGAATGAATAGCCTTCAAATCTTCCCGACCACTTAACTTTCATAGTATCCCTTCTTCTTATAAATATTCATAAAACAGAATTTTTATTACTTTAAGCAGTAATATACTTCTTAGTTTAACATATTTGTAAAATATTTAAAGCACAAAAAAAGTCTTCCGCAACCCATTCCAGATTGCGAAAGACTTCTAATTTTATTATTGTGTAATAATTGCTTCGATTAATTTTGGTGATTCGACTTTTTCTGCAGAAATGTATACATGTGCATAAATCTTTTCTAATACTGCGTCGATATTTTCCGTATTAGCATGGATTGTCATAAGCGATTCGCCTACTTCGACTTGATCGCCTACTTTTTTATGAAGGACAAGCCCTACCGCTAAGTCAATTTCAGATTCCTTCGTTGCACGACCTGCACCAAGAAGCATTGCAGCTGTTCCGATATCATCCGCTTCAATTTTTGAGACATAGCCTGACTGTTTTGCAGGAACATCAAATTTGAATTTAGCCTGAGGTAAACGAGATGGGTCATCAACGACTGAAGCATCTCCGCCTTGTGCAGCGATGAATTTTTTCAGTACTTCCAATGCTGCCCCGTTAGCTACAACTTCCTCCAGCATTTTTCGAGCTTCTTCGATTGTTTTTGCTTTGCCGCCAACAACAACCATTTGTGATCCTAATGTATAGCAAAGTTCATTTAAATCAGCCGGACCTTTACCTTTTAATGTATCGATCGCTTCTTGTACTTCAAGAGCATTGCCGATTGCATATCCTAAAGGCTGACTCATATCCGAAATAATCGCCATTGTTTTACGGCCAACGTTATTTCCGATTTTCACCATAGCTTCAGCAAGTTTAATTGAATCTTCAACCGTTTTCATAAATGCGCCGTCACCTGTTTTAACATCAAGAACAATTGCATCTGCACCTGCAGCAATTTTCTTCGACATAATTGAGCCGGCAATTAGAGGAATGCTTGAAACCGTTCCTGTAACATCACGTAGCGCATACAGCTTCTTATCCGCTGGTGTTAAGTTGCCTGATTGACCGATAACAGCCATGCCGATTTCATTTACTTGTTTTGAAAACTCTTCACTTGTTAATTCAACGTGGAAACCTTCAATCGCTTCAAGCTTGTCGATCGTACCGCCTGTGTGACCTAATCCACGACCACTCATTTTTGCTACCGGAACACCGACAGCAGCTACCATTGCAGCTAATGGCAATGTCGTTGTATCGCCAACTCCGCCTGTTGAGTGTTTGTCTACTTTTACGCCTGCAATTGAAGAAAGGTCGATTTGGTCACCTGACTCCACCATTGCCATTGTTAAATCCGCGCGTTCGCGATCTGTCATATCCTGAAAGTAAATTGCCATACATAACGCACTTGCCTGATAATCAGGAATCGTGCCATCTGTATATCCTTCAACAAAGAAACGAATTTCAGCTGTTGTCAATTCTTCGCCGTTACGTTTTTTTTCAATAATATCTACCATTCTCATGTGGAAAATCCCCCTTATTTCAGCTCTGATAAAAAGCTTTTTCCGAACTGCGGTGCTGCAATGTTAAAATTATCTGCAATTGTTGCTGCAATATCCGCAAATGTCTCACGTAACTCCAATTCTGCACCAGCTGTAAAGCGCGGTGAGTAAACAATTAACGGTACATATTCACGTGTATGGTCTGTACCAGGGAATGTCGGGTCGTTTCCGTGGTCTGCCGTAATAATCAGCAGATCATCCGCTGATAACGCTTCCATAACTTCCGGTAAACGACGGTCAAATTCTTCCAATGCCTGACCATAGCCGATCGGATCGCGTCGGTGTCCAAAGTTCGCATCAAAGTCCACTAAGTTCAGGAAGCTGATACCATGGAAATCACGACGAACAACTTCCGCCATTTTGTCCATTCCATCCGTGTTGTCTTTCGTACGAATTGCTTCTGTTACCCCGTCACCATTAAAGATGTCGGAAATTTTACCGATTGCAATGACATCAAGTTTCGCGTCCTTCATTTCAGCCATTGTCGTGCGTCCAAATGGCGTCAATGCATAGTCATGACGGTTTGATGTACGTGTAAAGTTACCTGGTTCGCCAACGAACGGACGGGCAATTACACGACCTACTAAAAATTCAGCATCCAATGTTAATTCACGTGCAATTTCACAAATTTTATAAAGTTCTTCTACTGGAATAACTTCTTCATGTGCTGCGATTTGCATAACCGGGTCTGCCGATGTATACACAATAATTGCACCTGTTTCCATATGTTCCGGACCGTAATCGTCAATGACAGCGGTTCCACTGTAAGGTAAATTACAAAGTACTTTGCGGCCAGTTGCTTCTTCCAGCTTAGAAATCAGTTCCGCGGGAAAGCCTTCTGGATATACTTTAAACGGAGTATCGATGTTCAGACCCATGATCTCCCAGTGACCTGTCATTGTATCTTTACCAACAGATGCTTCTTGCATCATGCCGTAAAATGCAGCAGGTTTTTCAGTTTTATTAATGCCTTTAAGTTCACGAATATTCGATAAACCCAACTTCTCCATATTCGGCATATTTAAGCCATTCATTTTTTCTGCGATATGTCCTAATGTATTTGAGCCAGCATCGCCAAATTTATCGGCATCCGGTGCTTCACCGATACCAACAGAATCCATTACAATTACATGTACTTTCTTAAACGGTTGCATAATGCTTTCAACTCCTCTTCTTCCATTCTATTTTACATAAAACGTCTAAACAAAGTAAAGGTCAGACATCCGATTTCAAAAAGATTTATTTTTAATAGAAAAAAGCTAAGCTCCCCATTAGTCTAACGCGATTATGCCGTTTTTAAGCACGAGGATGGAATTGTTTATATACTTCCGATAAACGGGTTTTACTTACATGTGTATAAATTTGTGTCGTTGATATATCTGCATGGCCTAAAAGCTCCTGTACCGCACGCAAATCGGCACCATTTTCAATGAGATGTGTCGCAAAGGAATGGCGCAGAACATGCGGTGTAATTTCTTTGGAAATACCTGCTGCTGACGCATGTTCCTTAATGATTTTCCAGCAGCCTTGTCTCGTGAATCTTTTCCCTCTCTGCGTAATGAAAAACGCATCATTTTTAGGTGCATCACCTAAAAGCTGAGGTCTCGCCTGCTCCAAATAATTTACACACGCAGAAATCGCACTTCGCCCAAGCGGTATAATACGTTCTTTTCCACCCTTACCAAATACACGGACGAAGCCCATTGTCATATGAACATCTTCCAAGTTCAGTTCAATCAGTTCACTGATACGCATTCCGGAACCGTACATCATTTCCAAAATGGCAATATCCCGAGTGCCCTGTGGTTTTTCAACGGACGGTGCTGTCAAAAGTGCATCAATTTCTTCTATTGATAATACTTTTGGTAAAGACAGTTCTTTTTTAGGCATTTCCAAATGAACGGTAGGATCTTGATTCGTCACCTTTTCCCTCAATAAAAACTGATGAAAAGAACGAATCGATGAAATTTGTCTCGATATCGTCTTCGATGATTTTCCTACAGACCGTAAGCTGTCCAAATAAAGCAAAATATGTTCGCGCATAACTTTATCAAATTCCATGATCTGCTGTTCATGATGGATGTGACGGGCATATGCGACTAAATCACGCTTATAGGATTGTAATGTATTATCAGATAGCTGACGTTCGACTTTAATAAAATGTAGATAATCTTCTATTGAATCTTTTAAAGCTTGCATATTCATCGCCCCTCTTGCATTCTATACATTTATATTACCATTTTCGTACAATTGAAGTGACGTTTTATCCTTCATTCATCCATTTTTTCAGTGCATCACAGTATTCCAGTAAGATAGCATCCCATTTACAAAATGTACTATTTACGGTATTCTTGAAAGTAAAACGTGACAGATTGAGGTGATAATTTGGGATCGACAAACTAAAAATCGGAGAGCTTGCAGCAGCAACTGGCGTGACAAAACGAACTATTGATTATTATACGAATTTGGGCCTTCTAAAAGTTGAACGTTCGGCATCCAATTATCGCTATTATGATAAAGAGATGATTGAACGTATACACTGGATTGAAGAGCAGAAGAAGCTTGGCAAGTGCCTCGAAGAAATTCACCGCTCACTTGGCCCTTCAAAAGAAGAACCCGAAGAAATCGATGTTCAGGATATTCGACTGCAAATGCGCAAGCTAGAACATGATGTAACGGTATTAATGGAGCATTTAGATGACAAAGAGCGGCAGAAACTCCGTAAAAAAGTTTCGCCTGAAAGTGTTGCACTCATGCAATCACTATTATTAATTTTAAATAACTAGGAGGTGAACGTTCTACTTCGTGAGTAGAACGCTCGTTTGACCACAATCATTAACTTAATTATTTTCGCGGTTTTAATCGCTTTTACGGCCTTTTTCGTTGCAACGGAATTTGCGATCGTAAAAGTACGTCAATCTCGTATTGACCAACTTGTAGCTGAGGGTAAAGCCGGTTCCATTTCAGCTAAAAATGTAACATCCCACCTTGATGAATATTTATCGGCATGTCAATTAGGTATTACGGTTACTGCGCTAGGAATCGGTATGGTCGGTGAATCCACATTTGAGTTTATACTTCACCCATTCTTTGAATCGATTGGAATTGACACAGAATATATTCATTGGTTTACATTAGGTGGCGCATTCTTTTTAGCGACATTCTTCCACGTAGTAGTAGGTGAACTTGCACCTAAAACGATTGCCATCCAAAAAGCGGAAGCGATTACACTGGCATTCGCAAAGCCTATACAATTATTCTATAAACTTATGTTCCCGTTAATCTGGCTTTTAAATGGTTCAGCACGTTTATTATTAAAATTGTTCGGGATGCGACCAGCGAGCGAACATGAACTCTCTCATACGGAAGAGGAATTGCGCCTGCTTCTATCGGAGAGCTATAAATCCGGCGAGATCAATGTAAACGAATTAAAATATGTAAACAATGTATTTGAATTCGATGATAAAATCGCACGTGAAATTATGGTTCCCCGTACTGATATTGTCGGCTTTGATGTAACTGCAACGTTCGAAGAAGTTTTAACACAAGTTTCAGAGGAACGCTATACACGCTACCCGGTTTATGATGGGGACCGCGACAATATATTAGGTTTTTTAAACATTAAAGACTTTTTAACACTCGGTATGAATAATCGGATCAATCCGGCGACATTTAAATTGGAAGACTATATTAATCCGGTCGTTCGCACAATTGAAACAACACCGATTCAAAGTTTGCTTCAGATAATGCAGAAAAAGCGTATTCACATTGCGATCCTGCTTGATGAATATGGCGGAACGAGCGGTATGATTACCGTTGAAGACATTTTGGAAGAGCTTGTCGGTGAAATTCGCGATGAGTTTGATGATGATGAAGTTTCAGATATTCGTAAAATTGGTGATGATCATTATTTAGTCTATTCTAAGGTATTGCTTGAAGATATTTCTAAACTGCTGTTTCTTGATATTGAAGACCCGAATGTTGATACAATCGGGGGCTGGTACTTCACAAACATGCCAGATTTAAATATTGAAGATACATTTATTTTCGAAAACTATGCATTTAAAATCCATGAAATTGATGGCCATCAGCTGCAGTTTTTAGAAATAAAGAAAATGCATGATCTCATAGAACAGTAGCCGTTTAAACAAGATGATTTCCAGCTGTATGCATGTTCTCCCGAAAGTTAAAATACGACTTTATGAATCTTAACGTTTTAATTGTAAGAGTTCGGGAATAACATAAGTATTCATACAAAGGAGAGTGTATATATATGGCAATTATCAAATCAGTAGAAAACGGTGTGCAAGCAAAATCAGTAATCGAATCATTTATTACAGAGGGCTATGATCGCGATCATATTCATGTTTTCGCAAACAGTAATAAACGTGCGGAAGATATTGCCGACTTTTTCGATGTTGATGCAAACAAAACTCCAGGAACAACGGAAAATGAAAAAGGCTTCTTGGCATCGATTAAAAACTTCTTCCAAAGTACTCCGGAAGATCTGCACCATCAGCTTGCTGATATCGGTGTAGGCGAAAATGAACATGCTTCTGCAAAGAATGATCTGGATGCAGGTAAGATTCTAATTGTTGCCCATCATCCGGGGAAATAGATAAAAATAATAAAACTCTATTTCTCTCATTTGAGGGAAATAGAGTTTTTTTTTGCGGCAATAGCAAAATCGCGCACAAAAAAAGAACAGCAAAATATGCTGCCCCTTCTTTGATTATAGATTATGCATTGCTGTCTCCAGAGTTGTCATTATTATCATGACAACGCCAGCAGATGCCATGGAATGTCAGACGGTGATCTTTGATTATAAAGTTCCAACGTTTCTCCACAATTTCTTCTACATCTTCTAGTAAATCTTCTTGAATTTCATCTACTGCGCCACATTCGATACAAACTAGATGATGATGGAAATGCTTTGCGCCCTCTTGACGTAAATCATAACGGGACACTCCATCACCAAAATTAATTTTATCGACAATTTTCAGCTCTGTTAAAAGCTCCAATGTACGGTATACAGTAGCTAGTCCAATCTCTGGTGCTTTTTCTTTTACTAATAAGTAAACATCTTCAGCACTTAAATGATCTTCCTCATGCTCCAGTAAAACCGCTACTGTTGCTTCTCGCTGTGGCGTCAGCTTATAGCTCGCACTATGCAGTTGCTTTTTAATTCGATCAATACGGCTCTCCATATGTGACGCCCTCCTAAACTCTTTTCATTATACCAAATGAGTAAATCTCATTACAAGACAATGATTATTTAAATAAATAAGTAATTGCTAAAATTTCGACTGCAAAAACAATTAACATCACGACTATCAGGAAAATGATCTTATTCCATGGCATTACCGTTTTCAAGGCTCGTCTACTCGTAGTTTTAGTAGTTATTTGATAGAGCATAATTAAAAGTACACAATATATTAACTGAAATGGAAACCACCAAAATGCATAGAGTTTAATAGATTCATGCTGTACAAGTAAATACACCGAGCTAAAGCCTAAAAACGTTACTTTTATGGCAATAAAAATAAGGCCTATACGCGGCAAATATTTATGTGTCGAAAAGAATAATACAATACTTAAGGCAACTATGAAAGGAACTACACTCCAAAGCAATTCAGGTTTTTCCATTTGGAGCAGTCTACGATCACTATATTTAATAATTTGCTGCACTTGTCCAATATCGAATAACTGATAACAAACTACACCACAAATGAAACATACGACGATCATCGAAGTATATTGAATATATAGATATTTACGCATTTGGACGCCTCCTTGTCCATACAACTTATGCACATAAATTGTCCTTATGCGTAAACAATTATTGATTTAATTTCATTTTTAATTTCAGCCATAAAATCGCAAAAGCCGTTTTGGCATCGTAAATACGGCCGTCCGCAACCATCGCTTCAGCTTCTTCCAGTGATACTTCCATTAACTCTACAAATTCATCTTCGTCTAATTCAGCGGGAATGTCTAATTTTTTCAACTTTTCTGCTACGTAAATATGAATAATTTCATCCGCAAACCCGGGTGAAGTAGCGAAAGCCTGAATAAATTCGAAATGATCAGACGTATACCCTGTCTCTTCCTCCAATTCGCGGCGGGCCGTTACAATAGGCTCCTCCCCTTTTTCCAGCTTACCGGCAGGAATTTCCACAATGGAACGTTCAAGAGCTTTACGGTATTGCTCAACAAGTAAAATTTTATTGTTTTCCGTGATGGCAATTACTGCAACTGCTCCTGGATGATTAATAATTTCACGCTTCCCTGTTTCACCATTCGGAAGCGATACATCGTCTACTTTTAATGAAATAACCTTCCCGGAATAGATTGGTTGGGATTGAATTGTTTTTTCTTCAAATTTTTTCATGACCATGCCTCCACTTGTTCTCTTGCTTATATTCATTGTACCATTAGTAAGAGCTTTTCTAAAATATTGAACCAGGGAGGAATTAACATGAAAAAACGACAATTAGGTACAAGCAATCTTCGTATTTCTGAAATTAGTTTAGGCTGTATGTCATTACCTCCAAATCCAGCAGAAGCAGAAGAGGTCATTCATGCTGCAATTGATGCAGGCATTAATTACTTTGATACCGCCGATCTGTATAATCAGGGAGAAAACGAAAAAGTTGTTGGGGCGGCACTGAAGCCTCACCGCCAAAATATTTACCTGGCATCTAAAGTCGGAAATCGTTGGGAAGAAGGCAAGGAAGGTTGGAGCTGGGATACATCCGCAAATTATATTAATAAAGCGGTACGTGACAGCCTACAACGACTACAGACAGATTACTTGGACCTTTACCAGTTACATGGCGGTACGACCGAAGATAATTGGGAAGAAATTACCGACACATTTGAAAATTTGAAAAAAGAAGGACTTATTCGCGAATACGGCATTTCCTCCATCAGACCGAATGTTTTCATGCCATTTCTGCAAAACAGTGATGCCATCAGCAATATGATGCAGTTTAATATTTTTGATGAACGTGCAAGCGAATTTTTCGATCAGATTCAACAGACAGGTGCTTCTGTCGTAACACGCGGATCGATTGCAAAAGGGTTGCTGACGAACGAATGGCGCACACGCTTAAAGTCTTATATGAGCTATGATGAAGCGGCAGCAAAAGATGTGCTGCAAAAAATTGAACAGCAATGCGATGATGTACATGCAGCTGCCCTCGCTTTCAATTTACAATACCCAACGGTTGCTTCTACAGTAATTGGAGCGCGTACACTCACACAACTGCAGCAAAATCTGCATGCTTATGAAAAAGCGCAAATAATGCAAAATATTTCGGAGATCGACAGCTGGACAAAAACCGACCGTTACACTGAGCATAGATGAAAAAATGGATTGTTCTCGTCATCATCGGAGTAATCGTTGTCATGGTAATGTCCAATATGAGCTATGAACAGCAAACGATAGTTCCGGCGTTAAAAGATCTATTAAAAGACAAACCTTTTGAAGCATGGTTAAGTCAGTTTGAAATTCCATATTGGGGACAAATTATATCGGTTGAAACACGAGGGTATTTTCAATTTCTTGAGTTTCTGATCCGGAAAGCTACCCATTTCTTCGGATACGGTTTATTAGCGGTTATATTCTATACTTTATACCGTAAGCTAAAATGGCGCTTTCCGATCGTTCTTGCCTTTTTTACAGTCGTAGTAATCGCAAGCCTCGATGAATACCGCCAAAGTATGATTCCGGGTCGCAGCGGCCTCGTAGAAGATGTCGTGCTCGATGCATGTGGTGCGTTTACATTGTTAGTGCTCGCAAAACTTATTATTGTTGTATTTAAAAAAGATAGCACACAAAAATAGTGTGCTATCTTTTCATATTTAGAAAGCTTCTTTATAAATTATTCTGGGTTACCGTTAAAATTTCGAACCTTTGTCGCCGTATTGATTTAACAGTTCTTCAAAGCTCATATTTTTTTCGCGTTGTTTGCGTTCGAATGCCGCTTTTGCCAGACGCTCTTCTTCTTTCGCCTTTTCGTCTGCCACCATTTCCTGCTTCGCTGCCTTCAGCTTGGCTAATACATCGCCGCCTAACTGATCGGCCAATGTTGCTGCCTTATCTTTTGGAAGCTCGAATTCATTCGTCGTTCTTTGCTGTTTCTTTTTTGCCATCATTTTCACCTACAATTAATTTTAGCGTTGTACAATTGTTGCAACACCTTGTCCGCCACCAATACATAATGTTGCAAGACCTAATTTTGCATCCCGTTTTTGCATTTCATGTAATAATGTAACCAAAATTCGTGTTCCGCTTGCCCCGATTGGGTGACCAAGTGCAATTGCCCCGCCATTTACATTTAGTTTATCATGATTGAACGCCAATTCGCGATCAACTGCAATCGCCTGAGCGGCAAATGCTTCATTCGCTTCGATTAAGTCCATATCATCCAATGTTACATTCGCTTTCGACAAAGCTTTTTTCACCGCAGTTACCGGTCCGATTCCCATTACAGAAGGATCAACCCCTGCGCTCGCATTTGCGACGATCGTAGCAAGTGGTGTAAGGCCTAATTCAAAAGCGCGCTGCTTTGACATCACGACAACTGCTGCAGCTCCGTCATTAATGCCGGAAGCGTTCCCTGCAGTAACCGAACCGTCTTTCTTGAAAGCAGGACGTAACCCGTTCAATTTTTCTGCCGTTGTTCCATGTTTTACATATTCATCTTGTGAAAAAATAACCGGCTCCCCTTTACGCTGAGGAATTTCTACAGGGACAATTTCTTCAGCGAATTTATTTGCGGAAATTGCTTCAGAAGCACGGGCTTGAGAGCGCGCTGCAAATTCATCCTGCTCCTGACGTGAAATGTCATATTGATCACATAAGTTTTCAGCAGTTACCCCCATATGATAGTCATTAAATGCACACCATAAGCCATCCTGAATTAATGTATCGATAATTTTTTGATCTCCCATGCGGAAACCTTCTCTTGCATTTCGCATAATATATGGTGCTTGACTCATATTTTCAAAGCCTCCAGCGACAACAACTTCCGCATCCCCGGCAATGATTGCCTGTGCTGCTAAATGAACGGCCTTTAAGCCTGAACCACATACTTTATTAATTGTCATCGCTGGAACTGTGTATGGTAAACCAGCTTGAATACTTGCCTGTCTTGCCGGGTTTTGACCTAAACCTGCTGCAAGAACATTCCCCATAATAACTTCATCAACTGTTGATGGATCTAATTGAACACGATTCAATGCTTCTTTTATTACGATACTCCCTAAAGTCGGAGCCGAAATATCTTTTAATGCCCCCTGAAAAGCACCAATTGGCGTACGTACTGCACTTACTATTACAACTTCTGTCATGAATATATCCCCCTTTATTGTGAATGGTCCCTTTGTGAGCAAATTTGAACTTGCTTAACTAAATTTTATCAAATATTTCGCATTTTTCACACAAAAGTTTCCAATAATAAATAGATACATATTAGTTGATTTATCCCAATAACTCATCGAATATTAAATTAATTAAGGAGTGATTTTCATGAAAAAACGTACACTGTTTTTATCTGGCAGTATTGTAACAACGCTGCTGGCAGCTGCTACAACAATCACTGGTGTCGTGATGACAAATCACATTATGTATATAAAGAAAAAGGACGATGCTTTCATCCGCGAACGCGAAATTGCGGCAAAACGCTTTGATGAAGCATGGTATGAAGGCTGTCCGAAAGAAATATTATTGATCGATTCTCCAAATGGCTATAAAATAAGCGGCATCTATTTAAAACCTTTGGAAACGAAAAATACAGTCATCATCTGTCATGGCGTCACTGAAAATAAAATTAACTCGATGCGCTATGCCCGAATGTTTGAACGGCTTGGTTTTAATGCTTTTGTATACGATCATCGCCGTCACGGAGAATCTCAAGGAAAAACAACAAGTTACGGCCATTATGAAAAATACGATTTACAGGCAGTAGTTGATACGATCCGAGCTATTACCGGGGAAGATGCCCTGCTCGGTATTCACGGTGAATCAATGGGCGCGGCAACAACACTGCTCTATGCAGGCACGTTATCAGATAATGCGGATTTCTATGTTTCCGACTGCGCTTTTTCAAACTTCCCTGAGCTTCTAAAACGAATTTTTGAAAGTGTTGTACCGATCGATTCGAAATATACCCTCCCTTTCGCAGACTTTTTCATGCGAATCCGCGATGGCTATTCCGTAAAAGAAGTAATGCCGATTGTTGCTGTAAAACAAATTCAAAAGCCCGTCCTCTTTATTCACAGTACGCCGGATGATTTCATTCCTTCCACAATGGCCGAAGAACTGTTCGAACAAAAACCCGAACCTAAAATGCTGAAACTGTTTGAAAAAGGAGAGCATGCGAAATCATTCAACGATAACCCGGGTGACTATGAGCAAACGGTAGCCAAGTTCCTGCATGACTATGTACCGGCATACCGCAATACAACGGATTCTTTAATCTAAAAGAAATAAGCACTTTCTGTTCGTTTCATTGAACAGGAAGTGCTTTTTGGTTTGGAGGCGGGAACAAAAAAAGCCCCCAATTAAATGGAGGCACTATACATTTCCTATTAATCATTAAAAACGATATGCCATTCACCGCGCTTGGCTAAAAATTCTTTTGCCATCTGTTGCGCACCTTCTAAACTATGGCTTGCCGCCCAACCACATTGAACTTCATTGCAGGCAGGAACAGAAGTCGCCGCCAAAACATCCTGAACGGTCTTTTCTAAAATCGCCAACACGCCTTCGTAGTCATCATAGTTCATAAATGAGACATAAAAGCCTGTTTGACAGCCCATTGGCGAGATATCGACAACCGCGTCACTATGATTGCGGATACGGTCTGCCATTAAATGTTCCAGTGAATGAAGTGCCGGCATTTCCATATGCTCTTTGTTCGGCTGCTTAAAGCGGATATCAAATTTTGTCACGACATCGCCCTTCGCCCCTTCTT
Source organism: Solibacillus isronensis (assembly GCF_900168685.1). Lineage (NCBI taxonomy): Bacteria > Bacillati > Bacillota > Bacilli > Caryophanales > Caryophanaceae > Solibacillus > Solibacillus isronensis. The sequence continues at coordinate 846,319 of NZ_FVZN01000014.1, read as the reverse complement.
TTGTGCCCGCTAAACGTACATACGGTGCGACCACTATCGTATGGTCTAAATCAAAGCTCTCTACATTCGTTTTCTCTGTTGCCATTTTCTCTTCCCTCCAATACTTACAATCTATATAAGGATAGACTAGATTATTGTTCTTTTCAACGAAATATTCTGAATTTTGTTTTGCAGAAAATAAAAACTACCTTCTTCACTCAATAGAATGCGAAAGGTAGTCCAACTTTTCATTATTTATCTTGGAATTTGTTCATTTGTGCCATCATTTGACGCACTTGTTTTTCAGACGGTTTACGTCCCATTTGTGCCATCATCACGCGAATCATTTGTTCATTAATTGGCGGGTTTTCTTTTAAATACTTCATCATATATTGACGAGCTGCGTAGAACCCAATTGCCACGCCCCCGATTAAAGCTACGACGATAAGTGTAATTCCTAACCATAAAGCCATTTTGTCCAACCTCCTCCACTACTTATGTACCGAGAAAAACTCTCCAACAAGCATTATACAATAAAAGTTATTACGTTTCTATATATTTTAACTCTCCCGGCAGAAGTTAACTCATGCAAATAACTGTCTGAGTCCGTCTCAGTCTCGAGACCTAGATGAAAATACGGTAACAGGTCGTTATCGGTTTTTTGAATTCACGGTAACATGAATATATCAACGACAAGGAGGAACACATAATGAAAAAGTTTTTCTTATATTCAGTGGCTTTTATCACAGCGATCATTGCACTTTGCCTGCTCGCACCGGTAGCCGGCTTATTAATCTCAGGAGCACTTCTGGCAGCAGGTCTGCACTATTACACAGAAAGTAAATCTACTTTCGGAAAAGTAATGAGCCTAGTTGTCGCTTTAGCCGGTTTAGTAAGTGCATTATCAAACATCCCAGGCTTTATCGGTTTAGCTGCAATCGGTGTATTGTTTTATCTTTATAAAGCACGTAAAAATGAAAAGATTGAATTTTTACCAGGCAAAAAAGAGGAAGAAGATCCATTTACAAACTTTGAACGCGAATGGGCAAATTTAAACAAATAGGAGCGATGGACAATGAGAAATTTATTTACAAAATTTAAATATTCAATTCAGGCGGATTTACATGATATGTTTGATAAGAAGGTCGATAAAAACCCAATTAAAATGCTGAACCACTATATTCGTGAAGCAGAAAAACAAACTGAAGAAACAGGAAAATTGCTTGCACGTCAAGCACAGCTGAAAAAAGAGCTGGAAGTCCAACTTTCACAAACAATCGAAATGCTTGAGAAGCGTGAAAAACAGCTTTTATTGGCTCAGTCAACTGAAGAAGCTGAACTGATTGCGTTTGCACAGGAAGAAATAACGGCTTACACTGCCAGAAAACATGCTCTTCTTTCAAGCATTGATGCTGCGAATACAGAATACTTTGCACTGGAACGCAAATTCGAAACGATGAAACATAAAATTAAAGATATGAAAGTGCGCCAACTACAGCTGATGGGCAAAGAAAATGTCGTGCGTGCCAACCACCAGATGGATAAAGTTCTAACTTCGGACAATGCTGATAATTTCGATGAACTATCAACGTATATTGATGAATTATCTCAAAATATCGAGCGTAAATATGAAGTAACCTCTTTTGAAGCTCGATTGGCACAGCTTGAAAAAGAACAAAAGCTCATAGAACAACCAAAATAATGATATAATGCGTAAAAGGAGAAGGCAAAGTGCTTTCTCCATTTTGCACGTTATAGGGGGAGGCACTATGCCGAAAATTACATCTGATCAGCTTGCAATTATAGCGATTAGTATGGCTCTTGTCGTATTAATCGAACTGACACTTTTCAATAATGGCACCGTGTTTTTGCTGATTTTGGGTGCACTGTTTCTATTTTTCAGCTTTAAAAAGAAGAAGCGTTACTTATTATGGACGGGACTCGTTCTATTATTCTTTGCTATTATTAATATTTGGACACTGCGCCTTTTAATCATTGGTGTGCTTGTCTTTCTTTTATACCAATACTTAACGAAAAAAGAGCAAGTGATGGAAATCAAAAGCCACTTTGCCAATACATCAAATCAGAATCAATTAATCGGAACAACAGGTGCTCCGACAGAAAGCTATCATTGGAAAGATGTTCATATTCAACGCTTTATCGGCGATATTACGATTGATACGACCGAAACCATTTTACCAAACGGGAAATCGATTATCGTGATCCATCAATCTCTTGGAAAAGTACGGGTTATTGTGCCTTATGAAGTGACGATTCAGCTTCATTACTCCACTTTATACGGTGAAGCAACATACCTGAACTATGCGCCAAAGCAGTGTATTAATGAACAGCTCCATTTTGAAGATGGAGAAATGGATGCAAAACGTGTCCTTGTCGTTTATGTAACATCTTGGATTGGCGATGTGGAGGTGCAGCGCGGATGATTGCATTTATTATACGCTTTTTTATACTCATGATGGTTTTTGCGACATTTGTTATGAATATTTTCGTTTTCCTGCTCGGCCAGCCTGAGGAAGAGACTTGGCGTTTTTTATGGGAAAACGATGATTACTCAATTCCGCTTGTCGCTGTTATCGCCATTATCGCAACAACGACGAGCTTCTTTATTTCATTATGGATTTCAATTGCACTGAAAATGAAAGAAAATCAGATGACACGCATTGTGAAAAAAGTTGCGGAGCCTGATTTTGCACAAAAATTCAAGAAAGCGAATGGCTCTTTGAAAAAGGCATTGCGTGAGACAAATGAATTAATTGAAACACAGCGAACATCTTTACAGCGACTTTCCAATGAAAAAGTTGAAACAAATGACGCCATCGTCCAGGAGCGGCTCCTCGCTGAACGTCAGCGGCTTGCTCGCGAACTGCATGATTCTGTATCCCAGCAGCTGTTTGCAGCATCCATGCTTCTCTCCGCGCTTACAGAACAGCGTCAAGATGATACTGCACAAAAACAGCTTAAACAGGTGGAGAAAATCGTCCAGCAGGCACAGCTTGAAATGCGTGCACTTCTCCTTCACTTGCGCCCTGTTGCCCTGCACAATAAAAGCTTGGCGGAAGGTTTAGAAGATCTAATTGTAGAATTACAGGAAAAAGTATATTTCAATATTGATTACCAAATCGAAGAAATCGGATTATCCAAAGCAGAGGAGGATCATTTATTCCGTATTGCTCAGGAAGCTTTATCGAATACATTACGGCATGCAAAAGCAACAGAAGTCGAACTGTTATTAATTGCTCGCGACCATCTGGCGATTTTGCGCATTCAGGATAACGGCCTCGGATTTAATATGGAGGGCGATAAAACGACTTCTTACGGGCTGCGCAATATTGCCGAACGCGCTGTCGAGATTGGCTGCACGTATAAAATTGTCTCTGTACCGGATGAAGGAACGATTGTAGAAGTAAAAGTTTCGCTAAAAAAGGAGGGGCAAATGAATGATTAAAGTTGTTATAGTAGATGATCACGAGATGGTTCGAATCGGGGTTTCTGCCTATTTATCGGCACAGCCCGATATCGAAGTCATCGGTGAAGCGACAAACGGTGAGGAAGCAATTGAAACAGTACTGTCGCTAAAGCCGGATATTGTGCTGATGGATAATGTAATGCCGATCAAGACAGGTGCTGAAGCGACTGCCGAAATTCTGGCACAATGGCCGCAAGCAAAAGTAATGATTGTCACAAGCTTTATCGATGACGATAAATTGTACCCGGCACTTGAAGCAGGTGCTGTCAGCTATATACTGAAAACGAGCAATGCCAAACAAATTGCCGACGCGATCCGGAAAACGATGGCCGGGGAAACCGTACTTGAGCCGGAAGCAACAACACGGGTAATGGCCCGTATGCGCGGAACAGCCCCCGCCCTGCATAACCATTTAACAGACCGGGAATTGGAAGTACTGTTATGTATGGCTCGCGGCCTTGCCAATCAGGAAATAGCAGAAGAACTGTTTATCGCATTAAAAACGGTGAAAACCCATGTCAGCAATATTTTAAGTAAACTCGAAGTGCAGGACCGCACACAGGCTGTCGTCTATGCATTTCAAAATGGCTTAGTAAAGTAAGGAGAATTTTTCATGACATTTACGTACGAAAACTTTGCAAAGGACGGGACACTCACATTACTGGATCCCCTCTTCACCCTGTTGCTGATTTTCTCAGCTTTATTCATTATAGTGCTGCTGCGCTTTAATATTGATTCTAAGATCATGTTATTTATTGGTGCATTGATTATTTTATTAAGTGCACAATTGCAGTCGATATCAGGGATTTTAGCGGATGAGTTGAGTTTATCCAGCTCATCTAAAAACTTTTATATTTTTATAGCGATCGTTGTGATTTGGGTTGCGATGATTGTGTTTGCGTTTGTGAAGGATAAAAAGAAGAAAAAGTAATGAATGTGAGTGGCTGAGGCTGTCCTGAAGTTGGTAGAGAACTTTGGGATGGCTTTTTTTGGGGTTGGGGTGTGTTTGGCTTGAATATGTATATATAATTATGTAAAAGTGAAAAGTCATATTAATTCCTGGGTAAATGTATTGTGCGACCAAAACATTAGGAGGAATTAATATGACTCAATTTAATCTTAACCTAAACTTAGAAGAAATTGAAGCAGCGTACTTTGATTTATTAGAACTTTTTTCTGTTTATTAGAAGATCTGAGGGGCTTATTAGAACTTTTGGCAGGGATATTAGAAGTTCGGGCGTTTTTGGCCGAAGAAATTGGCTTAATAAGGTTTCAAGGTGGCTATCGTGTCCACCTAAATTGTTTTATTAGAACTTTTTCTAGTTTATTAGAAAACCTGAGAGACTTATTAGAACTTCTGACAGCGATATTCGAAAGTCGGAGCTACTTATTAGAAGATCCGCGAAATATATTAGAAGACCAGTGATATATTAGAACTTTTTCGGTTTTATTAGAACTTCCGGCACGGATATTAGAACATCTCCACCCGCAGCGGCTCCACCCCACAAAAAAGCCCACGCCCCGCTTCCACCAAAGCGTTCGTGAGCCCACATGCTATTTCAGGTCATGCAATATCGTAAACAGCGATTGTTTTGCATCGAGCAACTGCTCATGTGCCTGCCCTTGCTGTTCCGCACTTTCTGCTTCGTAAAATGCTGCCAATGCCTCATCGATTTGTTTATAGGAGTCAAATAGGTTCTCTTCTCCCACTTTTTTATTGCCGAAAATATCAATGAACATGCTTAGCTGATATTGAAAGTTTTTTTCGTACATCGTCAGCACATGCTTATTCTCGTCGATCTGCACTTCATCGTTCAAAATATATGTTTGAAAATCAACCAGATCCGTATACGCTTTTTCCAGCTCTACTGCATATTGACCCTCTTTGTCTTTCCCTTTATTCCAGTCCAGAATCTGAATAAAAATAAGTAAAAATAAAATGATCGTTAAGTATATTGAAATACCTTTCCAAGATAAAAACTTCATGCTTGTTCCTCCATCTACCGGTGCTTCGTTAATTGAAAAGATATTCTTTCAAATTTTCCAATGTTGAATCAATGCCTGAACGCAGTGATACTTGATCTTCGCGGCTCGTCTCGATTGCTTTTTCAATTGAAATTAAAGCATTTTCCAAAAACGGCTCGGCATTTAAATCTTTGTACAACTGTGTTAAAACGAGCGCCTTATTCCAGTACCATCTTGCGTTTTCCGGATCCAGATCGATGGCCCGCTCAATATAGACCATCACATCAAACGGCGACCAGTTAAAGCGGTTCATCGTCTGCCCTGCAATCCCGTAATACAATGCCTTATTCGGATGATGTTTCACCGCTTCCATAAAGCAGTGCACACTTTCATCATAATGATGCGCCATTAAAAAAAGATGGCCCTGTACATAAAACGACTGAGCTTTCCGTTCAGCATCCGCTGTCCGTGCATCGTGTTCAAGCTGTTTCACTTTTTCCGAAAACTGCTGCTCATCTTTTATTGCCCGCAGTTGTTCAACCTCATCATTTTCAGGATAGCTTTCATTGGCACGTTCAACACTTTGCGCAATCTTCTGTGCTGCTGGCTTCGGAAATTTTTCATACTCGTATTTTTCAAAGATTTTTAAAAATTGCGTTGCCTGTTCTTCATTTTCGCCGCCTTGTAATTGGCGTTTTGCTTCTTCATAGCATTTCAAAAACTGTCCGTCATAAAAATACTGCACCATGTTCGACATTAAAAACACCTTTCTGTTTCCATTCACTATTTGTTAAAGCATAAGCTCTATGTAATTCAATAAATAGTATGTATAGCATAAAGGTGTCCTAATAAAACATTAGGACACCCCTTAACATTATTTTGAGATTGTGCCTGCTACTTCAGCGATTACGATTTGTGAACCTAGCATTGGTGATTCACCTTGGTGACCTTCGCCTTGGCCTTCAGATGGACGTTTGTGAGATTGTTTGAATGCATCACTTTCACGCCATACAGCAAAACTCTCTTTTGAATCCCAGTACATAACAACGCTCATTTCATCATATTCTTCAAACTGCGTTGAAACTAATACTTCTACTTTTTGGAAACCTTCAAATTCTTGTAATGGTCCTGGTTGTACAAATTTTGGCGCCATTTTTTCGGCAAAGCCTTTTTTTACTTGGATACGGTTCGTTACTGTAATCATGATTACCAACTCCTAATATTTAACGTAAACTGCTTCATCTATTTATTTAATCATTTTCAGAACAGTTGCGCAATAATTCGCGCTATAATAAGGAAAAATGAAATATTAAAGGAAGTTTTCTCAATGAAATTTACTATTATTGCGACGAGCGATATTCATGGACATACCGAACGTTTTTCACAGCTTGCTCAAATGATTTCCGCTATACAGCCCGCCCTGTTAATTGATAACGGCGATTTTTTGCAGGGCAGTCATTTAAGTTATTATTACGATTATATTATCCAAGAACAGCATCCGCAAATTGTACTTGCGAACACAATTGGCTATGATGTTGCAGTTTTCGGAAATCATGAATTCAATTATTTTCCCGAAAAAATTCAAGCGATCCGCAACACCTCCAATTTCCCTTGGATCGCTGCCAATATTCCAGGGTTTGCCGAACCATATTTTATTAAAGAAATAAACGGGTTGCGCATTGCTGTTATAGGGGTCGTGACACATTTCACAAAAAACTGGGATGAATGTGAGTCGACAAAGCATCTGTATTTCGAAAACGCATTTGAAAGTGCAAAAAATACTGTAAAGCATGTCCGCGATGTTGAACAGGCACAGCTTGTCATTTTAAGCTACCACGGCGGTTTTGAAAGGGATCTTGATAGCGGTCACCTAATAGATCTGGAACAAGGCGAAAATGAAGGCTATCGTATGCTTCATGAAATAGATGGCATTGACATATTCATTACCGGGCATCAGCATTTGGAAATTGCCACAGTACAAAACGGTGTTGCTGTCGTGCAACCCGGGGCAAATGCTCATTGCTTTGCGCAAATTGATGTCACAGTGGAACACAATACATTTTCTTTTGAACCATCTATCGTCCAGGTGGATTCCAAATTAAAAATGCAGTCTTTCCCCGAATTTAATGCGTGGAAAAAACAACAAATTGGAACAGCGGATGAAGTACTGACTTATACAGACTTTTTTACGCCCCGGACAAAAATGACACCCTATACACAGTTGCTTCATGATATGCAGCTCCATTACACGGGTGCCCAAATTTCGGTCATTGAACTGCCCTACCATGAACAAGGCGGTTTTCAAAAAAAAATAACCCGTGAACAAGTTTTACATAATCTTCCGCGATCTAACCGACTGCTCGTCGTTCAAATGACCGGAAAGGAAATCCGACGTGCGATTGAACAAAGTGCAGCTGTCTTTGCGCTAAATGATAAAGGAGAAATCGATTTTAGTATGGCAGTATACTATCCGGAACCTCAGCCGTATATTTATGATTTGTGGGGCGGCATTGATTACGGAATTGATTTGCGTCAACAAACTGGGCAACGTGTCACGAAGCTAACTTTTGAAGGAAAACCCATTCAGGATAAAGAGATTTTTGAAGTTGCCGTCAATAGCTACCGTGCAACAGGTGCGCACCAAATGCAGATGTTTAAAAAATTGCCTGTTCGTGAAGCAGATAAATTCATCCCCGACTTAATGATGGAATACATAGAACAAAATAGTCCGCTTACTGTTCAAGTTAAAAATAATTTCCAAATGAAATAAGCTCCCTCTCTCCCTTGATGTATGTCATTCACTAGAATTGGCATACATTTTATGTTTTTTCGGAAAATAATAATTTTTTTGAAACTTTTTACCATTTCATCCGTAAATTTATTAAATAGCATTAAGGAGGTGGCAACTTGTTTGGTTATTCCATTGAAACCATTTATTTAATCATCTTAATCGTTATTGGGTGTTGCACTGTTCTTTACTTATTTTTTGCAGATGTTGCGGATGTGTCCGTCGATGGAACACCATTTTTTGACCCAGCTGTAATCCTTTCGTTTATTACGTTCACTTCGGCTGCGGGTTATTTGCTGGAACAGTTTACCGGCTTAACAAGTTTCATCATATTCATCATTGCTCTTATAATTGCGAGTTTATTGACAGCACTTCTCTATTTTTTCCTGCTCGTTCCTTTACGATCAGCGGAAGTATCGCTTGCCTATACAGAAGAATCGCTTGAAGGTCAGGTCGGAAAAGTGATTGTACCCGTTCCTCTTGAAGGTTTTGGGGAAATGGTGATTGAAACGGCAAACGGCATTATATCTAAGCGTGCAGCAAGTTTTCATAAAGTAGAGATTCCATATGACACGCAAGTTTTAATTATTGAGATGCGTAATGGTACAGCAATGGTCGCGATTTATGAGAAAGAAGAACTTCAATTTTAGAAACAGGGAGGAATTTGTATGTCAGGTTTGGAAGGTATATCAGGAATTTTATTAACAGTCGGAGTAGTCGTATTTCTAATTGTCGCTCTTGTAGCCGTCTATATTATGAAATATCGCACAGCCGGTCCGGATGAAGCATTAATCGTAACAGGTAGTTATTTAGGAAGCAAAAATGTACATACCGATGATTCAGGAAACCGCATTAAAATTATTCGCGGTGGTGGTACATTTGTATTCCCGGTTTTTCAACAGGCAAAACCACTTAGTCTACTTTCAAGCAAACTGGAAGTAACAACTCCGGAAGTTTATACAGAGCAAGGTGTTCCAGTTATGGCTGACGGAACAGCAATCATCAAAATCGGCGGTTCAATTTCAGAAATTGCAACTGCTGCCGAGCAATTCTTAGGGAAAGATAAACAGGAACGCGAAAGTGAAGCACGCGAAGTACTGGAAGGTCACTTACGTTCGATTTTAGGATCGATGACAGTAGAAGAAATTTATAAAAACCGTGATAAGTTCTCACAGGAAGTACAACGTGTCGCATCCCAGGATTTAGCGAAAATGGGCTTGATCATTGTATCATTTACAATTAAAGATGTTCGTGATAAAAACGGCTATTTGGATTCTCTAGGTAAGCCACGAATCGCTCAAGTGAAACGTGATGCCGATATCGCAACTGCTGAAGCAGATAAAGAAACACGTATTAAACGTGCTCAAGCAGCTCAGGAAGCGCAACAGGCTGAATTAGAGCGTGCTACTGAAATTGCGGAAGCCGAGAAAAATAATCAGTTAAAAGTGGCTGAATACCGCCGTGAGCAGGACATCGCAAAAGCCCGTGCCGACCAGGCGTACGAATTGGAATCTGCACGTGCTAAACAGGAAGTAACTGAACAGGAAATGCAAGTACGAATCATTGAACGTCAAAAGCAAATCGAGTTAGAAGAAAAAGAAATTCTACGTCGTGAAAAGCAATATGATTCAGAAGTAAAGAAAAAGGCAGATGCGGATCGTTATGCGATCGAACAAAACGCAGAAGCGCAAAAACGTAAAGAGCTTGCACAGGCAGATGCGGAGAAATACCGTATTGAAGCACAGGCACAAGCTGAAGCAGAACGCATTCGTTTAGATGGTCTTGCAAAAGCAGATGCAGAGCGTGCACAAGGTACAGCTGAGGCAGAAATTATCCGTCTGCGCGGTCTTGCAGAAGCAGAAGCGAAAGAGAAAATTGCAGAAGCGTTTGAACAATACGGTCAGGCTGCTGTCCTTGATATGATTGTTAAAATGTTACCGGAATACGCAAAACAAGTTGCCAGCCCACTTTCAAATATCGACAAGATTACAGTTGTTGATACAGGTGGCGGTGCAAACGGCGGTGCTGGTAAAGTAACGGGTTATGCGACTGATTTAATGGCCGGCTTACAAGAAACATTAAAAGCCTCTTCCGGTATTGATGTTAAAGAATTAATTGAAACATATGTCGGAAAAAATACATTTGAAAAATCAGCAATACTCCCTCGCGAAGACTTTTCACGAGTTGAAGAAGTCCTTGAAAAATAATTAGGAAAATAAAAAATACAGCATCTTCCATAACGGAAAATGCTGTATTTTCTTTTTATTAAATTATAACTGTCCAACCGAATGGATCTTCAACTTTACCGTATTGGATGCCTGTTAATGTATCGTAAAGCATTTGCGTTACTTCACCGATTTGGCCGTTGTTGACAGAAATGACTTCATCCAGCCATTTCAGCTCCCCTACCGGCGAAATGACAGCTGCAGTTCCTGTACCGAATGCCTCTTCCAATGTGCCGTTTTTAGCCGCTTCTATAACTTCCTCAAAAGCAACTGCACGCTCTTCAATCGGAATATTTTTTGATTTTAATACTTGAATCATCGAATCACGGGTAATCCCCGGTAAAATACTGCCGTTTAATGCAGGTGTAATTACTTTTCCTGAAATTTTAAAGAAGATGTTCATACTGCCGACTTCTTCTACGTATTTATTTTCCTTACCATCCAGCCATAATGTTTGAGAATAGCCTTGTTGCGCAGCAATTTCTGAACCTTTTAAGCTCGACGCATAGTTGCCGGCTGTTTTCGCTTCACCTGTACCGCCAACTACGGCACGCACATATTGCTGTTCTACTAAAATTTTGACCGGGTTAATGCCTTCTTTATAATAAGAGCCAACCGGTGACATAATAATCATAAATTTATAGCTTTTCGCAGGATTTACACCTAAATAGCTTTCGGTCGCAATAATAAATGGTCGAATATAAAGTGACGTACCTGGAGCTGTCGGAACCCATTCGCGGTCTACTCGAAGTAATTCTTTTAATGCTTCCAATGCAAAATCCTCATCAATCGGCGGAATGCAAAGGCGTGCATTGGAAGAATTTAATCGCTGGAAGTTACGGTCCGGGCGGAATAGCTGGACTTCACCATCTTCTGTCATATATGCTTTCAGACCTTCAAATACTGCTTGTCCATAGTGGAATACCATCGCAGCAGGACTTAATGTAATTGGAGCATATGGTGTAATTGTCGCATTATGCCATCCTTTTCCATCTTCATAATCCATAACAAACATATGGTCAGTAAAAATCTTACCAAAACCAAGCTGTTCTGCAGGTGTTTTTTGTTTTCTATTTGTTGATAACTCAGTTGTAATTTGGTATGTTGTCATAATTTCAGGCTCCTTAACTAATTTAAGTTGATACACTCTATCATACCACTTTATTTTTAGAAAATTTAGTATTTTTTAATTTCCGTCAAAAAATATTTTTTTCTAGAAGTTCCATTAGTTTTCGAGCAAATTTCTTAATAATCATTCTTTAACTTTACAAGTTTTCTAACCGGTGCTGTCATTTTAGTTTTGAATATTTCTTCAAGCTCTCTTTTTACAGCAACTAACACCGCACATGATGGACCTGCCGAACCGGTTAAATCAACATCTGCTGTATATTTTTCTCCGACAAAACGTATTATTTCTGTGCCAATTCCTTTAGAACCTGTTGGCCATACTGCTTGGATCATTCCGTTGACCAGCCCTTCATACAGCTCATTTAACCGGGCTATTTTGTGGGGATTTTCTATCACATCATTTCCGACAAGCGGTTCGCCGACAACATAAAACTCGCAATGGTTCGTATTTCGTCCGAATTGCTTTTTCCCTAGCATAGTGAGAGAGACAGCCGACTGAAGCGACTGGAAATTCGTTTCACTCGAGCCCATTAAAGGAGGCATCTCCATTCCCATTTCGGAAAATGCCTTTTTAAAACCTTGTTCATATTCAGCCCACACATCATCGCCCGAAAAATTGGCCATTAATAACTGAACCGGTACGGCACCCGCGCAAAGTTGCTCTAAAATAGCGGTACGAGCTGTAAAATAAGCGGTAACTTCATTTGGTACGTGTACAATATCATGCTCTTTTGTGCCGATACAACCCGAATTATCAATTGATACGACTAACCCGTTAACTTCTATCGCATTTCTCATACATTAACCCCTACTCGCTGCACGACCGTCTTCAATACAGGCATGACAAGTATTGCGATAAGACAGTTCACAGCTGTCGCAATTGTTAAAGAGGCAATTGAGCCGATGTAAAATGCCTGAGAAATAATGAAATAAAACGGAATCGGTGCAATAACACCATTAGCGATAATTACAAATATCCATTTAAAAATATGAAGTCCTTTTTGATGCATAATTGCAAAAACCACAACGATAATAAACATTTCCGTTGCAATTAGAAGATGTAAAATGCCTAGCGGAAAACCGGATGTAAGACCTGTTGCGATATGACCGAGTGCCCCAGCAGCCCCTGCAAAAACTGGCGGTAGAAATATTGTGCTAATAAGAGCCGGGGCAGAATCGAGTGCTGCTGTTCCGACGATCCCTACCGGCACTTTAATAAAACTCCCAATCACACAAATTGCCGCAATTAATGCTGTTAAAATAATTAAACGTAATTTAGTTTTGTCCATGAGAATCTCCTTTTAAAATTTGTGGAATACCGTACCATACACGAACAACTGTCTGTGCTTCATTACAAAGCTTCTGATATAGCCGGCCGCACGTATCTCTTAATTGCCGTGCTTCTTTTTCAAGCGGTACAACGCCGCGGCTTGTATCTGTACAAATACAAAACAGTTCTGCCCGCTCGGCAATTTGTAAAATATGTTCGAAAATTTGCTGTGCAGCCTTTTCTTCCGGTTCATGAAGATACGGTAAAATCATTTGTTCAAAATTACTTATTATGTAGCGCTCATTTTCATTTATATTTTCTACTTTTGGCAAGTGCCCATCACAAACAATCAGTTCTTTTGCCGGTAACTGTGCAATCAGTTTTTTTGCATGTTTTCGTTTACCGTTATGTGCGCCTCCGAGTATAATGTACATCTTGCACCTCCTATGAGTTCATCTACCGAATCCCAGCCAAGTGTATAAATCGTACGATGATTGGCCACTGTTTGCTGAAAGGTTTGCTCCTTCTTTCCGTATATGGCAAGTAATAATCGAATTACTCCTCCATGAACGATGAATGTATATTCCTTCTTTTCATTTGCAATCCTATGAAAGCCATCCAATACGCGCTGCTTGAATCGGGTAAAGGTTTCTCCGTTTGGAATCGGATTTCCAAGTGGGTCGGCAATCCAAGCCCGGTATGTTTCACTATGCTGTAATTGTTCATATGTACACATTTCAAAATCCCCAAAATGCAGTTCACGCAATTCCCGCGAAGCGATAAATTCGGCATTTGGAAAATAACATTGTGCAGTTTCGCGGCATCTGCGCAAATCGCTTCCATAAACGATGCTAGGCTTTAGATTGATCTCGGCTTCCACTTTTTTCAGTATCGGTTCATCTGTCCAGCCAATATATTTGCGCTCCACATTTGCTTTCGTTTTTTCGTGCCTGATTAAATGCACAGTAATATCGTTAGCCATAGCACCACCTCCAACCCTTCACCAAGTGCACCGAGTAAATCACCTGTTACACCGCCAAAATGTTTCTTTGACCAATTCCGGTAAATAACAACAGCGATCAGCATTACTACGACCAAAATAAATAAGCTGAAAACGCCCATATAAAGCCAGAATACAAATGCCAGGATACTTTGAACGCCGATTAAAACAGCAAGCTTATTTTGAATGACAATCCCTTTAAAATAGGCAGCGAGTCCCTTTTCCTTTGCAGGCTGCATCGTTACAAAATATAGCAGCATCCCCATTCTCGCTATAAAAGGAATGAAGATTAAAAACGGCACAATCGCCAATTGACCAAAGAGCAGCATTTCATAAATTACGCCGATTTTTAATACGAGTAAACAAAAAACACTTATTACCCCAAAAGCGCCTGTACGCGGATCATCCAATATCTCCAACCGTTTCTCCTTTTCTCCATAGGAAAAGAACGCATCGCTCATATCGATCCATCCGTCTAAATGCAGACCCCCTGTCAGGACGATCATCCCGATCACAATCAAAATCGCCAACAACAGGTCCGAAATGTCACTATAGCGAGAAAGTATAAATACGCCACTACTAATTATGGATCCCATCAGCAATCCGACAATTGGCAAAAAGCCATACATCCATGTAACCGACTTGGCATTCATATCCAGTTGTTTTTTAATCGGTACTGCAGAAAAGAATTGCCACGCTAATAAAAAACCGCTCCAACTATTTTTCAACTTGTTTCCCCCTTATTTCCACCGCTGTACAAGCTGAAATTGTACTTCATATGCTTCATCACTGTTTTGGACAATCCATTGATGAAGCTCTCCCAACAATTTACGATATAAATTTACTTCCTCATATTGTGAAGGCAGTTCATCCAGCACTTCATTTGATACTACTATTATTGTAGCACCTTGCTTCCGCCAAGTTAGCAATTGCTTGTGCATCGATTCGATACAATTATCGATATATTCGCTATTTTCATTTTTTTGTTCATATGTATACAGTACATTCGAAAGCCATGTTGTCACACATTCAAAAAGCACAACTGCCTCGTTAGAAAGCTGCCTGATTGCTAACGGAACTTCGACTTGCATTTCCACTGTGTTCCAGTTGGCATTCTGATTTTCACGGTCCTGCTGATGGCGGATAATCCTTTTTTTCATTTCATCATCAAAGGATACGCCTGTCGCGACATAGTAGAGCGTCTTCTCTTCCCCTAATTGCCTCGCGTACTTCTCTGCAAAAGCACTTTTGCCGCTCCTTACACCACCCGTTATAAAAATCATTCGTATCCCCTCCTCATTCATTATAAAAGAAGAACATACCTAAACAAGGCATGTCCTTCTATTTTATACTTATTTAAATAGTTCCGGGTATACTGATTGTGCCATAATTTCAACGGCTTCACCAATACGCGGTCCAGGACGTGACATAATATCCCCATCCACTAAATAAACTGCCTTTTCTGTGACTGCCTGTATTTTGTCCCAGCCTGTGCGTCCCAGAATTTCTTCAACTGCATTTTCCATATACGTTGCCGGTGTAATAATAATTTCAGGATTACGAGTAATGACATCTTCTTCCGTCACACTAATCCAGCTCGTCTGATCAGCAAAAATATTTTCAACATTGGCGTGATTCATTATTTCCTGCTGGAACGTACTGCTGCCGGTAGTCCAAAGATCCGGAGCTGGTGATACTTCATAATAGGCTTTTTTCTTCGTATCAATTGTCGCTGTTTTTTCCTGTACTGTTTCGATTTGCGCCTTAATGTCGGCTACAACTTCTTCCCCTTTATGTTCGACACCCATTACTTCAGAAAGCTGGATAATATCCGAATAAACATCATCAAATGTCGCCGCCGAAGCAATTACAAACACTTTCAAACCTGCATCTTCCAATTGGGCAATTTGTGCTTCCTCCCCAATTGTATAGGCAACAACGACATCCGGATCCAATTCCAGAATTCGCTCTGCATTGATGACAGTAGAAGTCGACACACGTTCAATTTCTTGTGCGGCTTCCGGATATGTATCAAAGTCTGTTGCACCGATAATTTGCTCACCGACACCCAATTCAAACAAAATTTCTGTATTGCTTGGCTGCAGAGAAACAATCGTCTCCGGTACTTCATCGAATGTTACTTCAACACCACGGTCATCTACAACTGTATACGGTGCACCATCATTTTTCGATGTAGCCTGCTCTTCTTTTTCTGCTTTGCCACCTGTTTTTTCCTCATCTGAACTACATGCTGCCAGTAATAATGTTGCCGCCAAAGCAACCATCCATTTGTTATTAAATTTCATTTGTTGCAACCCCTTTTTTCTTTTTCGTCGGATAAGATTTTGAGATAAATGGAATTTCCTCTTGTTGATGCTGCTGATTCATATAGACCGCCATGACAAAAAACACATTGGCAAGCAGCCCGAGAAAATCAAACAAAATTTCATCCACTTCTCTTTCCTCGCTCACTTTATGTAATGCCCTGTAAGACTTTTTCGCCTCACTGCGGCAAATATGCAGTCTTGCTGCACTTTCGATTCCTTGTGGCAGTACAAACTGCTGAATCGCTTCTCCAACTTCACTTACATAAAAATCGTATCGATCGCTTAGCCATTGCAAATCCTCAGATGTAATGGCCAATTTGCCGCGTACCGAACCATTGGCATGATAGGCTAACGGTTGAATCGCTCTTAAGTCCTCCAAAACGACTTGACCGGCCGCATCATCGACTAACGTCGGAAACACCGTACCGATTCGTGTTGTTAAAGAATCGGTGCGGATTTCATAATCAACACAGCTTGATTTTTCCCGCATAAACGGATAGCAGGAAAAACGGATATCCTTTTTCATAAAATTCTCCTCACTTCAAGTAGTGCCTCACGAAATTACGAGTGTACGAAAAAAAGCCACCCAAGAAAATGGATGGCTTCAAAAATCAAAAAAGTGTGCTGCAAAAGGATGCTCATTCGATCAGTGACTGCCGTACATTCTCTTTAATTCCGAAGAGGGATGTTACGATAAGAAAAAGATTGGTCTCCTGGCTCTGCGTTTCACTTTACTCATAAGTACCTTCCCGCTATATTAGCAGTGGTCTCACACTTATTTTCATCAACGCTTACAGTTACGGAAATAGCTTCGGATTTACACCGAATTCCCATTTATGCATAATGCATCTTTTTCCTGCAAATTTATTCAATTTGTCTTAATCACTTTAGCATATTAACAGAAATATGCAATGGAAATTTACAAACAATCCGGACATTTGCCATAAATCTCAAATTTGTGTGCTTCTACAGCATAACCCGGCAGCTTTTCACCGAGCATTTCCATCGGACAAACAGACAGTTCCTTAACATTCCCGCAATCACGGCAAATAAAATGGTGGTGATGGTGATCCGACTCACAATGCATACGGAAATTACGCTCACCGTTTAATTCTGTCTCTTCTAAAATATCAAGCTCCACAAAAGTAGCCAAGTTACGGTAAATTGTATCAAAACTCATCCCAGGGAAATCTTTTTTCAATACTGATAACAAATCACGGGCAGTCAAATATTTGTCTGTAGCTGCAAACATACCCAAAATCAACTCTCGTTTATCCGTCTTTTTATAGCCATTATCCTTTAATATTTCCCACGCGCGCGCTGCATTCACAGTACTTCTTCCCCTTCCGATTTAATTGTGAATTTCAAAACAAGTTTTTTAATTAAAATTACTAATAGCAAGATCAAAATCGAAGTTACAACAATTGTTCCACCCGGTGCCAAGTTCAGGTAAAATGCAGAAACGAGTCCAATTACTACGGCCAGCTCTCCAAATACAATCGCTAAAATGATCGCTTCTTTAAAGCCGCGAGCTAATCGCATCGCTGCAGCTACCGGTAATGTCATTAAGCTTGAAACAAGCAAAATTCCGACAATACGCATACTTGCTGCGATTACAAGTGCGACAACAATCATAAAGATTAAATGAATCCATTTCGCGGGTAAACCGCTCGCTTTCGCATATTCTTCATCAAACGACAATACGAAAAGCTCTTTAAAAAACAGAATTAAAAATAAAACAACTACGACTGCAATCGCCAGTACAACATATAAATCCTGACGCGATACAGCAGATACAGAGCCGAATAAATAACTCATTAAATCCGCATTAAATCCGCTTGCAAGTGAAATTAAAATGGCACTTACACCGATACCGCCCGACATAATAATCGGAATCGCAAGTTCTTCATAATGTTTATACAGTCTGCGTAATCGTTCAATTAAAATCGACCCACTTACAGATGCGAAAATCCCCAGATAAATCGGGTTCAGCAATGCCAGCGCTGCAAATGATTGGCTCAGATACAAGCTTCCCGCAATCCCCGCAAGAGTGACATGCGACAGTGCATCTGCAATAAGCGATAATCGTCTCACTACGATAAATACACCAAGTAATGGCGCTATTACTCCAATAATAAGCCCTGAGAAAAAGGCATTTTGTAAAAATTCATAGTTTAATATAGCTTCAATCATAACGGCCTGCTCCTCTTAATGAATCTTTCGAACAGAGTGGCCGTTCCAGCTAGCAATCTGTTCTTCCGAAATCGTATCAAAATCATTTTTGTATCCGTGGAAATGGATCGACTGATTTAAGCATGCGACATGACTGACACGATCCGAAACCGTATCCACATCGTGTGTAACTAAAATCATTGTCATATTGTGATGCTTATTCAAATGTGCGAGCATATCATAGAATGCCTGCACATTTTCGCGGTCAATTCCGACTGTCGGTTCATCCAAAATAAGGAGCTTCGGATCGGACACTAATGCACGTGCGATGAACACACGCTGCTGCTGCCCACCTGAAAGCTGACCAATATTCCGATTTAGAAATTTCTCCATGCCGACATCTTTTAGAGCACCTTTTACTAAAAAGTCCGCATCTTTTGGATAGCGTTTAAAGAGTCCGACTTTTTGCGATAAACCGCTTTTCACGACTTCTTCGACCGTTGCAGGAAACCCCGAGTTAAAGGCATTGGATTTTTGCGAAACATAGCCAATCCACTCACGGTGTTTAAAATGGTTTGCTTGTTCGCCAAATAATTTAATTTCCCCTGACATAGGCTTTAACAGTCCTAAAATTAATTTCAAAAGTGTCGATTTTCCGGAACCGTTTTGGCCGATTAACGCCAAAAAGTCGCCTTCATTGACACGTAGCGAAATATTTTTCAATGCTTGTGTGTATTCATATTGAAAGGAAACATCCTTCAATTCAATCAATGGTTTTTTCATTTCGTTCGCTTCTTTCTAATTCAAAATCATTACGATTTACATCATGTTAGTATAATGCAGTTTTTTGTTCATGTAAAGGGAATAAACTTGAAAGGATGAAGACAATTCAAATGCTACAATGGTTAGATAACTTAAAAGGAATGAATGACAGGCAATTGCAGGATTTTGCAAAACAGCAGGGACTTGAATTGAGCATTGAAGAAGTTCAGAAGCTGCAAAAAATCTTGAAGCATGCCAATATAAGCTGGGCACTTACCGGCGTTCCAAAAGAGGTTTTACAAAAAATCCATAAGCTGCTCGGGGATAAACGCTATAAAAAATTGATGAAGCTAGTGGGATTGTAAAATTTATATAATGTGAAAAGAGATTGGGACATAACCCAAAAATGCTATTTTTCTCTGAGAGAAAAATAGCATTCTTTTGCTGAGCAGCCTCAATATTTGATAATGAATTTAACTTAAAGCACTTTGCCCGCCAACTCCACGTTTTCAACACATACTTCGAGTGCCAGTTCAATGGCGGCTGTCAAATCGCGCATTGACCAGCCGGGAATTCGACCGTGCTTGATCGCCAGTTCGAATGATGCAGGGATGTGGATAAAACCTGCAGCTCGAATCTCTTCATTCTTAGCAGCATAGTACAAGCCTTCATACATAATATTATTGCATAAGTACGTTCCTGCTGAATTCGATATTGCTGTCGGATAACCTGCAAAATTTAAGCGGTTGACAATTTTACGAATCGGCAATGTCGACAAATACGCTACATCCCCGTCTTCTTTTATCGGTGCATCTTCAAGTGCATTTCCCGCATTGTCCTTTTCCCCATCTTTTACATTCAATGCAACTCGTTCCGGAGAAATTTTCGTAATGCCTGCAGCTAATCCCAATGAAACAATGATCGTCGGCTTTACTTCTTCAACCAGTGCCATAAACTGTTCTGGTGCTTTTGCAAAGTCCACAGATAATACATGGCCAACAATTTCAAACTGACCTATAGACTTTCCGTTCAGTGCCTGCACGACTTCCATTGTAGGGTTGATCGGATTTGATAAAAATGGTTCAAATCCTGTTAATAGTAATTTTTCCATCTGTTTTGCCCCTCTATAAGTTTTTTACAAGCGCTGCCATTGTACGGTCAATATATACAGTGCCATTCGATTTGTTTTCCAGTAAAATTGAGAAAATATATTGTTTGCCGCTTTGGCCTTTCATATATCCAGATAAAGTATATACATTCGGGATATAGCCCGTTTTTGCGTAAATTCTATTTTTCAACGCACTGCTTGTTAAACGACTTTTTAATGTCCCGCCTACCATGCGATCTTTATTGCCGGCGATTGGCAACGAATCAAAAAATGTATTGAAATACGGTTCTTTTTGAACTTTGTAAAGTAGCTGTGAAAGACCGTTTGATGTTACACGGTTTGAATTAGATAGCCCCGAACCATCTGCAAAACGCCAGTTGTTCACAGGAATATTCAATGATGCACTGTATTTCTTCAGTAACGTGATACCTTTATTTGTACTGCCTTCCCCTAGCTGCTGCTTGCCCACCGCTTTGACAAGAATATCGGCAATACTGTTATTGCTCAGCTTCATAAATGCCGGAAAAATGGCTGCCAATGTACGTGATTCATTTGTATGGAGCAACGTAGCTTTTTTCGGAACTTTCCCTAATTCCACTTTCGAACTCTTCACAAATTTTAAACCTGTTCCTTGCAGCGTTTGCTTAATTGCCTGCATCGTATTTTTCGACGGGTCCTGCAATGTTACCCATTCCTTCTTGCTGCTCCCTTGTGGAAGATTCCCGGAAATAATGATGCGGTTCGTGTTGTAGGCACGCTTGATTGCAATCGTATTTCGACTTCCTTTACTCACTGTTTTCGCCTGATTGGAAATGACCATACCGCTTAAATTCGGTTCAATCGAATAGCTCGGTTTGGCCCCGACTTTACCAGGCTTTGCAGTAATGATTACTGTACTCGCATCAAAGTCATTGTTTTGTGACATTGTGATTGCGGAAGTACGTGCCCCGAAGTAATACGTCTCATCTGATTTCAAGACACCCGGTGGTAATGTACTGCCGGAAAATGCGGTATCATCCCCGATTAAGTGACCATTTATTGTACGAATGCCATTGCGCTTCAATACTTTGGCAAACTCCAGAAAGTCATCTTTTTTCAATGTTGGATCGCCACTGCCCTTTATGTACACATTTCCATTTAACGTATCGTTGACAATAATGCCGTCGATATATAAATTTGTTTTAAAACGATAGTCTTCACCTAAAATCGACAATGCGGCAGCACCTGACACTAATTTCATATTCGATGCCGGTCGCATCAGCTTGTCCCCGTTTTGCGAATAAACGATTTTTCCGCTCTCCGCATCACGGATTGTCACCGCTGCATTACTTTTCCCTAAATGCGTTGTAACCGCACCATTGACCGATGCGAAACTTTGAATAGGCAATGAAAAGAATAATGCGAATAAAATGACGAGCTGAAATATTTTTTTCATCAACTGGTTCCTCCTTTTGAATATTGCTAATTTACAGTTAACTTATTATAACAAATTATGTCATAAAAAACGCAAAAAAACATACTTTGCATCAAATTTGTGCCAAGTATGTTTTTCTTATTCTTATTATTCACGCATTGCATCAATCAATGCTGGTTGGAATTCACTATTGCGAAGCATCGCAATTTCGTGTAAATACGGCGCTTTTTTGTTTTTAGAATCCGGACCGACAAATGGTGTTTCCAATATTTTCGGTAAGTGCATTAACTGTGGGTGATGTACAATATAGTGCATTGCCTCAAAACCGATTTCGCCAAAACCGATATTTTCATGACGGTCTTTTGCAGCACCGCGCACATTTTTCGAATCATTGATGTGCAATACTTTTAAACGGTCCAACCCGATAATTTTGTCGAATTCATCTAATACACCGTCAAAGTCATTAATAACGTCGTAGCCCGCATCATGAATATGGCAAGTGTCCATACAAATTGACAGGCGCTCATTATTTGTCACGCCATCGATAATCCGTGCCAACTCTTCAAATGTACGGCCGATTTCCGTACCTTTGCCCGCCATTGTTTCGAGTGCGATCTGTACCGGGTAATCCTGTGTCAGCACTTCATTTAGACCTTCTACAATGCGCTCAATCCCCGCATCAACGCCAGCACCGACATGGGCACCCGGATGCAGCACAATTTGTGTTGCTTCCAATGCAGCGGTACGTTTAATTTCTTCCTGCAAAAAGTTTACGCCAAGCTCAAAAGTTTCCGGCTTTGTCGTATTCCCTAAATTAATAATATAAGGTGCATGAACAACAATATTTGAAAGGCCATTTTCTTTCATATGGAGAAGACCCTTCATAATATTCAGCTCTTCAATCGGCTTTCTGCGCGTATTTTGAGGTGCGCCTGTATAGATCATAAAAGTATTGGCACCATAGCTTAATGCTTCTTCACTGGCACCTAGCAGCATTTTCTTTCCGCTCATTGAAACATGTGAACCTAATAACATTTTACTTTCCTCCATTTAACGAACAAACAGGCTGCGTAGAAATATCTTCCTAGCAGCCCCTTGCAAAATTATCTATTGTTGCGGCGCGCTTTAATACGGCGCTCGCGTTTTTTCACTTTTTCCATTTCCCACTTCATATTACGTTTATAGCCTGGTTTTACTTTCTTCGGCTTACGTACTAGGGCTTTGGCTTTTGCATCGATTTCATCTTCTTTACGTTCACCTTTACGGCTTGCACGCTGATGACGGTCTTTTAAATCAGACCATTCGCCATTTTTAATATCTTTTTGCACAAATGGAATTCCCATTTTTTCGATGCGTACAACTGCATCCTCATCTTCCGGCTGGTATAACGTAATCGCTGTACCTTTTGTACCGGCACGTGCTGTACGACCAACACGATGAATGAAGAACTCAAGATCTTCCGGGATTTCGTAGTTGATGACATGCGAAATTCCTTGAATATCAATACCACGCGCAGCTAAATCTGTTGCTACGATATATTGGAACTCAAGATCACGTACTTGCTTCATCATTTTTTTACGGTCACGAGGACTTAAATCACCGTGGATTTGTCCTGCACGGACACCTTGTTCTGCTAAAAAGCTTGCTACAGCTTCTGCATTTTTACGTGTGTTACAGAAAATAACAGCAAGGAATGGATTGATTCCTTTAATTACTTCAAGTAAACGTGTATTGCGCGATTTCGAACGAACAGGCACTAATACAAAATCAATACCTTCCGCTACCGGTCGTTTGTCATTCATATGAATATGGACCGGTGAATCCATGTATTTCTTTAAGAATGGTTTTAATTTTTCTGGAATTGTTGCTGAGAACACGAACATTTCAAGTTTTTCAGGCATATGCGATGCAAAGCCGTCGATATCTTCAATGAAGCCCATGTCAAATGCCAGGTCGGCTTCATCGACAACTAAAATCGGTGCCGTATGAACAAGCAATGCATTTTCTTTTACTAAATCTTTAATACGACCAGGCGTACCTACAACGATTTGCGGCTGTGTTTTTAAACGGTCGATTGTACGTTGTTTGTCCGTACCACCGATAAATAGTTTAGTTGAAATTTCTGTTCCTTCAACTAGCTGGTTTAATGCATCAAAAATCTGTTGTGCCAGCTCACGTGTCGGCGAAGTAATTACCGCCTGTACTTCTTGTTTTTCTTCTACGATACGCTCCACGATAGGCAATAAAAAACTATGTGTTTTCCCTGTACCTGTATGAGCTTGTCCGATTGCACTCTTTCCTTTTAATACGAGTGGAATCATTTCTTTTTGAATGGGTGTCGGTTCTGTAAATCCAAGCTTTGCAATGGCGTCCTGCAAAAATGGCTTGAATTGATAATCAGTATATTTTGACATTCACGTACCTCCTTACATCTTTCCTATTGTACTATAATTCGTACATTTAAGTGACCATCTGCATATCATAACGGTAAATAGTTTCAACGTCAAACAGTTGGGACGAATTTATGAAAGAAAATTGTAATATCATGTCGATTTTTAGAAAGGAGTTTAATATGCGCCAACCTTATTACTTTCAACCTCAAGGAATGATGAATCAAATGCCGGTTGCACCACGCTTTCCAATGTATGCACCATACATGATGCGAGGTCCGGCACCAGGGGCAGGTCAATTTCCTGGAGCAGGTTCGTTTTCTGGTGCTGGCCAGTTTATGAACCAAATGCCAATTCCGCCTCAAGCACCTATTCCAGGAGCGGGGGCCGGAAACGTACCAAAACTTGAAGGTTTTTTATCAGGAGCAAACTCTTTATTTAATAATGCCCAAAAATTCACGCCTTATATTCAGCAGGCAGCCCCAATGTTTAAAAATCTGCCCGCTTTATGGCGTTTATACAAAGGATTTAAAGATACATCGGACCCGCTAGAGTCTTCTACTGTTTCGATGCCGCAACAACAAGAGCGACCAAGGGAAAGAATGAGAGAAAGAATGAATCCGCGAGGCAACCGGCGAGAACAAGAGCCAGTTGAAGAGAAAATTACAACAAAACCGTCTTTACCGAAAATATTTCAGCCGCCTTTTGAATAATAACACCATAAAAAGCTACCCCATGCAAATGAGTGCAGATTCGTCATTTCTTATACGAATCTTCTCTTATGCATAATGGAGTAGCTTTCTATTTATTGACCTTTTATGCTTTACCGGTCAGATCAATTCATTTCATAACGCTCTTTTAAGAACTCATAATGCTGCCGCCATTTACATGGATGCATTGGCCGGTAATATATGTTCCGTCCTGGGAAGCCAACAGCACATATGCCCCTGCAAGCTCACTTGGCTGACCTGGACGTTTTAATGGTGTTTCTGTACCGAATTCCGCTACTTGATCCGCATCAAATGTAGAAGGAATTAACGGTGTCCAAATCGGTCCTGGTGCGACCATATTCACACGGATACCTTTATCGGCTACGTTTTGCGCTAAACTTCTGACAAAGCCTACAATGGCCCCTTTCGTTGATGTATAGTCAATTAAAATCGAATGGCCGCGGTAGGCATTGACAGATGTTGTACATATAATGGAATCTCCTTGTCCCAAATGCGGAACGGCTTCCTTACATAAATAGAAAATACCGTCCATATTTGTACGGAATGTTTTGTCCCATTGTTCGACCGTAATATCTAAAAATGAATCGACAGGATATTGGACCGCTGCATTATTAACGACAATATTAATTTGCTGGAAATGGTCAAGTGCTGTCTTTACAAGTTTTTTACTTGTTTCATAATCACCGATATCCCCTTCAACCAGAACCGCCTGAACACCCTCTTTTTCAACCAGTTGTTTCGTTTCTTCTGCATCCGATTGCTCTTTTTCCAAATAGTTTATGACAAGATTTGCCCCTTCTTTTGCGTAGGCAATGGCAACGGCTCGGCCAATTCCCGAATCGCCACCTGTAATAATTGCTACTTTACCTTTTAACTTACCGCTTCCCGTATATTCATAAGGCTGTGTTGGTAATGGATTCATTTTACTTTCGATTCCGGGTTGTGATGGCTGAGTTTGTGCGGGTGTACCACCAACTTGTTTATTTTCAACGTTTGTCATGAAAGAACACTCCTCTATTGAAATATTGTTATAAAGTTTTAGTGAAAAGTTTTCAATTGTCCGTTCACGTAAAACTATTTTTCAACGTATGTAATGTTTTTCCCCGGAAAGTCTTTTTAAAACAAGACTGAATTTTCTTCCAGCTCAGTTTCAACATATTGTAATAGTTTTTCCGAATTTTCCGCTTTGATAAGTTCACCATTTACAATCGCAAATAAATGACATTCGCAAATCTCACAGTTTGAAGTACAGCCGGATTCCGTTATTTCTATATCTTCGCGCTCTAACAGCACATCATACACATCCGCTGCGCCGAGCGATAAATTCGTCATACAAAACTCCACCTGATTTTTTAACGCTACCGTTTTATTCCTCTTGAAAAAAGAAAACGCCATCCCATTTCCCCACTTTACGTTTTATTTATTTCTGCTATTATAGCAAACGTTCGCAAAATTCTGTACTTGGGCTATCATTTCGCTATATACTGCCATTTCCGTCGAATTTAATAGAGATTTCAGTAAGCGAACTTTGAATAAAGCATACACGTCCTATATAATGAAATTACAGGGCTTTGAAAGGAGTTACGTATAAATGAAAGTTGTAAAAATTAATCCGCGTGGATACTGCTATGGGGTAGTAGACGCGATGGTCATTGCACGCAATGCCGCACTTGATCCGACTTTACCAAGACCAATCTACATTTTAGGTATGATTGTACACAATAAACATGTTACAGATGCTTTTGAACAAGATGGCATCATTACGCTTGATGGCGAAAACCGCAAAGAAATAATCGAACAGGTAGAGCAAGGCACAGTGATTTTCACAGCACACGGTGTATCGCCTGAAATTCGTGAAATCGCAAAACGTAAAGGACTTGTATCAATTGATGCGACTTGTCCAGACGTTACGGTAACACATGACTTAATCCGCGAAAAAACAGCAGAAGGCTACGATATTATTTATATCGGTAAAAAAGGACATCCTGAACCAGAAGGCGCAATCGGTGTTGCACCGGATCACGTTCACTTAGTTCAATCGATGAAAGATATTGATAATCTTTCTTTTGAAAACGAAAAAATTCTCGTAACTAACCAAACGACGATGAGCCAATGGGATGTTGCTTTCCTGATGGATAGTTTAAAAGAAAAATTCCCGCATGTCGAAGTGCATAAAGAAATTTGCCTTGCGACACAAGTTCGTCAAGAAGCCGTTGCTGAACAGGCCGGTGCTTCCGACTTATTAATCGTAGTCGGCGATCCAAAATCGAATAACTCGAACCGTTTAACACAAGTATCGGTAGAAATTGCCGGAACACCATCTTACCGCATCTCGGATATTTCAGAGCTGCAAATTGAATGGCTTGAAAACGTTGAAACAGTAGCAGTAACTGCAGGTGCTTCAACACCGACACCAATCGTTAAGGAAGTCATTTCATTTTTAGAGAAGTTTGATAAAAACGATCCAGCAACACATGAAATCGTACGTTCCGTAACATTGGATAAAATTTTACCGAAAATTAAAGCACCAAAACCTGTTGAAAAAATTATGCCTTACTAACCGAAAAAATCATCATTTCCACTAGGGGAATGATGATTTTTTTAATAAATTCCGGGCTGGGCTTACCTATTCCTTAATAAAATATTGATTGATCGGCCTCCCGACACTGCCATATTGGATATCTACCCGGATTAAATGATTTTTCTCCATAAAATCTAAATAGCGCCTTGCTGTTACACGAGCTACACCGATACCTGTTGCAACATCATCTGCTGAGGCACCGCCTGAAGACTGTTTTAAATAAACCAACACTTTATCCATTGTGGCGCGATTAAAGCCTTTAGGGAGCTCTTGTGCTATCATGTAATTTGGATTATGCTCTTCCTTTTGGACTTTAACTTGACCGATTATTTCATCTAACTCCGCCTGCGTTACATCGCCCGCTGCATGCATTTTTTCTTTAAATTGACGATAATGAATTAACGTTTGCTCAATCCGTTCAAATGTAAAAGGCTTCATAATATAATCAAAAACGCCTAAATGCAATATTTGCTGAATTGTTTGAACATCATTTGCCGCAGTTACCGAAATACAATCTACATTTATATTTTGCTGACGAATTTGGCGCAATGTTTCAATGCCATCTTGTTCCGGCATAAATATATCCATTACAACTAAATCCGGCATAAGTTCCAATATTTTTTCGATTCCTTTGATCCCGTTTGATGCCATATCGATGACTTTAAATCCTTCCACCCGTTCGATAAATTGCCGATTTACTTCACGCACCATTGGGTCATCTTCTACTAATAATACTTGAATGGTCTTCACTAGAAAGCCCCTTTCTTAATACTCGAATGTCAGGATGAATGTTGTGCCTTTATTTACTTCACTCGATATTTCAATTGTGCCATTCCCTTTTTTCACAATTTCATTGACCAAATATAAACCAATGCCCCTGTTTTCATTGTCCTTCGTTGAAAATCCACTTTCGAAAATCTGTTCTAAATTTTCTTCTGAAATTCCGATTCCATTATCTGTAACCATAATCGCCAGTATACCATCGTTATCATCAATGGAAATTAATACCTCTTTATGACTTCGTTCTACCACCGTAAGCGCATCAAAAGCATTCTCGATTAAATTACCGAATAACAATACAAAATCATGATGGTCCAACAGTTCCGGAAACCTTGTCAGCTGGCTCTCCTCATCAATCGTCACTTCAATCCCGAGTTCATTTCCCCGACTTATTTTACTAAGCAATAAACCTGAAATATTTTCATTATAAATTCGCTCATTCAAAAATTTCGTCACTTGATCATGCTGCATTTTCACCTGAGATAAGTAATCGAGCGCCTGCTTATTATGACCAAGCTGCAAAAGTCCTGCGATTGTATGTAGCTTATTTTTATACTCATGCGTCTGAATACGTAAAGCTTGTACAAATGCTTTAACGCCTGTTAATTCTTCAGCAAGTTGTTTAAACTCCGTTAAATCCTTAAAAACGGCTACCGCCCCGACTGTTTTTCCTTTTACAAAAATTGGGATACGATTACTTAATATACTATGATTGTTCACGTAAATTTCCTGATTGTATACAGCAAGCCCACTTTCGACAATTTCAGGTAACCTTGTATCGGGCAGTACATCAAAAATATTTTTTCCAATATATTTTTCAGGATTACCACCTACACCTAAGATACTGCCTGCCTTTTGATTGAAAATCGTAATCACCATATTGTTATCTACGGCAATAATTCCTTCATGCATGGCATTAAACGTTTCAGTCCGTTCGACATACACTTTTGCAATTTCAATAGGTTCCAGTCCGAACATTTGACGCTTAATATGCCGCCCTAATAAATGTGCACCCCAAATACTAAAAAGGAATGATAGCAGCACAGCCAAAATAATTTCATTTGTATTTTCGGCAAGAATATTCCAAAATGTCGGCAATGCAAATCCTACGACGACAACTCCAAACTGTTTTTTCTGCTCGTTTAAAATTGGTACAAATGCCCGAATTGTCTTACCTTGTTCTCCAATTGCTTTTGAAATATAATAATTTTCATTAAATGCAGCATGCATATCCGATGAGTTACTTTTTTTGCCTAGTTGGTTTGGAGATGGATGCGATAATTTTATACGATCCATATTCATAACAACAATATATTCCGCTTTATTAATAATTTTGATGTCGTGAACAATTTGGGTAATCTTCGTTTGTGCCAATTGTATATCCTGCTCTTCAAGCTGCTTTTGAATTTCCGGCAAATCGGAAACGGTCCGGGCAATCAACATAGCTCGGCTACCTACCGTTTCTTCATGTTCCCGTGTTAGATTGCTTAACAATAATATTCCTGCTACGAAAAAGGAGAAAGCAATAATGAAAAAGGTAAGCAGTACAATCTTTCCGTTCATTGTTAATTGTTTAATTTTCATTTTGTCCCTCCTTTTTTGCTATATAATATAACAAACTTCGAAGTGTGTGGAGATTTTCTACAACATTCAAAAAATTTCAATGTAAATGAGGGAATCCTATTGCGCCTTTATATCATAACTGCTATTGTCGTTGCTTTACTGTTAATCGTTACTATCTCTTACCGTTTCGACGTGTGGAATACAAAAGACCTGCCTTACGACGACGAGCAAGTTGGGCTAGATGACCAAATTGTAATTAACTTTAGTCACGTTGTAGCTGAAAATACTCCAAAAGGGCTTGCAGTTAATAAGTTTGCCGAACTAGTTAAAGAAAAATCAGATGGCGAAATCATTGTGCAAACTTATCCTAACGGCATTTTATACAATGATGAAAACGAATTAGCCGCATTACAAAAAGGTGATATTCAAATGATTGCACCTTCCGTTTCCAAAATGTCAGAAGCACTCCCTTCTTGGCAAGTTCTTGACCTGCCGTTTATTTTTGAAAACGACGAACAGGTATATGAAATACTGCACGGCGATCTTAGTGATTCCTTACTGCAAGAGCTGGACAGCATTAATGTACATGGTTTGACATTCTGGCATAACGGCTTTAAACAGATGGCTTCCAATACTACACCACTCCTTGAGATTGATCAGTTTAAAGATCTAAAAATCCGTATCATGCCGAGTGATATACTAAAAGAACAGTTTTTATTATTAAAAGCAAAGCCGATTTTAAAAACTTTCAATGATTTATACATTGCGATTCAAAATAACGAAATCATTGCCCAAGAAAATACACTTTCAAATTTATATTCAAAGGGCTATTATTCAATGCAACCGAATATTACGTTATCAAATCACGGCATACTCGCCTACAGTGTAATGATGAACGCCGACTTTTGGAAATCGCTTTCTGACGGCCAGCAAAAAATAATTCAAGATTCACTTGATGAAATGCAGCGCTGGCAACATGATCAAGCAGTCGCATTGAATGCAGAAAACTACCAGCAGCTTCAAGCAGACGAGAATGTTCAGTTTTACACTATTTCAGATCAGCAACGTAAACAATGGTTGGAAGCATTACAGCCCATATATAACTCCTATGAAAAAATAAGTAATAAAGATTTCTTAACACAGCTTCGTAAAGAAATTCAAGATAATAATTGACCAAAATAAACAATATTCGACTACTTATGAAAATAAGTAGTTTTTCTTTTTGTTATAGTACAAAAACTCTAATTATTACAACAGTATTATAACAAAGCAACCCCTTGCTATATCAAGGTTTCATATCATTGCCGTAAAAAAAAGACCAAAATGAACGATATGTTTTTTATCAACAAAATAAATATTCCGAATAATCCTACGTTATTATTGCAAATGTAAACGTTACCAAAGATAAATCAGAGGGGGAAGCAAAATTGAAATTACTAAAAAATCTAACAGTCCAAGTAATTATCGCCATCATTCTTGGCGTTATCGTCGGTGCATTTTGGCCAGAGTTCGGCGCAAGCCTTAAAATTTTAGCTGACTTATTTATTAAATTAATTAAAATGTTAATCGCTCCAATTATCTTCTTAACGGTTGTTATTGGTATTGGTGGCATGGGTGATATGAAAAAGGTTGGTAAAATCGGCGGTAAGGCATTACTTTACTTCGAAATTGTATCTACAATCGCTCTTGCAATTGGTATTATGGTAGCTGTTGTCATAAATGCAGGTGCTGGAATCGATACGTCTAAAGCTGGAGAAACGGATATTTCGAAATATACAACTGCTGCTGAAGAAAATAGTGAAGCTGGTTTAAGCGGGTTCATTTACGATATTATTCCTGAAAACTTTGTCGGTGCATTAGCTGAAGGTGCTTTACTTCCTACTTTATTTGCTGCTGTACTATTCGGTATTGCTACGGCATCTTTAGGCGAAAAAACGCGTCCTGTCATAACATTTTTTGAACAAGTATCTGAAATTTTCTTCAAAATCGTTGGGATTGTAATGAAATTCTCGCCTATCGGTGCGTTCGGTGCAATGGCTTACACAATTGGTAATTTCGGTTTAGGTTCTTTAAAATCCCTTGGTCTTTTAATGGCCGCAGTATATATTACAATGTTTCTGTTTGTTATAGTCGTGCTAGGCTTAATTGCGAAATACTTTAACTTCAACATTTTCCGCTTCATTGCCTATATTAAAGAAGAAATTTTTATCGTAATCGGTACATCTTCTTCTGAATCGGCTTTACCGGCGATGATGCGAAAGTTAGAAAACTACGGTTGCGGAAAGCAAGTAGTAGGTTTAGTAGTACCTACCGGGTATTCCTTTAACTTGGACGGAACATCTATTTACTTATCGATGGCAGCATTATTTATCGCACAAGCATATGGTGTTGATTTATCTTGGTTGGAAATTATCACACTTCTTGGGGTATTAATGATTACTTCAAAAGGGGCTGCCGGTGTAACGGGTTCAGGATTCATTACATTAGCTGCAACATTAGCTGCATTCCCGATGGTACCACTTGAAGGAATTGCATTATTAATCGGGGTTGACCGTTTTATGTCTGAAGCTCGTGCTGTAACAAACATTATTGGTAATGGTGTAGCATGTGTCGTAGTGGCAAAATCGGAAAATGACTTTGACGAGGAAATGGCTGCAAAGGCGATTCCTGTACGTAATTAGAAATTTCAATTATAAGGCGAAAACTCTTAAGTAAAAGCCCATTTCTCACTCGAGAAAAATGGGCTTTTTGTTGTTCATATTAAATAAACTTGAAAGGTTCTGTATTGATTTTTGACTGTATAAATTCAACAGGTAATTTTTGATCTGCACATAAAGAAGTCATTTTTTCTGCCACGCCTTTAATCATGACCTTTTCAACATGATGACCCGGATCAATAATGCTTAAGCCATCCACTTCTGCATCCTGTGCCATATGGAAGCCGATATCTCCTGTTACAAATACATCTGCCCCTGCATATTTTGCAGTGCGAATATATTTATTGCCGTCTCCCCCGACAACTGCAACCTTCTGGACAATACGATCCAAAGGTCCAACTGCGCGCAGACAAGGCACATCCAGCTGCACTTTCACAAACCCGGCAAATTCCTGTAATGTCATCGGCTCTTTTAGCTTACCGATTCGGCCAAGTCCTTGTGCATTCGTATCAACATCCATCGTAAACAGATCATAGGCAGGCTCTTCATACGGATGATTGTTTAGCATAGCCTTTAATATTTTATTTTTCATCGATTGCGGGAATACGACTTCCACCTTTTCCTCTTCTTCGATGTGAAGCTCACCGATTTCCCCTACAGCCGGATCTGCTCCTTCTGTGGCGCGGAAACGACCTTTACCTTGCAATGTATAGCTGCACGCCTCATAGTGGCCTAAACGACCTGCTCCGGCTTTAGCCAGCACATCACGTAACGCATCTGCGTCATCGACAGGAACGAATACGGCTAGCTTCATCATTTTTTCTTCGAAGGTAACCTCCAGAATTTTGCGATCTTCCAGTTTTAGTGCATCTGCCAATAAATCATTGACTCCGCCCGGTGCTACATCGAGATTCGTGTGCGCTGCATACACTGCAATATCATTTTTCAGGCACTTTTCATACAGTGCCCCTTTTGGATTATCTGTACGCAAGTTTGAAAGCTTCATGAAGATCGGCGGATGGTGTGCAATAATAAGCTCACAGCCGTTCTCAATTGCCTCATCAACGACTTCATTTGTCACGTCCAGTGTGACAAGCACTTTTGTTACTGTCTTATTTAATGTACCAATGGCCAATCCGATCGGGTCATTCGGCATGCATGCATATTTTTTAGGTGACCATGATTCAAATAGTTGGATAATCTCATTGCCATTTACGGATTTCACGCAATCGCCTCCTGTACCATTTTAATGTAATGTGTCAGTTGTTCATACTTTTCCTGATTTTCAGGTGTTTTTTCCGCTTCTGAAATCGCTTGCTGAACACGCTGCCAATTTGCGATTTCACGTGACCATTTTTCAATGAAAACAGGTACTTTCGTTTCCATCAGCTTTGGCCCAAGCAGAGTTTGCGCTTCATTTAATTTCATTTCTCCACGCTGTAATACAAGGACCTCATAAATTTTTCCGTCCTCTTCTAAAATGACCTCATCCTGGATTGCCCAGCCATTTGCCATTGCCCATTCACGGATCGCTTTTGCATGAATATTCGGCTGCAAAATTAAACGGGTTACCGTTTTTAAAGCTTGTGGATGCTTTTCCAAAATGGACACGATCAATGGTCCGCCCATCCCTGCAATTGTAACAGCTGTAATTTCATCCGCTTCTTCAACAGCAGCCAGTCCATCTGCCATGCGTACTGTAATTTTATCTGTTAAGCCTTCAGTGCGAACTTGTTTTACGGCTGATTCATAAGGTCCTTTTACAACCTCGCCCGCTACTGCACGCGCAGCAATTCCTTTATGCACTAAATAACATGGTAAATAGGCATGGTCACTTCCGATGTCCGCTACAATTGCTCCTGTCGGGACAAATGAAGCGACCGTTTCAAGTCGTTTTGAAAGTTTTTGTGCGTTCATATTTATATATCCTCTTTTCTATATCACAAACTACCCCTATTATATAGAACTTTTACATAAACGTCTCTTTCCAGAATACAAAAAAGTGCAGAACAGGATCACTCCGTTTCTGCACTTGGCTATTCATTATAAACCTGAAATATATTCAGCTACAGCATCTGCTTCCGCTTCATTTTTAAGAATTGGTGGCATAGCGCCGTTTTCCGAACCATTTAATGCGTAATCTTTAATATGCTCAGCATCTAATCCAACGATTGAAGGACCTCCACCACCAGTTAAATCACCACCGTGGCACGAAATACAGTTCTTTTGAGCAATATCTTCACCATTTAATTCAGCAGTTTCCCCTGAATGTTCGCCGTCCGCACTGTTTTTATCAGCTGCACCCTCAAATGACATGAAGAAAATTAGTCCGATACCGAATGCCATGATAAGTACGTAAGGAATAAGTGGATTGTTTCTCATTGCGTTCCCCTCCCTCATTAAATATTCTATTTCATGCTAGACTTTTGCCTAGTAAACAATTTAATTGTACTTGATTCTATAGAAAACTGAAAGAGTTTATGAACAAGTTTTACTAGCTTTGTAACAATTTTACCAATTTGCAATTTCTATCATAATATATGTCTTGCAATTACCATTTTCTGTACTTCTGATGTGCCTTCACCGATTTCCAAAAGTTTTGCATCACGTAAAAAGCGCTCTACTTCATACTCTTTCATATAGCCGTAGCCGCCATGAATTTGAATTGCTTCATCACAAACTTCCATTGCCATCTCAGAAGCATAGTATTTTGCGATAGCAGCTTCTTTTCCAAATGGACGTCCCTGATCTTTCAGCCACGCCGCTTTATAGACAAATGTCCGTGCTAATTGTATTTTTACCTCCATATCAGCCAGTTTAAACTGAGTTGCCTGAAACTCCGCCAGCGCCTTTCCGAATTGCTTGCGTTCTTTTGCATATTGAACGGCTTTATTTAATGCGCCCTGTGCGATACCAACAGCCATTGCCGCAATACCGATCCGGCCGCCGTCCAGTGTTGTTAAAAACTGTTTGAAGCCATTCCCCCGTACCCCAAGCAAGTTCTCTTCCGGGACCTGGACATTTTCTAAAATCAATTCTGTTGTATTCGAAGCATTTAAGCCCATCTTTTCGTATTCCGACTTGATCGTAAATCCTTTTGCATCTGTCGGGACAATAATGGCGCTAATTTCTTTTTTGTTTCCATCCCGATTTGTAATTGCTGTTAATGCTAAATGTTTGGCATAACTTGCATTTGTAATAAAAACTTTCGACCCGTTAATGACAAATTCCCCATTATTCAACACAGCGGTAGTTTCTGTGCCGCCTGCATCAGAACCGGCATTAGGCTCTGTTAGACCGAATGCACCGAATGATTCACCCGTACAGATTGGCGTTAAGTATTTTTCCTTCTGCGCTTCCGTACCGAATAAATAGAGTGGCGCACCGCCTAATGAAATATGAGCCGAATATGTAATACCTGTCGAAGCACATGTACGGCTCAACTCTTCTGTAACGATGGCAAAGCTGATTGTATCTGCACCTGCCCCGCCATATTGTTCAGGAAACGGCAGACCCATAATTCCCATATTGGAAAGTTCTTTAAAAATTTCTACTGGGAAGGCTTTCGTTTTATCACGCTCGACTGCTCCTGGTGCCACTACTTCATCCGAAAACTCACGTATCATCTTTTGTAACATCGCTTGCTCTGTTGTTAAATCAAAATGCATACCATTCATCCTCTCAGCCTATTTCATTTCAACTCTATTGTAATCTAAAAATATGTATTTTTACAGAAAATATATGCATTTTACAGAGTATTTTGTAAAACAGATACAAAAAAGCTATGCATAAAAGTTCCGAGACTTCCGCATAGCTTCAAAGAATAGTATAAGGTATATGTATTATTTTGAACTTCCTATAGAAAATAAATCCATGCACTAATGATGGCAATTAACCCAAGAATGCCTGAAATCGTAAAATAAATAATCTTCAGCATGATGCCGCTTAACAGCCAAAATACACAGTTTACAATAAGGATGATATAAAGCATTTCATTGTTGCCGCCGAAATAGGTTGTACTCACTTTCAAAGTAACACCTAAAATGGATAAAGCAGTCGCCAGCTGCAGCATTACTGCCATCAGATGATTTCTTTTTGCAAAATAGATAGCCCCGATCAGAGAGCCTGCTGAGAATACAGCGGCAACTGCAATGACAACCCATTCGAACTGCATTGTAAACAGCAGCAGCAAAATAACAATTGCACTAATCGGGAAGAACAATGATACATTGCGATTTCTGCGTTTTTCGACATTAATGACGGCATTTTTTGATTTTCCTGCAATTTCTTCCTGTTGGTTTCCTTCCGAATAGAGGGTCATCAAAAAATCGCAATAATGCTCCGGCAACATTTTGTTTTGTTTCCAGAACGTAATTTCATTCATAATAATTTGTTTTTTAGGATTTGACATCGTTTCGCTCCAAATCTGATTTATATGCTCTATCATATTGTAAATAATTCCTGAATGAACAACATCGGTAAAAAGCAATACCATTATTCTCGGAAAATAGTAATTACCTGCTATAGTTACACAAAAAAAGATGAAGAGTAAAATACTCCTTCATCTTTTCTCTGTTTAGCTTATTCTAAGAAATCTTTTAAGCGTTTTGAGCGAGATGGATGACGCAGTTTACGTAATGCTTTCGCCTCAATTTGACGAATACGTTCACGTGTAACGCCAAACACTTTACCTACTTCTTCCAAAGTGCGCGTACGGCCATCATCTAAACCGAAACGTAAACGCAATACGTTTTCTTCACGGTCTGTTAATGTATCCAGCACGTCTTCTAACTGCTCCTTCAATAACTCATATGCTGCGTGATCAGAAGGAGATTGTGCTTCCGAGTCTTCAATGAAGTCACCTAAATGTGAATCGTCTTCTTCACCAATTGGTGTTTCCAATGATACTGGCTCTTGGGCAATTTTAAGAATTTCACGAACTTTTTCAGGTGTTAAATCCATTTCCTCCCCGATTTCCTCCGGAGAAGGTTCACGGCCTAAATCCTGAAGAAGCTGACGTTGTACACGGATTAATTTGTTGATTGTTTCAACCATGTGTACCGGAATTCGGATTGTACGAGCCTGGTCGGCAATCGCACGTGTAATCGCTTGACGAATCCACCAAGTAGCATAAGTCGAGAACTTGAACCCTTTACGGTGGTCAAATTTTTCAACTGCTTTAATCAGACCCATGTTTCCTTCCTGAATAAGATCCAGGAACAGCATCCCACGGCCTACATAGCGTTTCGCAATCGAAACTACAAGACGTAAATTCGCTTCTGCCAGACGTTTACGTGCTTCTTCATCACCTTGTTCGATACGTTCCGCTAAACGGATTTCCTGATCAGCAGAAAGTAAATCCACACGTCCGATTTCTTTTAAATACATACGTACCGGGTCATTAATTTTAACGCCAGGAGGAACACTTAAATCATTTAAGTCGAAAGCTTCTTCGCTTGATTCTTGCTTAGATAGCGCTTCTTCTTCAAATTCTTCTTTTCCTTCAACTGTTATATCATTTTTTTCGATTTCATCGGCAAAGTTGAAAATCTCTTCATTCTCCAGTTCAAAAAATGCTAATGTTTCAGAGATTTCCTTCATTGACATTTCGCCAACCTGTTTTGCTTTAGCTAAAAGTTGCTTTTTTACCTGCTCTAATGAAACCCCGTTTACTACCGTATCTTTTGAATGTTTTGACTTGTCCGCCATAAACCTTCCTCCTTCTAAAAACAAATCGCGTTAAACGCCCATTTTTATCTTTCTATTTAATGCAATTATCTGTTGGGCAATCTCAAGTGCTCGTCTATGCTCATGCATTTTTTCTGCTTCTTTTTGATCGTGCTTTAATTGTTCAATCTTTAGTTCTAATCGGCGTTTTTCGATTTGCTTTAAACAATCAATTATTTCCGCTTCACCATTATCAGGGTCACGTTCAAGTAACGCAGCATCCATCACGATTTTTCTTAAATCATGATCATCCAACACTTCGACGAATCGATGGAAATCAGCCATTTCATATTCTTCGTAAAAACCAATTAAACGTACAAATACGGATAAATATTCCTCATGGATGAAAGGTTCGTTATTTCCCTCTCTGAGAACTTTATTCACAATATTTACATCATGCAACATATGCGCTAAAAGTATACTTTCCGCACGGTCTGTTGCATCTTTTTTACGCTCCCTTTGGAGAAGAGGCGTTGGTTCTTCCACCATTTTTTGATCGCGTTTCTGCTCTTTTACATTATCCGCGACCATTTTTCTTAATTGGGTACTAATCGCCTCTTGGGAAATATTTGTTTCATTTGCCAATTGACGAATGTATAAATCACGTTCAGTTGGAGAAGTATTATTTTTTAATGTTTCCAGAACTTCTTGAATGTATTGAAGTGTGTCATTTTCAAATTGAAAATTTTTGCCGCGTTTCGCATGCATCATCATAAATGCAATATAAGCGTGCGGCTTTTCTATTATTTGATTTTTAAATGCCTCTTGTCCGTGTGTACGAATGTATTCGTCCGGATCAAGTTTATCTGGTAAAACAGCGACCTCAACTTTAATCTGTTCTTGATGAAGCATTTGTGCAGCACGCTTGGCGGCCTCAAAACCAGCATTATCACCATCATAGCAAATCGTAATTTGCTGAACTAAGCGTTTGAGCTTTGTAATATGCTGGGGCGTAAGAGACGTACCCATCGTTGCTACAGCATTGTATATACCTGCTTGGTTTGCTGCTAAAACATCAATAAAGCCTTCCATTAAAATTACTTGTCTTGATTTACGGATAGATGCCCGCGCCTTATCCAAATTATAAAGTACTTGACTTTTATGGAAGATCGGCGTTTCAGGACTATTTAAGTACTTAGCATCTTCGCCATCGGAATTTAAAATCCTGCCTGAAAAAGCAATCGTTTTTCCATTTTCATCTCGGATCGGAAACATAATCCGTCCTCGGAAACGGTCAAAGTAGCTGTCTTCACTTTCTTTACGAATGATCAGACCGCTTTCGGCCATTTCTTCAAGATCATATCCTTTGCGCTCCAGTAAGATTGACAGCGTGTCCCAATTCGGCAACGCCCATCCTATCTGATGTGTTTCGATTTGCTCACGTGTAAATCCTCTTTCAAGCAAATAATTTAATGCAGGTTCGCCATCTTCTGTATTCATTAAAATATGATGATAAAACTCCACTGCAAACGTATGAGCCTCTCGCATTTGCTGCTCTTTTTTTGAAATGGGCGAATTCGACATCGATTGCTCAGTCGACAATTCCATTTCAAGCGGGATTCCCGCACGTTGACTTAGTTTAATGAGTGCATCCGGAAACGACAGATGTTCCATATCCATTACAAAAGTAATGGCGTTTCCTCCTGCCCCACAGCCAAAACAGTGAAATATCTGTTTATCGCTGGATACTGAAAAAGAGGGTGTTTGCTCACCATGGAATGGACATAATCCAAAATAGTTGCGCCCTCTTTTCGTTAACTGCATATAATCGCTAATGACATCGACTATATCGGACTGCGAGCGAATTTGTTCAATCACATGTTCGGGTATTTTTCCAGCCACATTATCACCATCTACAGTATTCGAGATAAATTACAAATATCCTCTAAAATACGACAAAATTTCTTATACAAATTTGTAATTACCCTATAATAATTATTTTTACCACAATTTTATTATTATAAAACAAAAAGACTATAGTTGCTATATAATTTCAAAAAAATAATCAGAATATAACTAAAAATGTCGAAATTCAGCGATATATGCAAGATTATTCTGTAACAAAAGTATCGTTCACTTAGTTTCTTAAAAATCTTAAATATTATTCCACCAAAAAAACCTCCTCTTCCTTTTTGAAGAGGCGGCTATGGTTGCTATCTACAATCAAGCTCTAGCATATCAATAATTTTGTGCGCTGTTTCTTCGACAGCACGATTTGTAACATCTATCGTTCGACAACCTATTTTATCAACAATACTATAAAAATAGCTAATTTCCTGCTCAATTCTAGTATGTTGTGCATAAAATGCATTTTCCGTTAAACCCAATGTTATTAAACGCTCTTTTCGAATATTGTTGAGCTTTTCCGGTGTAATGACCAATCCAAAACATTTTTTCGGATCGATTTGCATTAATTCCACTGGGGGTTCCACTTCCGGAACGAGCGGCACATTCGCCACTTTATACCGTTTATGAGCTAAATATTGCGATAATGGGGTTTTAGACGTTCTTGATACACCGACTAAAACAATGTCGGCCAGCAAAATACCGCGCGGGTCCTGCCCGTCATCATATTTAACAGCAAATTCGATCGCTTCAATTTTTTTGAAATAATCATCATCCAATTGATGGACAAGCCCCGGCTTTTGCAACGGCATTTCATCAAATGAAGTTTCGATCAAGTCAAGCATCGATCCCAATAAGTCGATTGCATGAACCTTATATTCACTTGCGATTTTTTGAAGTGCTTGTCTCATCTGCTTTTCAACAAGTGTAAAGACAATCGTTGCCTCATTTGCGATAGCAATTTGGACAATTTTCTCCAACACATCCACATTGGCAATATGCGGAAACTTTCGAATCCTTACTTTTTCGAAATTTGGCCGAAACTGGCTTACTACCGCTTTCACAGCCGCTTCTCCAGTTTCACCGACCGAATCTGACACAACAAATATAGTCAATTTTTTCATGAGATCACCTATAAATCATGCGTTTCTGCTAACGAAATAAACGCACGTGTAATATTCGTCTTCGTTAACCGTCCGGTAATGACCAATCCCCGCTCTGTTTCTTCAACAACCGGCATTGAATCGATCTCTCGTTCTATTAACTTTTTGGCCGCCACGATTAATGAATCCGAATTAACACAATAGGCAATATTCGGCATTCTCGTCATAATTATATGCACAGGCATCTTATTTAAATCCTGTGTTCCTATACTCGAACGCAGTAAATCTTTTCGAGACAGCACACCTTGTAATATTTCATCTTTATCAATAACGAAAAGTGTTCCGACATCCTCGGAAAACATATGGATAATCGCATCATAGACTGTCATATCATCCGGAACGACTACCGGGATCGACTGAAAATCCTTTACTTTTAAATTCAGCATTGATTCCGTAAAGGCAGCCGTTGTTTTTTTACCTGCATAGAAGTAGCCGACACGTGGGCGCGCATCTAAAAATCCAGCCATTGTTAGTATAGCTAGATCAGGTCTCAATGTAGCGCGCGTTAATCCAAGGCGCTCAGCGATATGTTCGCCCGTAATAGGGCCATTTTCTTTTACAATTTGCAAGATTACATCTTGACGTTTATTGAGTTCGATTGGACTCACCCGCTTCAAATAATGTTATACTTTATCCTTAATTATTATATACTATTCCCTTCTATATTGCGAAGAAAACAAACCCATGCTACAATATTAGCGAACAACTCACTTGTTGTTTTGATTATTAATATGTAAGCGATGAAGGGATTAATAAGTATCAATTCTAACATAAGCGAGTAGGGATAGTGCAAGCCTACAATGAATTGAGAAACGGCGCCCCTGAGCTATTTTTATAAAAGAGGTTTTTATTTATTTAAAAACAAGCGGGGTGGAACCGCGGGTACATCGTCTTGATGCACTCGTCCCCGGGCAGAGCTTTTGTGCCCGGAGACGGGTGCTTTTATTTTTTTCATTAACGAACAGGAGGTTTTTTTCATGGCAGAAAAATCAATGGAGACAATTGTATCATTAGCAAAACACCGCGGATTCGTATTTCCTGGATCTGATATTTACGGTGGTTTAGCAAACACTTGGGATTACGGTCCACTTGGTGTAGAACTTAAAAACAACGTAAAAAAAGCTTGGTGGCTGAAATTCGTTCAGGAATCTGAACACAACGTAGGTTTGGATGCTGCGATTTTAATGAATCCAAAAGCATGGGTTGCATCTGGTCACGTAGGTAACTTTAATGACCCGATGATCGACTGTAAATCATGTAAAGCGCGTCACCGTGCAGATAAATTGATTGAAGATGCTTCTTTAACAAAAACAGGCAAAGAAATTATCGTTGACGGTATGACTTTCGATCAAATGAAAGAAAAAATGGAAGAGCTTGAAGTAGCTTGTCCAGACTGCGGAAAAATCGATTTCACAGATATCCGCCAGTTCAACTTAATGTTCAAAACGCACCAAGGTGTAACTGAATCTTCATCAAATGAAATTTACCTGCGCCCAGAAACTGCACAAGGTATTTTCGTAAACTTTAAAAATGTTCAGCGTTCAATGCGTAAAAAGACACCATTCGGTATCGCACAGATCGGTAAATCTTTCCGTAACGAAATCACACCTGGTAACTTTACATTCCGTACACGTGAATTCGA
This sequence comes from Solibacillus isronensis, assembly GCF_900168685.1. NCBI lineage: Bacteria > Bacillati > Bacillota > Bacilli > Caryophanales > Caryophanaceae > Solibacillus > Solibacillus isronensis. Next base: position 803,615 of record NZ_FVZN01000014.1, on the reverse strand, counting down.
ACAAATGGAACTAGAATTCTTCTGTAAACCAGGTGAAGACCTTGAGTGGCACTCATACTGGAAAGAGTTCTGCAAAAACTGGCTTCTTGCATTAGGTATGAAAGAAGATTCAATGCGTTTACGCGACCATGAAGATGATGAGCTTTCACACTATTCAAATGCGACAACGGATATCGAATTCCGCTTCCCATTCGGCTGGGGCGAACTATGGGGTATCGCAGACCGTACAGATTATGACTTAAAGCAGCATATGGAACATTCAGGTGAAGATTTCACTTACATCGATCCTGTCTCAAATGAGCGCTATGTACCATACTGCATCGAGCCATCATTAGGTGCAGACCGTGTAACATTGGCATTCTTATGCGATGCTTATGAAGAAGAGCAATTAGAAGGCGACGATACTCGTACAGTATTACGCTTCCACCCTGCTCTAGCTCCATTCAAAGCAGCTGTATTGCCACTATCTAAAAAATTATCAGAAGAAGCTGGCGACGTATGGGCTGATTTACGTAAAGCATTCCCGGTTGATTACGATGAGTCACAATCTATCGGTAAACGTTACCGCCGCCAGGACGAAATCGGTACACCATTCTGTATCACGTACGATTTCGATTCAAAAGAAGACGGTCAAGTAACAGTACGTCACCGTGATTCAATGGAACAGATCCGTATGCCAATCGCGGAAGTAAAAGCTTACATCGAGAAGCATTTACAATTCTAAAATCTGTAAGACACTTTCTGTTCGATTTGAGCAGAAAGTGTTTTTTCTTTTTACAGGATGAAATATAAAATCTTATCTACAGTTATTTATCCGCTAGCCCCCTCTCTCAAGCATTGAATAATCCAAAGATTCATTCACTAAAGTTTACGCACCTTTTTTCACATTACCTTGTATTAAAAAAAGCCCTATAATTTTTAGATTATTCAAATAATTAAATTAAAATAAGTTATAATCAAAGATAGTAATAGATGGAGGGGATTTTATGTTTTTTCAGGTAAAGGACAAAACCGAAACACCTTTAGACACATTTGATAAAATTTCACATCTTGTAAAAGCTATACTTCAATTTGAATGCCCGGAACACCGCGCACAACACCACATCCTCTACACGGCGAATATGAAACTTGAAACTTACCGTGAAGCACAGTTATTTTACAGAAAGTTTGACGATCCGAGCAACGCGCTTGGTCGTTTAAGCCGTGAAGCTTATGAGCTGGCAAATAAAAAATACAATCAATTGTTTACAATCATCCGTGGCTATATGCATTTAAGCGACGATAATAAACGTAGCCATTTTAATCATCACTTCCGCTTTTCCAAAGAAAAAATAGAGAATATGTTCACTCTTTTTGAACACATGCACCATCATCAATACTTAAAGCTTGAAGAAGAGTTTTATGAACGGTTAAAAGAAGATATCATCCCATTACTGACACAATTCGAGTGACTTGCTGAAACCTTTTCCGTTATGAAACGTAAAATAAGGAGCTTGTCCATTGGGAGGATGATTTATGGAAACTCAACAGCAGCTAGAAAATCATTTATTAACAATCCAGCTTTGGGAAAAAGATCAAAGCGGTTTATGGTTTTGGGAAAAAATCGGCCGCATCCCTTTTAAAATACTCGATAAATTAACACCGAAATTCATTCAAGAGAAAATTTCCGTCTTGATCGACGAATTGGTAAGCTATGTCCAAACAGGCGGAAAATATTTAGTAAGCGAAAAATCGATGATGCGTCATATTCAAAAGCATACGCTGCATTCAGTTTCCACCTTGGAGGATATTGGACAAATGCCGATTGAAGATATGGTGGAACTGAGTGAAAAACTACAGAAAAACCGTGCAAAGGTTGCAACCGTACAAGGGGCATCTACCGGCTTTGGCGGTGTTTTTACATTGGCACTCGATATCCCCGTCATTCTAGGAATTGCGCTAAAAACATTGCAGGAAATCGCAATGATCCATGGCTATGATCCAAATGAAAAAGTCGAGCGTATATTCATCGTAAAATGTCTGCAGTTTGCTTCTTCAGATGTTGTCGGCAAAGAAGCGATATTAAATGAACTGGCACAACATTATGAAAAGCCGAACGCTGCAGAAAATATGGTGTCCCAGTTACAGGGCTGGCAGGAAGTCTTCTTTACGTACCGCGATAACTTCGGTATGAAAAAGCTCTTTCAAATGATTCCTGTAGCAGGTATGATTTTCGGTGCCTTTATTAATAAATCGATGATTGAAGATATTGCCGAGGCAGGTATGATGCTATATCGCAAGCGAAGAGTGCTGGAACGGATGAATGAACTAGCAAACAGCTAAATGCACAAAAATAGCCCAGGATTTTAGTATTACCTAAATCCTGCGGCTATTTTTATTTGTGTACGGCTTTTTTATTTAATTCGTGCATTTCTTGTAAACCTTTATAAAACGGATAAAGCTTTCGCAATTGTGATTCGTCAATACTATCGTTCGCTAAATTATTTAAATATAATAATGACTCGTCAATTCGTTTTTGAATTTCATCGAGGTTATTCGTCGTTGTCCCATGTCCTGGCACCATAACTTCAATTTCTTTATCCGATATAATCGTTTGCACTTTTTGGATCGTTGCAAAATATGCTTCATAATCCTCAATAAAAGGAAACTCAACATTCGATAAATAATCCCCCGCCAGTAAAATACCGAACGGCTCCACCACTGTAAATAACCCATCTCCCGTATGCCCTGGCGATAAGTAAAAGCTACACGTTATATCCTGCAGCTCAAGTGTTTGGCCATCTTCTTTAATAATAATGTCTATGTGAGGATAAATAATAGGATAACCTCTTTCAATATAGTACTGAGCATCAAACTGACGGATTTGCTCCAATACCTCTTCTTTATTTATTCGCTTAACAAAAGCTTCACTGGCAATTGTTGTAGCATTCGGAAAAGCACCTGCAGCAATAATATGATCATAATCACTATGTGTATAAATAATATATAATCTCCGATCTTCAATAATCGACTCGATATAGCCTTTTATTTCAGCAATTTCGTTCGGCAGCCAGTTAGGGTCGGTTACGATTAAGGCCTCTTTTGTTTTGATTACCGCTGATGTTGTTTGATACAACACACTTTGAAAAACGGTCAGTTGCTCATTTTCAAATTGGCGCACTATTTCCCCTCCTCAATAAAAGAAAGCGAGTCTGCGCGATTCTACGCAATTTCAACTCGCTTTATTTCCTAGGCAATAATTTTATTCTTCTTCCTTCTTTTCACGCTGCAGTAACGGTGTACGCTCCAGCTGTTCGATGAAGTTGCGTGATTTCAGACGGATCCCTGTTTGCTCTTCATAAATTGTCGTCACAATCTTTTTAATAAATTGCTTCGTTTGCGGTTTTAATTCCAGCTTGCCGACCTGCTCAATCGGCACCGTATAAAACATGCGAATCAGCTTGAGCTGCGTTGGTGACAACCGAATAATATACGGGTCCAAATGGAAGCATCGATGACATATAAATCCGCCTTGTGTAAATGAAAATGCAAATTCCCCATCAACAGCCCCACACCCTGCACATGCATGCAAAATCGGCTGGATACCTGCAAACGGGAGCATTTTCCAATCCACAAACAATGTAATTGCTTCAGGGTCATACCCTTCTTCAATTGCATTCAATGCCTGAATTAATATATCAAAAGCATATGGTTCCGGTCTGCCTTCTTCAACAAGGCGATCCACAATTTCCACGATGTAGCTTGCATAAGCAGTCGCCATAATATCTGTTTGAATATGACGCATCGAATTGAAATGTTCCCCTTGCTGCAATGTACCCATACCCGATGTTCGCTGGACTAAAAACGAGCCATGCATAAATGTTTGTGTTACACCTGCTAAACGACTCGTCGGTTTTTTCGCTCCACGTGCCATACACGCGACTTTACCGGCTTCACGTGTCATAAGTGTCACGATTTTATTGGATTCACCATAAGCACGCGCCTTTAAAACGATGCCTTCCCATTTATGTAGCATCTGTTGCACATCCTCCTATTTCTTTCGTAACTCTATTATACCGCACTATTGCTAGAAAAGTTTAATAAACGGTTACAGATTGTCCCATGATTTTCTTTACCCATTGCAGATTTTTTACAGAGCGCTGTTCCACATCTTTTAATGGATAGACCCGATAAATCCCGTCTGCATCTTTTAATACAGAAATGGCATAAAGCTCAGGTTCATCTATAGTAATCCGGTCGCCTTCCTTTGTAATTTCAAGGCTCGCAATTCCGCCAATCATCGTATTCGGTACCGTTATAATTGTCGATAAGAAATTACCGAGCGAATAAAAAATATGCGTCTCCTGACCCTGTTCATTGATCAGTTTGTCATATGGCTGCAGTACATGCGGATGGGTCCCGAAAATAATATCGACTCCCGCTTTATTTAGTATATCAACATAATGTTTTTGATTATCATTCGCTTCATAAACATATTCAGATCCCCAATGCATCGAAACAGCTACTACATCGACCGATTGTTTTAATTCCTCGACATCCGCTTTTATTTTCGCTTCCTCGATATAATTAATAATAAACGGTGATTCCTTTGGTAAATAAAGTCCATTCGTACCATACGTATAGGCAAGCAGTCCAATTTTTATCGATCCGATTTCCATAATGCGTTGTGCAGACTTGTCCTCTTCATTTTTATAAGCTCCCACATATGGCATGTGATAGTCTTCCAGATTATTAAAAACCGTACGCATACCATTTTCTCCTTGATCGACTATATGGTTATTGGCAATCGTCACCAAATCAACGCCTGCATGCTGGATATCCCGAATAATATGGGGTGGACTCGAAAATAGCGGATAGCCGCTTAATGGATACTCGTTGCCGACAGGCGGAGATTCCTGATTGGCGATCAGAAAGTCATAGCTTTGCATCTTCGGCATCACCGCTGCAAAAGATGAAGTATAATCATCATATTTCGCAAGTCTTAAATGCAGCAAAATATCCCCCGTCATTGCTAAACGAATTGATTCTTTAGTGATTTGTTGTTTTGGTTCACTAATCGGTTCGTTTTTTTCATTTATATCATTCTCTATTTTTATTTGTGATGGGTTTGGCTCTTCGTTATTCATTTGACCTTCTGCAACCAAAATTGTTTGATTCCGGTCGACGGTCGCAATGACAATAAATAATAAAGCGAGCGATATCGCCCAAAGTGCCAGTAAAAATTTATTTAAATTATTCAATATGTTCACCTTCTAACTCCTGTTAAATATTCCCTTACTAAATGGTAGCAGAACCTTGGCCATAATCAAGAATAAAATCATTTTCGTCCTGAGAGGCGGGATTTATTCGCCAGGTTTTGGGGAAATGTAGAACATTTTGAGGGGAAAGTAGAAAGTTTTAGGCCGAATACGAACATTTTTAATGAAATGTGGAACAAAGCTGTTGTAATGTAGAACCTATTTATTTTATTCGCCAATTTAGGTGAGTATGTAGAAAGTTTCGTCGGAAAAGTAGAATACTTCCAGATGAATGTAGAACTTTTCATCGATAATGTGGAACAAAGCTGCGAAAATGTAGAATCCATTCACTTTATTCGCCAATTCATCAGAGTATTCAGAACGTTTTGAGGGCAAAGTAGAAAGTTTTGGCCCGAATGTAGAACTTTTCACCGTCAATGAGAACAAAACGCCTGAAAAGTAGAATTCCATATAAAAACACACCGATTTTTCATCGGTGTGTCTGCTGCTATCTATTAATATTCGTCTTCTCTAAATCCGAAATCGCGTAAATGTGTTTGCTTGTTACGCCAATCTTTTTGAACTTTTACCCAAAGTTCTAAGTATACTTTTGAACCTAATAGCATTTCAATATCCTGGCGGGCACGAGAGCCGACTTCTTTTAAAAGGGCGCCGCGTTTACCGATAACAATTCCTTTTTGTGAATCGCGTTCTACCATGATAGTCGCCTGAACATGAATCATGTTCTCTTTTTCTTCATGTGGCTTAATTCGCTCAATAACAACCGCAATGGAATGAGGAATTTCTTCACGTGTTAAGTGCAATACTTTTTCACGGATTAATTCAGAAATAATGAAGCGTTCCGGGTGGTCCGTTACTTGATCTGCCGGGTAATATTGAGGCCCCTCAGGTAAATACTTTTCGATTGTTGTTAATAAGTTTTCTACGTTGTTGCCTTGTAATGCTGAAATTGGAATAATTTCCGCAAAGTCGAACTTATCTTTATACGAATCAATGATCTTTACCAGTTCATCCGGATGTACTAAATCGATTTTATTAATGATTAAAAATACCGGTGTTTGATTACCTTGCAACAACTCGATGATGAATTCGTCACCTTTGCCGATCGCTTGTTCAGCGTTAACCATAAACATGATTACATCGACTTCGCGCAATGCGTTGCGTGAAGTTTTCAGCATAAATTCGCCTAATTTATGTTTCGGCTTATGAATACCCGGTGTATCGATGAAAATCGTTTGAGAGTTTGGTTGTGTTAAAACACCTTGTACTTTATTACGTGTCGTTTGTGGTTTGTCAGACATAATCGCAATTTTCTGACCGATCACTCGGTTTAAAAATGTTGATTTGCCCACATTAGGACGACCTACAATCGAGACGAAGCCCGATTTGTATCCTTTATTTTCCTGCATTTTTCATATCCTCCGTATTAAATGCACCCGGGATCAGCTCACCTACTGTTGTTTGTTGAACGTCACCATTCATATTTGTTAAGTAGACGGGCATATCCGGAGCACAAAATTCACTCATTACTTGTCGACAAGCTCCGCATGGGGAACATGGACCCGGTGTGTCTGCTACGACCGCCAGCGCTTTAAACTTCATATTGCCTTCTGACACTGCTTTGAAAAACGCCGTACGTTCAGCGCAGTTTGTCATGCTGTAACCTGCATTCTCGATATTGCAGCCATTGTACACTGTACCATCCTCAGCTAATAAAGCCGCACCTACTTTAAATTTCGAATAAGGTACATAAGCAAATTCACGTGCAATTTTAGATTGTTCCATTAATTGTTCCATGTTCATCTTTGGTTCCCCCAAAACATTATTTTTAAAACCATTTTGGTAAAAATATGAGTAGTCCGATTATAACACTTGCGAGCGCAAAAACAAGTACGGCACCTGCCGCAACATCCTTAGCCTGCTTGGCGAGCGGATGAATTTCCGGTGATGCCAAATCCACTACACGCTCGATTGCCGTGTTGATCAGCTCGGTTCCTATGACAAAAGCTATGACTAAAATGATGATACACCATTCGACGATCGATAGCCCCGTCAAGAAGCCTGCCATAATGACAACGATGGCACTCACTAAGTGAAATCTGAAATTTTGTTCATGTACAGCCGTAACGATTCCTTCCATTGCATAACGAAAAGAACGAAAAAATTTACGGACGTTCATTCATATCACGACCTAGGCCGTATGACTGTAAAATCTCATCTTGTTTCCCGAACATCACTTTTTCATCTTCCGGTGTCATATGATCATAGCCTAGCAAGTGCAAAAACCCATGGACAGCCAAGAAGCCAAGCTCACGTTCAAACGTATGGCCATATTCAGCTGCCTGTTCACGTGTACGGTCTGTCGAGATGATAATATCTCCTAAAACGCGCGGAATCCCTTCACCGATAATTTGCAGTTCCCCTTCACCCATTTCTTCCAATGCAAAAGAAATAACATCAGTAGGCTGGTCCTTATCACGGTATTCACGGTTAATTTCATGGATCGCTTCATTAGTCACAAACGTAACTGACACTTCCGAGCCATCCTCGATACCTTCCTGCTCCGCTGCATGCTGGAGTAATTTTTCCACTAATTCTAAGTGGGATTGTTGCACTTCATTTGTTTCATCTAAAAAATCAATTAATAACATGTTGTTCCCTCCTACTATTCCTTTGGATATTCAATACGCGAGTGGAACGTTCCATTCAATGTTTCACATAATACGTCTTCTATCTTTTTCAGTTCTTTTAGCGAAATATCACATTCATCAAACTGGTCATCCTGTACACGATCCTGGATAATCGATTGTACAAGCTTCTGTATTTTCTCTGCATTTGGCTGCTGCATCGAACGGACTGCCGCTTCCACACTGTCCGCAATACTGATTATCGCGGCCTCTTTCGTCTGTGGCTTTGGACCCGGGTATCTGAATATACTTTCGTCCAATTCTTTCCCTTCTTCCTTAGCCTTAAACAAAAAGTATTTCAATGTGCTTGTCCCGTGATGCTGTAGACAAATATCTATGATTTCCTGAGGCATTTTATGCTTTCGCAAGAGCTCTGCCCCATCTGTAGTATGCGCAATAATTATTTCCGCACTACTTTCGGGTGCCATCGTATCATGAGGATTTGTCCCCATTTGGTTTTCAATGAAAAATAAAGGTCTTCGTGTTTTCCCTACATCATGATAATAGCAACCGACTCTTGCCAGCAAGCCATCAGCACCGATTGCTTCACATGCCGCTTCAGCCAGATTCGCAACCATTATACTATGGTGATACGTACCAGGTGTTTCCGTCAAAATTTTCTTTAACAGCGGGTGATTCGGATTCGATAATTCAATTAGACGCACAACTGATAAAAGGCCGAAAGCCGATTCGAAATACGGTAGAAGCCCCATCATTAAAGCACCGGATAATAATCCCGAAATAATGGCTGCAGCAACGTAAAATGCAACTTCCTTCATTCCGTAACCTGACTGTCCCATTAGTATATAAAATGCGATAAATACAATGTTGACAAGCGTTACGATACCAACCGCCTGCAAAATGTCTGTCCGTTTTTCCAGGCTGCGCATGAAGATAATTGATGCGAACCCCCCAAATAAAATGTAAAGCGCTGTATCCATCTGTAAAATACCTGATAATCCTTCATGAAAGATGATCCCTGCAGATGCAGCCGTAATGATTGTCACAATACTTGCAGTGCGGTCATTAGCCAACACGCGGACAAGCATTGTCGCTAACGCTGACGGGAAAATAAAGGCAATCATCAGATCGAAATTCGTAGAAATGAGCGCGATCAGTTTCATCATAATTAACGCAATTGCATAAACGATGATCGTAACGAGCAGTTCATTACGTTTTGAAGCAATGTCTTTTTCCGACCGATCAAACAGGACGAAAAGGAAAGACATTTGCAGTAATATCATAATAATCAGCCCGGCAATCGGTTTAATCGATTCCTCACTGTCCAGCATCCCTAACAATTCAAGCTGGCGGTAAATTTCGCGTGTAATGACTTCGCCTTCCTGGACAATAATCTGTCCTTGCAAAATACGTGTCGGCTCAACCGCTTCCTTTGCCTGCTGTTTGGCAATCTCCGTTTTTTCATCATCGAGTACTTCAGTTTCAACGATCGCTGCACGACCAATAACGATTGCCAAACTCATTAACCCTTCAGAAATTGAAGGCTGCTGACGAATCTTACTTTCCAGTTCATTTCGGTATGGCAGCAAGCTATCTTTACGAAGCGGATAATTTAAGTTCACTTCGACCAATGTCGCTAATGCATCACGTGTAGATTCAAGATTTGCTTGTGATGCACTCAATACATTAAGCAACTGTGCATCTGATAAAATCAGGTTTTGCTGGTTCTCAAAAATATCTTTTAACGCTGAACGCAGCATTTTTATTTGTTCAGCCTGAGGTATTTCTTCCTCTGCCTTTGCAATATCTTTCTTCACTTCTAATGCAATATCAAAAATGGTTGTCACAAAAGTTGCACGCTGACTTGGTACCTCATCTTTATATATGTATACAGGATCTACGGCTTTCTCCGCATTTCCCCTTTCTATTTCTGTCTTTACCGTATCTTCCACTGTCTTAGATGAACGAATGGTTTCCGGTGATAATTCAGTTAGCTGGATATCATATGTAACGCCACGAACATTATCAATCATCAGGAAAAACTGCAGAAGTGCAGTAGCCGCGAGTACGATGATTAACAGTGCGCGAAAGCTGATTAGTTGGATGAGCTTGTTAAATCTTTCTATGATCATGCACCTCCCTTTGTTTCTATGTTCATTTTATCAAATTTATATGTTTGGTGTTATGAAAAGTACGTATGTTTTTCAAATAAATGTCTTTCTACCGATTAACGATGACATCAATTCCTCCTTTTAGTTTATATACGTAAATTTTTCCAATAAGTTTCATGCTATTATTCCCAATAAAAAAACTTTCAACCTTACAATAAAAGTTGAAAGTTTCTATTTTATAATTCCTGCTCTGTGTAAGCCTGGATGACTCTCGCTACTAATGGGTGACGGACTACATCACCTTGTGCCTGACGCTTCGCTTTCGGCACAGAGGATTACTACCCTTTATAATTCCTGCTCCGTGTAAGCCTGTATTACTCTCGCTACTAATGGGTGACGGACTACATCGCCTTGCTCAAGTATTTGGAAGTGGATGTCTTTTACATAGCGTAATGTACGCTCTGCAATAATTAGACCGGATTCCGTGTTTTTAGGTAAATCAATCTGTGTTTTATCGCCTGTAATGACCATTTTCGAGCCAAAACCTAAACGCGTTAAAAACATTTTCATTTGCTGATGTGTTGTATTTTGAGCTTCGTCTAAAATGACGAACGCATCATCCAATGTACGGCCACGCATATATGCTAACGGCGCGATTTCAATCGTCCCACGCTCAATTAGGCGCTGCGTCTGTTCCTGTCCATAAATATCATGTAAGGCGTCATAAAGCGGACGTAAATACGGATCGACTTTTTCCTTCAAATCCCCCGGTAAAAATCCTAATGACTCTCCCGCTTCAACGGCAGGACGTGTTAAGATTATACGTTTTACATGACCATTTTTTAATGCCTGTGTGGCCATCACAACCGCTAAATACGTTTTACCGGTTCCGGCTGGTCCAATTCCGAAAATCAGGTCTTTATGACGGATTGCACGGATGTATTCGCGCTGTCCGATAGTTTTTGCACGTATCGGCTTGCCTTTTGTATTACGCGCAATTTCTTCATCATATAACTCCGCATAATATTCAATTGTGCCTTTACTGGCCATTTCAATTGCTGTTGATACATCACGCTGATCGATATTAATATTTTTTCGAATAACTTTCAATAACGCTTCCAAAACTGCATATGCTTGATTTTTCTTTTCTAAATCATCGCCTGCAATTTGTATGACTTCCCCACGCGTAATAATTTGTACGCTATAAGTTTCTTCAATCAATGTTATATTTGCATCTGACATTCCTAAAAGCATTACAGCTTCATTCGGATTGTCGATTTGGAGCTCAACATATTTTTCTGACATACTCATTCTCCTTGGTGAATTGGATGTGGTTGTGCGATATTTTCATTAATTAAATACAAGACTTTCCCCTTAACTGTATCATCATCACTGTTGACGTGCAAAAGTTTTTCTGCTTTTATAGCGGTTTCAAGCGGTAATGAAGAAATCATCTTTTCATGCAATAATGGCAAGATAATTGTTTCTACATCCTTTTCACTTATCTTTTCCTTTTTTTTATGAAACATTCGATAAGGCTTATACGTCACAACAGACTTCAACGGTTCAATAGACATCTGTTCGATCGCTGTCCCGATTTTCTCCCAGTTCACGTCATACTTCCAGCCATGGTCATCCAATACTTCAATTTCGATTGTTTTAGGAACGGTAAACGATGTTTCAAGCCAGTAATCAACAAACACTTCGCCTTCAGCACCAATAACGATTTCTTTTTCACCATGCTGCAGCACACCTGAAACGAGAATATCGCCCTTGTGTACTGTCATATTTTGTTCAACTTGACGAACACCGCGTTCAATTTGGAAATGAGTGACGACCCCGCTGTTGTTCGCAACTAAATGCTGGTTCTTGTTCACTTTTGGAACCGGCTCAATCTTTGGCGCCAATTGCGGATTAATCGTAATTTTACTTCCATTTTTCATAATATGTACCCATGAAAACTCCCGAAACTCCTTCATCATCGTCTGTCGGATTTCATTATCGGATAAAAACGTTTTTTTCGGTACAGGAAACTTCACACCCATTTCCTTTTGCAAATAGAGTGCCACTTCATCTTCCAGTTCGATCGTGGCGGCATCAACTTCGACTTGCCATACAAACCGGGATAGTATAATCGGCAGGATGATTAACATGATGATACCAATATACGTAACCATATCTTTTTGCAGAATTCTTTCCGGCTCGCTGTAACGGATTGTAATTTTTACTTTCGCTTTTTTTCTTAGTTTGCGCAGTAAAGACAAATTACTATGCGCTACTTGGAAAGTTATTTCGCTCTGTTTAAAAGTTAAATGAAAAACTCGGATTTTATGCTCTTTCAGCAGCATAATAAAAGTGCTTGCTTCTTTAGATTGCTTTAGTTTAATCGTTATTAGCTTTTTATAGGATTTACTCATTTTGCATTCCGCTCAATCGTAAGCTTCTGCAGGTTTTTGCATTGAATTAAAAAACCTTCTTCGAATAAATGCTGGACTTCCACTTCCCCCGCATGAACGTACATCGTAAAATCTTTCGTCGTACAGTTATACTCGGTCGGGGTTACATCACCTATCGTATAGGAACCATCATAGCGGATATCCATAAAAGAGGTGATTTGCAATTTATTGTTTTTAGGAAATAAATTTTTCAATAAAAGCCTCCTTTTTACGTCACTATATGCTTAGAAAAAAGAAGGCATGTATAGATTATTTAATTGGTATTTCCCAGTTCGCAAAGTCGCCTAAAGCATCACCGGAACTTTCGCTTTTCGGCTCCTTAAATGCAGCAGGAACTTTTAAATTCAGAGATTTATTTTCATCGTATACATTCTGAGGAATTAAATAAGTCACTTTAAAAGTCGTTTCCATTTGAGGGTTCACCATAATTTGTTCGTTCTCAACAGAAGACGACAGCTGCTCTATATCTTCCTGCTCTGGTGTTTGAATTGTAAAATCTGGCGTGTAGTAAACGATTTGGCTGTATTCATTTTCAATATTGCCGTTAATTTCAAGCATTAATTCTCCTGGCTCTGCGGAAACCTTTTGAATTTTATAGTCAAGCTTTAAAGTGACACCTTCCATATAATGTGTCAATGACTCCTCGCTCTCGTATACAGTTGCGGTTTCATTTGCCTCCGAAGTTGATTCTTCCACTTCCTTACCGCATGCAGCCAGTACTAAAATAAGCATAAAAAATAACATCCATCTTTTTTTCATGTCTGTTTCCCCCTCTCATAATAGATATACCCGTTTCCGCAAAGATTTAGTTAAAAAAATACCCATCGAATAAATCCGTTATTCCTACTACTTTATTTTATATCCTATGTAAAAAAACTACCTATTCCCACATTACGTTGAAATAGGTAGTCTCGTATTATTTTCTTCTTGCCTTAGGTGGGCCCAGAACTTCTGTCATAATAATGGCCTGCATTAAATCGCGTTTGTTCGATGGAACGACCTGGAAGGCTTCTGCTTCTTTTTTGGCCATTGCAACAATTGGACGCTCCTTTAAAGAACGAGCATTATTGATCTTGTCAGTTACTGGTTCCACTATAGAGCGAGCAGCTTCAACAGGTTTTTCAACTTGTTTAGGAAGCTCTCGTTCTACTTTTTGACTGAATGGTTTTGCTTTTTCATTCAGCTGGCCGAATACTTCATTCGCAAAGTCCTCCAATGATTTTGGTCGTCTTTGCTCTGTTCGGCGCTCAACTTCCTGTTTTCGAGGAGCAGGTTGACTGCTAAATGGCGGCATCTGTTTTGATTCTTTTTTTTGCTGTTGTTCTTTACCTTTACCGAATAAAGAACTGACAATAAAGACAATCACCATAATGATAAGTCCTTCCATTTAGTGCTCACTCCTTTCCTCGATTATTTGTTTTTCGGATCTTTGTTGTTGTCGTCATTCGAAACTTTTGAGATCGAATCACGCATTGATGTATCCGCCTGAATATTTTTGTAGTTCATGTAATCCATAATACCGAAGTTGCCAGAACGTAGCGCTTCTGCAAGAGCCATTGGAACTTCTGCCTCTGCTTCTACTACTTTCGCTTTCATTTCCTGAACTTTTGCAATCATCTCTTGCTCGCTTGCTACGGCCATTGCACGACGCTCTTCGGCTTTAGCCTGAGCGATGTTTTTATCAGCCTGTGCTTGCTCGATTTGAAGCTCAGCACCGATGTTTTTACCGATATCAACGTCCGCAATATCAATCGATAGAATTTCAAATGCTGTACCAGAGTCTAAACCTTTAGATAAAACCGTTTGAGAAATTAAGTCCGGATTTTCCAGTACTTTTGAATGTGATTCACTAGAACCTAGTGTCGATACGATACCTTCACCTACACGGGCAACGATTGTTTCTTCACCAGCACCACCGACTAAGCGGTCCAGGTTTGCACGTACTGTAATACGCGCTTTCGCTTTTACTTCAATCCCGTTCATCGCAACACCGGCAATAAATGGTGTTTCGATAACTTTCGGGTTAACCGACATTTGTACCGCTTCTAATACGTCACGACCAGCTAAATCGATTGCTGCTGCACGTTCGAATGTTAACTCGATATTTGCTCGGTGTGCCGCGATTAATGCGTTGACAACGCGGTCTACGTTACCACCTGCTAAATAGTGTGATTCCAATTGGTTAATTGATACTTCTAAACCGGCTTTATGAGCCTTAATTAACGGATTCACGATACGTGACGGAATTACTCGACGTAAACGCATTCCGACTAATGTGAAAATACTTACTCTTACACCTGCTGCTAGTGCACTAATCCATAGTGCAACCGGAACAAATGTGAAAAATACTGCCAGGATAATAAATGCAATGACTAATCCGACAATTAATGTAATTGTTCCTGCATCTGCCAACATATTCATACTTATTCTCCACCTCTTCCAATAAATTCTCTTACGACAATACGAGAGCCTTCTACTTTGACTACTTCAACTGTTTTACCAGCATCAATATAGCCGCCTTGTGTTACAACATCCAGACGGTCCTGATCAACAATAACAGTCCCCGATGGTCGCAACGGCGTAATAGCCTGCCCTGTTTTGCCTATTAATTCAATTCGGTTTTTGTTTGAAACATAGCCTTCTTCCGTCGTCGTTGCATCTCTCAGCACGAGACGGTTGAACATATGCAACTTTTTCCCGAAGAATTTCATAAGTATCACCATTCCTATACCCGCAATTATCATTGCAATTAAAATCGAATAAGCCATATGAACAAAGCTTTCCCCTGCAAAAAGCAAACTTCCAATCATTAATGCTCCGCCGATAATACCTATTATGCCACCTGGTACAAATAGCTCGGCAATGAGTAAAATAAGTCCGATTACAAAAATGATGACTGTTTCATATCCGGCAAAACCTGCAATCGTATGTCCAAAGAAGAACATACCTAACGAAGCAAGCCCCATTGTCCCTGCAACACCAAAGCCTGGTGAATACAGCTCAACAACCAATCCGATACTTGCAATCGACAGTAAAATCGGAACGATAATCGGATTTGTAATAAATCGCGCCAGCTTTTCAGCAAATGTTTGCTCAATTTTTACTACATCACTGCCGTCAAGGTTGGTAATTTTCAGCAGTTCCGTTATCGAAGCAACAGTGCCTTCCGAGTACTTAACTTTTTCCGCATCTTTCGCAGTTAGTGTTAGGAGCTTTCCTTTCGGGGCTCTTAGCTCAGGCAGATCATAATCGTTTCTGACCATTGCCCGCGCATACTTAGAATTCCTGCCGGAGTTTTCTGCTGCAGATGTCATTTTAGCAAGCCAGTCACTTTCCGCCTTTTCTCCTGCTGTGTTACCGGAAGAATCGATGACCGCCGCAGCACCCATTGTTGCATTCGGTGTCATATAAATTTCATCTGCATGTAAAGCGATGTATGCACCAGCAGACAGCGCATCCGAATTGATGAATGCAATAATCGGTATATCAATCTCATCCATCAGCTTGCCGATTTCCGAAGCAGCAGTAACAAATCCGCCCGGTGTATGCATATTTAAAATAATCGCTTCTGCATTATTGCTTTTCGCTTCATCGAATCCACGCTTTAGATGCTCCACCAAACCTTTTTCAATTTCATTATTGATGGATATTTCATACACTTTACCATCTGCAAATGCCGTTAAAGAAGGAAACATTAATACGAATGACATGACCATCAGAAAAATCCAACTAATCCCTTTCGTTCGTCTCAATTTTATCACCCCTTTAGCTAAGTTATGTACAGTTAATTCTACGGATGAGATGAAGAAAAGTTTCAAATTTTTTTAAAAACCTTTAAAAACTTACTTCACTATTATTTGCTAACATATACCAAGTATACGGTACTAGTTGCAGATTATTAAAACTTTCTCGAAAACGCTTTCTTTTACTTCTCTATTATGGTTGATTTTGAGAATAAATACAAATACCCCGCAGTTATATAAATAACAGCGGGGTATATCATTTGTCTGCTCAGTTAAATCTGAAAATTGCGTGTTATGAACGTAGGGTTTTTACAGGGAAAATTACCACTTACGTTTACGTGCAGCTTCTGATTTCTTTTTACGTTTAACGCTAGGTTTTTCGTAGAACTCGCGCTTTCTAACTTCCTGAATTGTACCTGATTTTGATACAGTACGTTTGAAGCGACGAAGAGCATCTTCAAGCGATTCGTTTTTGCGAACGACAGTTTTTGACATCTCTCTTTCCCTCCCTCCGAACACACGTCATACATGCATTAACTGTTAGTTAATGTGTACTAAAGTAGTATAGCGTATCATTAAAAAAGAGTCAACAAAAACTATCGAATTAGTAATTAGAATCTGATTTTAGACCATTCATGATAGCAACACCTGAAGAAGCACCAATTCGAGTAGCGCCATTTTCGATCATACGTTGCATATCTTCTAAGCTACGAACACCGCCAGAAGCTTTTACGCCAAGATCAGGACCGACTGTTTTACGCATTAATGCGATATCTTCCGCTGTCGCTCCGCCTGTCGAAAATCCAGTAGAAGTTTTAACGAAATCTGCACCTGCTTCAACAGAAAGTTCACAAGCTTTTACTTTTTCTTCATCCGTTAACAGGCAAGTTTCAATAATTACTTTAACTAATGTACCATTTGCAGCATCTACTACTGCCTTGATGTCATCACGAACTAAATCGTAATTACCGTCTTTTAGAGCACCAATATTAATCACCATATCAATTTCGCCGGCACCGTTTGCAATCGCGTCTTTTGTTTCGAATGCTTTTACGGCAGATGTTGTAGCACCTAACGGGAAGCCGATTACTGTACATACTTTTACGTCTGTACCAGCCAATTGCTCTGCACTGAACTTCACCCATGTAGGGTTTACACATACTGAAGCAAATCCGTATTGCTTCGCTTCTGCACAAATTTTTTCTACTTGATCTTTTGTAGATTCAGCTTTTAATAAAGTATGATCAATCATTACTGCATAATTTTGAGTCATTTCTCATTACTCCTTTTACTAAACATTAGTTGTCCGTACATCTATAGTTTAGCATGTATTTTCATTGTCGCAAATTATCAGACAACTTAAATTATTCGTCTGAATAGGCGAATTTTGTACGAATAATTTTTCTGTCCAAAGGTTCACCGGCATCTGTGACATACTGAATATTTAACTCAGGGTCATGACGATGGACTAACTGGTACGTTAAAATATTTTTAATTAAATGCTCCTGTGCCAAATCAAACGCTTCTTGTCCTAAAAGAGAATCGTCCGATAACACAATTTTCCAATTCGAATAGTTTTCATTTGCATCGATATGCGTAATTCCATCTTCTGTACTTTTCTCACTCGTTACTTTGTACTGCTCCAGGAATTGTTCTGTTTGTTGCGCAATTTCAGTTAGCTGTTGCTTGTTCATTTCCAAAGAAACGACACCATTTGGCTGAATTGTTTTATATACATCCGATGCTTTGTACTCGATATTAAGCGAGCCGTAATGTCTAGCTACTTCTGTAGGGATATTGACTTCCACCATTGCCGATTCACTTTCTACTGTTGGTTCTTCTTTTTTCTCCGTGCAACCATATAAAATAAATAGAATTGCAGCAAACATCCATATTTTCTTCATATAAATTGCTCACCTTCTTTGCTTGTAATCGGGTTAAACACAATGTTTCCGAATAATAGTGTTGGCTTGTCTTCCTCATAATATACTTAAACTTCCATTAGTTTACGACTAACTTTTTGTAAATTAATATGCTGCATAAAAGTACATGATGTTTAGCCCGATTATTAAAACTTGCGCACACTATTTTCTCTACCCCATTTTATTGGAAGTAAAAAAGAGCCGGCTAATTTAGTGCCCGCTTCTTAGCCGTTGTTCTTCGTTACGGCGGACGCTTTCCTGGGGCACGAGGCTAACACGAAGTTGGTCACAAAAGCGTTGCCACAGGTCGTGGCGTTCTTAGCATTTGTTCCTTTTCTCAGGCGTCGTGCTTATCCCCAAGGAGTTGCCTTCATTCCGAACAACTAGTTAACCTTTTATATCAAGTAAATTCGTCTAAAAAAAAAGAAGGATTGCAAAGTGCAATCCCTCTTTTTTTTGTAAAACATACTATTAAATTGCCTGACCTTCCAATACGCGAACGAATTGTCCTTCGTTGTAAGGATAACCTGCTTTCGTAATTTTAACTTTTACAAGTTGGCCGACCATTTCTTCTGTACCTTCAAAAATTACTTTCAAGTAGTTCGTAGTATAGCCGACATATAGGTTTTCATTGTCGCCATCCTTAAAGCGTTCTTCTGGAATAACTTCCAGTACTTCTCCTTCAAAACGGGAAGCATATTCTTTTGCAAGCTGATCATTCAGTGCAATTAGACGGTGAACGCGTTCATTTTTAATTTCTTCATCAATTTGATCTTCCATTCTCGCTGCAGGTGTACCTGTACGTTGAGAGTACGGGAATACATGAAGCTCAGAGAATTTGTGGTCGCGGATAAAGTTGTATGTTTCCATAAACTCTTCTTCCGTTTCACCCGGGAAACCTACAATTACGTCAGAAGTTACCGCCAAGTCAGGTAAAGCGATTTTCAGCTTTTCCAGACGCTCTGCGAAAAACTCCATCGTATATTTACGACGCATACGTTTTAAAACCGTATCTGAACCCGATTGAATCGGAATGTGTAAGTGGTTTACTACAATTTCAGAGTTTTGCAGTACTTCAATCACTTCATCTGTTAATTGAGATGCTTCGATTGAAGAAATACGTAAACGTTTCAAGCCTTTAACCTGCGCTTCCAAGTCACGTAACAGCTGCGCTAAGTTATAGTCTTTGAAGTCTTGTCCGTATCCGCCTGTGTGAATACCTGTTAGGACGATTTCCAAATAACCCGCATCAACAAGTTGCTGAGCCTGACGAATAACTTCTTCCGGATCACGTGAACGCATTAAGCCGCGCGCCCAAGGAATGATACAGAACGTACAGAAGTTATTACAGCCTTCCTGAATTTTCAATGAGGCACGAGTACGGTCTGTAAATGCCGGTACATCCAATTCTTCATAAACACGGTTTTTCATAATGTTACGTACCGCATTGATCGGCTGGCGCTCATTGCGGTATTGATCGATATATCCAAGCATTTTCTCGCGGTCCTGAGTACCAACAACGATATCTACACCTGGAATTGCCATAATTTCAGCCGGTGATGTTTGTGCATAACAGCCCGTTACACAAATAACCGCATCCGGATTTTGACGGATAGCACGGCGAATCACTTGGCGTGATTTTTTATCACCTGTGTTCGTTACTGTACAAGTATTAATAACATAAACATCCGCTTGATGATCGAACTCAGTACGCTCGTATCCTTGCTCTTTAAATAGCTGCCAAATTGCTTCTGTTTCATAGTGGTTTACTTTACACCCTAATGTATGTAGAGATACGGTTTTCGTACGTTCGTAGCTCATAATTTATATCATCCTTTCAAGGTTAGCACTTATCTACTTCGCTCCGGTGAAATTGCCTCTTTTAAATCGGCCGGTAGCATGCTCTTCATTCACATAATGAAGAAAAATATCAACGTGTTTTATAATAGCATAAATCGCTATACAAAGCCTATACTTTTGATTTTCTAAATATTCCACGTATTGTTTAATATGTTTTCTCGTCCATTACACCTATTCATGAAAATAATCCCCTGTAAATAAATTTACAAGTGCACGTTTTTTAATTCCATCAGTATAATAGTTGTATAGATAACTGGAAACGGAAATCCATCAACTCATTATAGGTATAATGATTCATATTTTTTCTGAACGAGGAATGAATAGGAAATTAAAATCATTTATTTTACTATGTACTTCTATTTTCGCTTTATCAATTTCCCAAAATTTACCTAAATATCTCCCTATTAATTGGAGACACCATTTTTGTTTATGAAGGAACTTCGTCATCAACTGCTGCAACCGCATTAAGCCTCCAAGGAGAGGAGTTTCTATAATATGATGGTTCTTATTACTGGCGGGTATGGTTTTATCGGTTCTCATGTAGCGGAACAGTTCTATAAAGAAGGCTATGAGGTATACATTTTAGATGATTTGTCGACAGGTAAAGTCGGCAATATTTCTTTTAAGCATAAATCCGCAATTTTATCGATCGACGATGTGAAATGCAAAGAAATATTTAAATCCTACAATTTTGATATTGTCGTTCATCTCGCTGCTCAAGTAAACGTTACAAAATCTATCATAAATCCAGTACAGGATGCGCAATCCAATATTGTCGGTCTATTAAACATCCTACAATTATCGATCGAAAATAAGGTGAAAAAATTTATCTTTGCTTCTTCAGCTGCTGTATATGGCGACAATCCGAATATACCTCTTTCTGAAAATGAACTGCCGGACCCGATTTCGCCATACGGTATGAGCAAATGGATGGGTGAACAATATTGCACTGCATGGGGAAAACAACACGATATAGAGATCATCTGTTTTCGCTTTTCCAACGTGTATGGTCCTAGGCAAACAAATGAAGGCGAAGGTGGCGTCGTGTCAATCTTCACTTCGAACATCTTAAACAATATACCGTTGGAAATACATGGTGACGGCAACCAAACAAGAGATTTTATCTACGTAAAGGACGTCGCATTTGCTATTTACAGAGCCTCCCAGTCATTCATATCAGGGATCTATAACCTATCTACGAACAGCAAAACGAGCATTAATCAGCTGATCGGCATATTAAAGGATATCAACCCGCATGTTGAAGTGACCAAAACCGCACCAAGAGATGGCGATATTTACCACTCTTCACTAAACAATGCAAAAGTAACCGAAATGCTTGACTGGACACCATTCTATTCAATCGAGGACGGATTAAGAAAAACGTATGAATGGGCAACCAATGCGTTTCATCAACAAATCGAACACCAGATAAAAGAAAAAAGAAAGAACGTATTTAAATTTCCCGAACACCTTAATGTGATCAGGCCCTATACCGAAAATATTATCCTCTTCACCATTTTAAGCATGATATTATTACAATTTAATCTATCTATTATCCCCGTATTTTTCTTTGGTGTATTTTATATCATGACGATTGGCGCAATCTATGGCAATACGCAGGCTTTCACAGGAGTCGTTCTCACATTCCTCCTGCTAGTATACACTTATTCCTCGCTCGGCCGTGATTTAGTATCGCTATTATATGACACTACATTTTTATTTCAAATTGTAACTATTTTATTCATTGGTCTTGTAATCGGATACTCTACACAACGCAAAAACATCAAAATTCAGGAACAAAAAGAGCAGCTGGAAGACTTAGAAAAACGGTATCATTACTTACAGGAAATCTATACAGAAGTTCGAAATGTAAAAAACGAGCTACAGTTCCGGGTAAAAAATAACGAACACAGCTTCGGTAAAATTTATTCAATTATTAAAGAGTTAGATTATTTAGAGCCTGAAAAAATTTTTACAAACAGTGTAAAAGTGACCGAAAAGATTATGCATTGTAATGGAGTAGCCGTTTATCAATTGAATACATCTCAAACATTTTTACGCCTTGTTGCACATTCGGACTTTACGAACAATAATACTGTTCCTGCTTCATTAAAAGTTGAGGATACAGCGTATATTCAACAAATGATGAATACAGGCAAGCCATTTATTAACCGGTCCTTGTCGCTGAATACTCCGCTCATGGCGGCTCCGATCTATTATAACGGACAGATGTGTGCCGTCATTGCGATCAATAACCTGCCGTTTGAAAGTTTCTCACGCTATCATGAGAACCTGTTTACAATAGTGAAAGAGCTCATCCAAAGATCTTTGTCCCGTGCTTATGATTTCATCGAGCTTTCCGAAGACCAGCGTTATATAAAAAATACAACCGTATTATATATGGAGAAATTTAAAGAAATTGTGCAGGCAAAAGAAGATGCCAGAACGAAATACAACATCCCCTACAAAGTATTAACACTCACTGTACCACTTGAACAACTAATAGAAACTTCAACTAACTTCCGAAAAATTTTAAGAGAAACAGATTATCTCGGCTATGAAAATAATCTGCTTTATATTTTGCTTCCCTATACTCAAAACCGTGATTTACCGATGATCTTAAAACGATTTGAAACTGCCGGCTATGCCAACGATTTCGATGAAAAGGTGTTTTAATGATGAGTTATTATTTTGTTTACGTTGTTTTTTCAGGGGTTTTGCTTCTTATCATTACGAAAGGAAATTGGAGTGAATGGCGCTTTAAAATGTGCGTTGTTACATTCATTCCAGTAATCGGCTGGCTCACCCCTTCCATCTGGCCAAAAAAATGGATAAAAAAAGACGAACTTTTTTTATCTACCTATTTAGCTGATCAATCCAGTGATATTCGAATTGAACTGCTGGCATCGCAAAGTAAAGTATTACGCGATCAGGAACTGAATATTATTTCGATTGAAGAAGCCTTAATAGTGAATGACTATTCGACAAGAAGAAAAATTCTGATTGACATGCTAAAGGAAGATGATCCGCAGTTTATTGATGTTTTAAAAATAGCTGTCCTAAATGAAGATTCTGAAACATCACATTATGCAGTTACCGCTGTTATCGAGATGAAGCGTAAACTTACGAATTTAATGCAGAAATTTGCAGCGGAGTACAGTAAACATCCGCAAAATATAGAAGTAGCAAAAGCTTACAAGGCGGTTATTAAAGAATATTTGCGAAGCGGCTTTTTAGACTATCAATCGACGAAAAAATACCAGTTCATGTATATAGAACTATTGCAGCGATTGATAGAAAGTAAACAAGCATCAGAAGAAAACTATATAGAAAAAATTCATCTGGAACTCGCTATTAAAGATACCGTTGCAGCAGAGAAAACAGTCATTTTATACAAGGAACGCTTTCCCCTCAGTGAACAGGCTTATATTTGCGCAATGAAAATTTATTTTGAGGAATATGCAATCAATAAATTAAAGCAGGAATTACTATTATTAAAATCGGCTCCTATTACACTGTCAAAAGAAGCATTGAATTACGTACGTTACTGGTCTGGAGAGATAACTTAAATGAAGGAGATTTTTCAAAACCGGAAAACACTTTCCATCATGGCCCTTATTTTCATAAGCGGCGTCCTGTTACATTTCTCACGTTCCGAGACCGTTTTAAATACAGTTACAAATGAAGTAGAGTTAACTGTCAAACAGCAATCGATTCAGCCAACCCCTAAAAAAACGCCCACAATTCACAATCCTGACTATTGTATTGTTTATACTGAAGAAACCGTTAAGCTAAAGGAAAATATCGAAATGACCTTGCATTATTTACAAAAAACTTATAAAAGTTTTGATGCCGATTTAGGCAAAGTCGATTTATACAATTGCCCAAATCTATTATTGGCTTCACCGTATTTGAATCATATCGGGACCGTAGAGGAAATTGAACTGTTTGTTGCTGACGGGGGCAATTTATTTTTAATGCAAACGCTAGAACCGAACAGTCATTTCAACTCCCTGTATCGGCACTTCGGGATTATCGAATACTACGACTTCACAAATACAAGCAAAATAGTAATGATGTCAAACGTATTAATCGGTGCTAAGCAGCAAACCTTCTGGGAATCGGATCTCTTAGACAGCAGTTTGAATATTACGATCGAAAAATCAATCCAACCCGACATCGTCAATCAAAACAACATCCCTTTACTTTGGAAAAGCGATTACGGGGAAGGTTCATTTATTATACTGAATTGCAATATGGCTACAGAAAAATATTCTCGCGGACTGATTGCCGGAATGTTGAGTCTGCAAGACGAACCTTTCATCTACCCGATTTTCAATGCTAAAACATTTTTTATCGATGATTTTCCTGCACCGATCGCCAAAGAAAGAAATGACATTATTTATAAGGAGTTTAAACAAGATTTACCATCCTTTTATCGAAATATTTGGTGGCCAAATATGATTCGAGCGGCTAATAAGTACAACATTGTTTACACAGGCGCTCTCATTGAATCGTATGAAAATAATGTTACCCCGCCATTCGATAACTCGTCAGATATCGAATTAACCTTTCTGATCGGGTTTGGACGCGAGTTAATTAACGGTGGCGGTGAACTTGGCTACCATGGCTATAATCATCAATCCTTAACAATGGATGAAAGCATCTCAAACTTTTTCGGTTATCATTCATGGAAATCGATTGAACATATGAAAAAATCTTTATTGGAGCTAAAAAGCTATACAAGTAAAGCATTCCCGAAATATACCGTGACAACTTATGTACCTCCATCCAATGTTCTGTCCCAGGATGGGCGTTCCGTTTTAAAAGATACACTTCCAGAACTACTGACAATTAGTTCCCTTTATTCAGAAGACTTGACACAGCATGCGTACGTTCAAGAATTTGAAGTGGCACAAGATTCAATCGTCGAAATGCCGCGAATTTCTTCAGGTTACTTCCCTTCTGTTTCAAGTAAATGGGAAATTGCCAATGCGATTACAAGTCACGGTTATTTCTCACATTTTATCCATCCGGATGATGTCATTAGTGAAGATCGCAGTAAAGGTGGCTGGACAAATATGTATGAAGAGTTCCAGCAGTTTATAGGGGATGTGCATACACGCTACCCTTGGCTTGAGGCGTTAACCGCTACCGATTCAGCACTTAAAGTAGCCAATACACTGAACTCAGCGACTCAATTCGAACAAACAGATCAAAAAATAACAGGCACAATAGAACACTTCAACAAGAAACTTGAGTTTTTCTTGCGCACCGAAAAAAAAGTGAAACAAGTAAAAAATTGTTCCTATGAAGAAATCGATGAAAATACGTATATCATTTATGCACATCAGGCTAATTTTGAAATTTTGTTTAAATGAGGGAATCGAAATGAGAGTTTGTTTAATAGCAGAAGGCGCGTACCCTTATGTTACAGGAGGTGTATCCAGTTGGATTCATTCTTTGATCACCTCTATGCCTGAGACCGAATTTATAATTTTCGCAATCGCTGCCGAGCGGAAACAGCAAGGAAAATTTAATTATAAGCTGCCTTCGAATTTACTTGCTGTACACGAAGTTTTTTTGGATACACATTTGGAAAAGCAGGCAAAATGGGGGAAACGTTTTCATCTTACCCCATCTCAAAAACAGGATTTATTTGCTTTAGTCAGCGATGATGAACCCGTCAATTGGGAAAGCTTATTCAATTTAATCCGCAGTAAACAGTTTCAAAATGTGGACGAATTTTTATCCAGTAAGGATTATTACGATATCGTGCAGCACTTGGCTATAACGAAGTATCGAAATGTGCCGTATACGGAGCTTTTTTGGACAGTGAACTCGATGATTTTACCATTGTTCACGATTATTCGAGAAGATATTCCTAAAGCCGATGTCTATCACGCCGTTTCCACCGGGTATGCCGGGATCGTCGGGACTCTCGCTAAAATCATCCATCAAAAACCACTCTTATTGACCGAACACGGCATCTATTCTCGTGAACGTGAAGAAGAAATCATTAAAGCTAACTGGGTAAAAGGCTGTTTTAAAGATTTGTGGATCAATTACTTCTATACTTTATCCAGCTCCATTTACAGCTTAGCGGATGAAGTGATTACATTATTCAGGAAAAACAAAGAAATTCAAATAGAACTTGGCTGCCGTGAAGAAAAAATCCGCATCATCCCAAATGGCATTGAGGTCAGCGATTATCAGAATGTAATACGCACATTACCGGAGGACCGGATACGTATCGGTGCTATTGTCCGGGTTGTACCGATCAAAGATATAAAGATGATGATACAAATGTTCGCTTTAGTTGAGCAAAAGCTCCCTACCGCCGAACTATTTATCATGGGACCGGCAGAAGAAGACTCCGATTACTATGATGAATGCATTCAACTTGTAGAGGTATTAGGTATTCAGAACATTCACTTTACCGGTATGGTCCAAATTAAAGACTATATCGGGAATCTCGATTTTTTAATATTGACCAGCATTAGCGAAGGTCAGCCTTTAGCCATATTAGAGGGATTTGCCTGCTCCAAACCTTACGTATGTACCAATGTCGGTGGATGCCAAGAGCTGATTGCGGGTAACGAAGATCCATACGGCCCGGCTGGATATATCGTTCCCGTCCTGGATTATGAAGAAATGGCGAGTTATGTGCTAAAACTATGTGAAAATGAACAATTGCGAAAACAGCTGGGACAAAACGGTTTTAACCGTGTTAACGAACTATACAAACGTTCTGCATTCATAAAAAGCTATAAACAGATTTATGCGAGATTGGGAGGTGAGACAATTGGCAGGAATCGGATTCGAACTACGTAAACTGTACCGTAAAGAAGGATTAGCAAATAATATTCAAGCTTATGCTTATTCCACCATGACGACGATTGGTCCGGTCATTTTATGTTTAGTACTCCTTTTCACCCAACAATATTTAATGGCACAAAATAATATTTCCTATTTGCAAAAAGAGCTGTTTATCGCCACTCTTGCCTATTGTTTTGTTTTCTCGATCATTCTGACTTCCGGTTTGTCGATTGTTGTGACCCGATATATTGCCGACCGGATTTATGAAAAGCAGTACAGTGAAGTCATCAGTGCCTATTATGGAAGTTTAATCGTAGTCCTTCCTATTGGAGCAATTATTGCATTTAGTTTCTTATATTTTGTAGAAGCAAGTTTCCTCTATAAAGCTCTAGCCTACTTTTACTTTATTGAGCTGACTGTTATTTGGCTGCAAAATGTGTTTATGTCTGCGTTAAAAGATTACAAACGTATTTTCCGCAGCTTTGTCATGGCTGTTTTTATATCTATAATCGCCAGCTTTTTATTATTTCAATACACGCTACTTGAACCTGTCATTATAGCGTTGCTCGGAATGACGATCGGTTTTGCCAGTATTTTAATCTCATCATCCTATCATTTCGAAAAAGTTTTTCCCTATAACTCGAAAAAGAATCATTATGCATTTATTACCATCGTAAAACAATTTCCAGCAATTCTTTTTAACGGGGTTTTTGTCTATTCAGGTGTCTATATTCATAATCTAGTCTATTGGTTCTTTTCAAATGAAAATATAGAGATTTCCGGCTACTATTTGTTAGCTTCATTTTATGATGTCCCTGTATTTTTTGCCTATCTGTCCGTAATGCCTTCATTAATCTTTTTTGTAGTCATTATTGAAACCGATTTTTATGAACGTTATTTAAACTACTACAGAAATGTTACGGAAGGCGGTACATACGAAAGCCTTCAGTTCGCAAAAAAGAAAATGCAGAATACACTCATTTATCGCATCGGATTTTTAGCAGAAATTCAACTTCTATTTTCCACATTAGCCATCGCGCTGGGTATATTACTCTTACCGAAAATCGGCTTCACAATGGATCAGATTGACCTTTTTATCACATTATGCCTCGCTTACTTTTTCTTTATATTAATGTTTGTCCTACTTCATATACTAATGTACTTTGATGACCGAAAGGGGATTTTACTTTTGTCGGGGGCTTTCACGGTGCTGAGCATTATTTTAACTTTCGTCACAATGAAGCTGAATTTACACGGAATGGGTATGTTTATCGCTTCATTTACCGGTTTAGTTTGCGTGTTTATGCGCTTATTGTATATTTTAAAAAATATCGATTACTATACGTATTGCCCTCAAGTTCTCGTTACAATTAAAGCGATCAGGAAGAAGAAAAAGAAACCGTTAAAGAGATCCGGTATTTTTACAATATTATTATTATCGATCTTTCTAGTCGGCTGTACAGATTCCTCCAACTTAACTGATGATATTATCGAACCCGGTCCGCAGCCTGCTACGGGAATTGCCACTTTGATGACGATTGATGATAAACGAATTTACGAACGCGATGAAGACGGTTCCATTACAACGTTTTACGTAACGATTTTACCGGATGCAAATAAACCTGAACTCGACTGGTATGGCCTTAACCGCATTGTTGAACGGTACAGTGAGGAAAATTTATCAGTTATTTTAGCTGAAGGTTCGGATGATGGTACAGGACCTAAAAAAGGAATGTTTGGTTCAGATACAACCATCGCAAATGCAAAAATAAGTTTACGCGGAAACTCATCACGAAACCAAGCGCAGAAATCATATAAAATTAATCTTCTTGAAAGTGCCGGGACATGGAATGAGCAAACAACCATCAATTTAAATAAACATACAGCTGATGGCATTCGACTACGGAATAAACTAAGCTTCGATTTAATGGAGCAAATCCCGAATATATCGAGCTTAAGAACACAATTTGTACACCTTTATGTCAAAGACTTAACGAGCGGCTCGACCACCTATGAAGATTACGGTTTTTATACACATGTCGAGCAACCGAACAAAAAGTTCCTCCGCAATCATTTATTCGACCCGAACGGCTATTTGTATAAAGTAACGTTTTTCGAATTTTTCCGTTACCCGGAACAAATTAAATCCCATACAGACCCGACTTATGATAAAAAGACGTTCGAAACAATATTGGAAATAAAAGGACGTGAAGAACATGATAAACTCATCCAAATGCTGAATGATATTAATACAAACGAGATTCCCATTAACGATATAGTTGATCATTATTTTGTTGAAGACAACTTGCTTACATGGGTAGCTGTCAATATTTTAATGGATAATATGGATACCGATGCAAATAACTTTTTCATCTATTCCCCACTCAATATCGATAAATGGCTCATCCTCCCGTGGGACTATGATGATGGTTGGAACGTCGGTCGCAAATCGGTCAATTTCCATCCATATCGTTCAGGCATCAGTAACTTCTGGGGCAATAAATTATTAAATCGATATTTTAAATACCAGGAAAATGTAGATAAACTGACTGCGAAAATAGAAGAGTTATATGAAAACTATATCAATGAGCAAAAGGTAGCGGCACAAATCGAAAAATATAATGAATTACCGAAACAATTTATCACACGCTTCCCCGATATTCAGTATTTGCCTTCCCATTATTCAGGGTTTGATCAAGAAATACAGGAAATTATCGATACCCCGCGACTAGCATTGGAACGATATTATGCAGATTTAGAAAAACCAAAGCCATTTTATCAATCCGATATTGCACTATTCGATAATGGGGAGCACGTCTTTTCATGGAATCCATCATTCGATTTACAAGGAGACAACATTTACTATACAGCGGTCGTTGCAAAAGATCCGGATATGAAACAAGTGATTAAAAAAGCCGAAAAAATCCGCGAAACAGAAATACGTACCGAAAAATTACCGGCAGGAACTTATTATTTTAAAGTGACTGTGGAAGATGAACACGGGCATACAAATGGCTCGTTTGATTTATATCAGGATGATGAAAAGGATATCAATTATTTTGGCGTAATCGAAGTTGAGGTGACAGAATGAATTTTTCGAATAAAGTATTCCGGCATGAACTAAAATATTATATTAACTATTTAGAAATGCCCCCTCTTCTTTCCCGCATTTCGACCATTATGGAATTGGATAAGAACTCTTTAGACAATGCAGGCTATAATATTCGAAGTCTTTATTTTGACGGAGTACATGATCATGCTATTCATGATAAAAACGATGGAATTTTCGGACGGGAAAAATACAGAATCCGCATCTATAATAGATCGGATAATATCATGAACTTGGAAAGAAAAAGTAAATACGGCGATTTTATCTCTAAAGAGTCGGCCCGTATTTCGAGGAATGAATATGAAGCGATTCTTCTGGGACAGTACACCTGTCTGCTCCACCGCCATGAGCCATTAATACGGGATTTTTACAGGGCGCTGCAATACCGGCTTTTCAAACCGCGTGTAATCGTGGATTATATCCGCGCCGCCTATACGTACAAATCAGGGAATGTGCGTGTGACATTTGATAAAGAGTTAAAAGCAGGCATTAACGGAATCGATTTATTTGATAACCGTAATATTTATGAAAATATCCTATACCCGGAACAACTGATACTTGAAGTTAAATTCGATAAGTTCCTGCCAGATCCTATACGTCAGCTCGTTCAACCTGAAAGACTGGTTCGCTCAACGATTTCAAAATATGTTTTATGCAGGGAACGGACAATCAAATATTTTAAGTAAGGGGAAATGAATATGGACGGGTCGTTAGGTTTTCAGGATATTATTAAAAAAAGCGCACTCTCTTTAGAATCTTTTACTACCGTATCCTATTTTGAAATATTATTAGGATTGTTCTGTTCCTTTGCTGTTGGCATGTTCATTTATACGGTTTACAGAACGTGTTTTCGCGGTGTTGTTTACAGCTATAACTACAACGTTTCTTTTGTTTTGATGACGATGATCACGACCGTCATCATTATGACAATCAGTACAAATATCGTCCTGTCACTGGGGATGGTAGGAGCACTCAGTATTGTCCGTTTTCGTACGGCTGTTAAAGACCCGCTTGATATTGTCTATATGTTCTGGGCAATTTCTGCGGGGATAGCGATTGGAGCGGGTATGTATCCACTCGCTCTAATCGGGTCTGCTGCTTTCGGAGCAACGTTGGCCTGGCTATCGAAAAAGAAAATTCGGGGAGAAACCTATTTGCTTGTCGTACATTATCAGCATGAGGCACACGAGCAAGTGAAAAAAGTGCTGAATAAAAAAAACTCGAAATTAAAATCGAAATCTGTACGTAATGGACTCATCGAAATGACCGTAGAAATACGTTTAGTTGATGACAATACATATTTCGTTAATTTAATCGAAAGTATTGAGGGTGTCCATGCTTGTTCACTCGTGAATTATACAGGAGATTATGCTCAGTAGAATGTTAATAGCCGGTATGAGTTCAGTTTTTTACCAAGCTCATACCGGCTAAATTTTTATACTGGATTAGTTAACTTTTACATTTCTGATTTCCTCAGCTCACCTTACTTTTTCATTCTAGCCGGAAAATTACCATTAAAGGACGGAACCAGAATCTATTATTCCTTGTAAAATTGCTTTTCCATTTGGTACATCCATCAGTGATAATGCCGCCTGCTTCCGGACATTGCTGTTTGAATCTTGCAATAACTTTTCAAGATACAGATAAGATTCCTCTTCTGTAACGAACCTCAATATTTCCGCTACTAAAAGACGTTCCTCCCAATGCGAGGAATGAACAAAGTTTTCATAATGCTTTAGATGTGATATTTCCCCAAACGAAGAAACAGCTCTTAATGCCCGGAGACGAATTTCATTACACTCGGATACCAATAAACCTTCAAAGAAAGTAAGGTAGGTAGCATGTAAGTTTTCCTTTAGACATAACGTTTCCAAAAACGCTAATTTCAGCTGAATCGGCAACTCTTCAAAATGATCTTTAAAGTAGTCACAATAACTGTCCTCAATATTCGACAGCAACAAATGGTACTCATTATCATAAAAAGTCAATCTAGGCTTATACATATGCGCCAAGAATAAATTTCTATTATATTTCGCTGCAACCTTTAACATTAACAAATATTCTTCCATTGACCCGGTACGATTCTCTTTTAGCCGGCGTTCGATTAACGGCACTAAAAATTCCAAATCCAAAATCAATGTGCGCTGCAAAGCATGAAGACGGACAGCTTCATCACGACTTGTCAATTGCTTTACATAATAGTTTTTCATATTTAACGCAGCATATGTTGAAGCTCTCTCCAGGATCTCCTCTTTATTCATCGTTGTTACATATGAAACAAAAATAGTATCAATTGCCTCCAGCTCATCCTTTGTAGTTGAATGATTCCGAAGTGGCTTGTTTAAAACTAAATAGTTATACCAATCCCGATCATTTTGCTGGATATAGTGATTTATTTTATTGAAAGAACGAGTCTTCCTGTGCTTTCGATAAATTGCAAAAAAATAAATACACAATAGAATAAATAGCATTACACTACAGATAATTAAGATCCCTGTTAAAATTTCTTCAATTTTCATTATTATCGCGACCCTTTCAATCTGTTTTCCATGTTAGTAACTAATATATCACCTTTTTCCTTTCGGTTTACACACCCAATTTATTATCATGTCACCATAATGTCCCAGTTTCATCTTTCACAGAAAATAAACAGACAAGTATGGTCTCCATATAAATAAAAATATTGTCTCTCTCTTATTATGTACAAAAATAAAGCATACGACAAATATCGCATGCTTCATCTATTAATTATTAATATATTTCTCAAACACATCGCCGAAATCTTTTTTCACAAACGCTTTCTTCTGCTCGAGCAGCCAGCTATGTGAAAATGCTGTGATTTCCTTAAATGCATCAGCTGGTGATACCCCTTCATTGCCGGCACGGCCGATTGCAGATGCAGCCAAATTCAGACTTTGTTTTGCAGCATCCATGCTGAATGTATTGGCTTTTTGTTCAAGTGAAATCGCATGAAGTGCTTTGTATAAATCTTTAATTTCCGTTAAGTGTTTTTTATGAATATCAATACTTAACGGCACATTTCCGATCACAAATTTGATCTCTACATCCAGATCGATTGTTCCGGCAGTTTCCAGCAGTACTTCTTCAATCGCAAAATGTTCGTAGTCATAGCGGCGCAGCATACGTTTTTTACTGATGGCATTTGCGCCATCTACATGGATTAATGCGTAGTTTGTGAAGCAATACTCATCCGCTTTTGTTTTGATCAGGAAATAAATTTTTTCATCCACTTCATTAAAAATAAAATCATCGGAATCTGTTTTGTCAAAGTCCTGTCTTGAAATCACTACCCCAATATCTGATAGACCTAATGCATCTGATGCTAGTTTTTTGAACATTGTATTGCCTCCTTTAATTGAATAGTTATTATACGTTTCCATTCAGATAAAAGTTTCATACAATGAAACCACTCTTTAAGCATTTGTTTGAATGGCTGCAGGCTGATGCTGTAATTGTCGTTGTTTCTTTTTATACAGTTCCACTTTCGGCAATGGTTGAACAGGAAGCAATGTCTGTTTATCCTGCTGTAAGATGCCGTTTGCTGTAATTCGGGCGGATTCCAGAATAATCGGCAAGCCACTGCCCGGGTGTGTACCACCACCGACCAGCCAGCAATGATCGAGCTCTTCAAATTTGTTGCGCGGACGGAATACAAGCATTTGCGATAATTGGTGACCTAAGTTGAACGTCGCACCCTTATATACATGAATATCGCGCTCCCAGTCAGCAGGTGTAATCATTCGCTCTTCTTCGATATATTCCCAAATGTCCTTAACACCAAGTTTATCCGCTACCATATTTAAAACCATATCCCGGAAAGGTCCTGCCTTTTCCGACCAGTCAATTCCGCTCATATTATTCGGTACCGGTACTAAAATGTATAAGGTCGATTTTCCTTTCGGTGCAACCGTTTCATCCGTTACGACGGCATTTTGAATGTAAATCGATGGATCTTCGGACATCAGTTTTGTCTTTGTGATTTCCTCTACATTTTTCCGGTAATCTTTCGCAAACCAGATCGTATGGTGCGGTAAATCAAATCGTTTATTGACACCTAAATACAGCATGAACGTTGAACATGAGTACTGCTTTTTCTCGAGTTTTTCCGGTGTATATTTTTTTAATAGTACCGGCTCAACAAGATTTGTCATCGCATGTGCAAAATCTCCGTTAATGATTACTTCATCCGCTTCGATTTCCTGACCATCTTCCAGCAGTAGACCCATCACTTTTCTGCCGTTCGTTTTCAATTTTTTTACGCCGTTATTAAGAAGGATTTTCCCGCCCGATTCCAGCACAACTCTGCCCATTGCTTCCGTCAGCTTATTGATACCGCCTTTAATGTGATAGACACCGTACGCATGTTCAATATACGAAAGAATCGAAAACGCGCCAGGACTTTCCCATGGAGACATCCCTAAATATTTTGCCTGGAATGTGAAAGCGAGCTGTAATTCCTCTTCGTTATAAAACTTCGACAGTGTGTCAATAAGTGAATTTCCTACTTCCAGTTCTTTAAACGCTTTCATTACTTTCGGGTTGAATAAATCTGTCAGCTTATTCATCGGAGCCTGCAGCACCGGAGCAAGCACTTCAAGTTTCTTTTGCGTCTGCTCCATATAACGCTCATAGCTTCCCTCATTCCCAGGGAAAAGCTCATTGATTTGACGGATCATCTCATCTGCATCACGTGTCATATTCATCTTTTTATTATGATAGATTAATTGATACATCGGATTTAAATCGATCAGATCCACATAATCGTGAATATCGCGACCTGTTAATTCAAAAATTTCTTCTGCAATGTACAACATATTAAAAAAAGTCGGACCCATATCAAATTTATAGTCACCAAGCTTAATTTCGCTTGTTCGCCCGCCAACATAAGCCTGCTTTTCATAAATCGTTACTTCATAACCTTTATGCGCCAATAACATGGCGACTGCTAATCCGCCAGGTCCTGCCCCTACCACTGCAATTTTTTTCATGTATTGTTCCTCCCTGTTTCGATTGGATATTGTACAATGTTTCACTTGTAAAGTTTAATTTGTATAATGTTTAGAGGTTTTCTTTATTCTTTTCACCGTTAATATTAATAAAACTTCATAATATAGCTGTTTTCAATAATAATTTGTTCTGAGACACTGTCATATGTTATACAAACATTATACTTATGTATTTTTCATTATACAAGGAGGAAATACATTAAATAATTTGAGATTTTTTTAAAAACAAAAAGCCTTAATTTCTCACATGAAGAGAAATTAAGGCTTTCTGCTTTTTATAGGTCTGTTAATTCAAACGCATTTAATTATTCGAATTCATAAGAAATCGCAGCCAGCGCATACAATGGTGCTGTCTCTGCTCGTAAAATACGCGGCCCAAGTGACATTGTCTGTGCACCGGCTTCAAGCAAGACGGCTGATTCATTGCGGGAAATTCCGCCTTCAGGACCGAAAATGCATAAGATGCGCGGCGTTTTATCAGCATTTAACGATTGCAGCTTTTGTTTAAATGTCGTACGTGTCGCCAACTTCGCATCTTCTTCATCCGCAATATAGACCGCATCATAGTTAGAGAATGTTTGTACAAGCTGTTTGAAACTGATTGGTTGTACAACATTCGGCACATATGTACGATGCGATTGCTCAGCTGCTTCCTGAGCGATTTTCTGCAGGCGTTCCTGGTTTTTCTTCGCCTTTTTATCATCCCATTTTACAATCGAACGTTCTGCAGCAAACGGGATTAATGCGTGCATACCGAGCTCTGTCGCTTTTTGTGCAATCAGTTCCAGTTTATCGCCTTTTGGCAGGCCACATGCAATATCTACTTTAACCGGCATTTCCGGCGAAGGGATTGTCGTACCAGTTTTCTTCGCATGTACATCCTGGTCCAGCTCGGTAATTTCACAAACATATGCTACATTGTCATGTACAACAATGATTTCTTCCCCAACCGTCATACGCATTACTTTTGAAATATGGCGCGCGTTTTCTCCGGCAATAATAAAGAGATCCAAATCATTTTCCACTGTATCTACAAAATATCTCTGCATTGTCTTCACTCCTTGTTGATAACGTAAAAATCGAACATTTTGCACAATAGCAAAATGTTCGATTTTCGATTAAACGATTTAATTAAGGACGACGTGAAATAATCGCTACCCAGTCTTCCATCATCAATACTTCTTCAATAACAAATCCGGCTGTTTCCAGCGCTGCTTTTACATCATCTTTCTTCGCTCCGATTATGCCCGATGTAACATACATACCGCCTGGTTTTACAATTGAAAATGCATCATCCGTAAATGACATAATGATTTCCGCTAAAATATTCGCTACGACAATATCAGCCGGTTCTTTTACTGTGTCCAATAAATTGCCGTGGAATACTTCAACAATATCATTCATTTTATTCAATTCAACATTTTCACGCGCTGCATTTACTGCCACTTCATCCAGGTCCAGTGCATGAACGCTTTTCGCGCCAAGCATGGCAGCACCAATTGACAGTACGCCAGATCCTGTACCAACATCAACTACTGTGTGGTCATGTTGTACAACTTTTTCAAGTGCCTGTAAACACATAACTGTTGTAGGGTGTGTCCCTGTTCCGAACGCCATTCCCGGATCCAACTCAATGATCAGCTCATCCGTTGATACTGGTTTGTAGTCTTCCCAAGTCGGTACAATTGTGAAGCGTTCCGAAATTTTTACCGGATGGTAGTACTGCTTCCACGCCGTTGACCAATCTTCTTCATCAACTTCACAAAGTGTTAATACATTTTCGCCAATATTAATATCAAAGTTTACAAGGTTTGCGATTGCAAGCTTAATTTCTTCGATTGTTTCCGCTAAAAAACTTGAAGCCGATAAATATGCTTTTACAATGACACCTGTTTTCGGAAAATCTTCAGGATTCAGTGCGTAAATTTCACCAAATTTATCGATTCTCTCTTTGTCTAATTCCTTTGAATCTTCAATTACTACACCGCTTGCCCCAGCTTCGTGTAAAATGTTCGTCACTGCATCAACAGCTTCATGCGTTGTTAAAATCGAAAGTTCTGTCCATTTCACTTGCAATACACTCCTTAGTCGCCTTTAATTTTTTTCTTAATTTTGTCGAACAGGGAGCTTCCGTGTTCTTCCGGAATGTCTCCGCTAATTTCTGCAAATTCACGTAACAATTGCTTTTGCTTTTCTGTTAATTTCGTCGGTGTTACGACGTTTACGATGACATACTGGTTCCCCATGCCATAACCGTGTACATTTTTTACGCCTTTATCTTTCAGGCGGAATTGTGCACCGGATTGTGTGCCTGCAGGAATTTTCAGCTTCACTTTCCCGTGAATTGTCGGTACTTCGATTTCATCACCTAACGCCGCTTGCGGGAATGTTAGTTTTAATTCATATAAAATATCGTCGCCGTCACGTTCGAAATACTCGTGCTTGCGAACATTGAAGATAATGTATAGATCGCCTGCCGGACCATTGTTGAATCCTGCTTCACCTTGACCAGCTACGCGTAGTTGTTGACCATCATCCACACCTGCTGGGATTGTGATCTTGATTTTTTTCTTTTTCGTAATCGTACCAGTACCGCGACATGGTGTACATTTTTCCACAATGATTTTACCTTGACCACGACATGATGGACAAGAACGTTTGTTTACCATACGGCCAAACGGTGTGTCGACTGCCTGGTTAATTTGGCCCGCGCCATTACATTGTGAACATGTTTGTGGGTGCGTACCTGGTTTTGCGCCAGAGCCGTGACATGTATCACATGTTTCTTCTTTTGGAATTTCGATTTCTGTTTCTTTCCCGAATACTGCTTCTTCAAAAGAAATGTTCATACGGAACTGAAGATCGTCGCCTTTACGTGGGGCGTTTGGATCTTGGCGTCGGCCGCCACCGAAGAACGAACTGAAGATGTCCTCGAAACCGCCGAAGCCAGCGCCGCCTCCGAAGCCGCCGCCACCAAAGCCGGCATTTGGATCTTCATGGCCGAACTGGTCATAGCGTGCACGTTTTTGGTCGTCTGACAGCACTTCATAGGCTTCTGCGACTTCTTTGAACTTTTCGTCCGCGCCCTCTTCTTTGTTTAAATCCGGGTGATACTGTTTTGATAATTTACGATACGCTTTTTTTATTTCGTCTTTGCTTGCACCTTTGCTCAGGCCAAGTATTTCATAGTAATCGCGCTTACTCATTGTTCACTCTCCGCTCTTTTTACATAACGTCTATTTTAACATGTTGAAAAATTGATGTATAGCTTTTGCTTTGGTACTTTTTTATAGGAATATAAAGTGGGGGCCATCTAATATAGTCCCGTTCTTTTTATTACGTGAAAGTTATAAGATGCCTTTTCCTTCATAAGCCCGTTGTGCTGCATTACGGGGCACGCTTTCCTGGGGGCGTGGCTCCAACTAACTTGATGTATGCCTCTACGGCGGCATACATCAAGTGGATTTTCCGCGCACGCTTAATCCCCAAGGAGTCGGCCCCTTCACTCCGCACAACTAAGGTTTTGATATGGGTTTTGGACTACTTATTTAATTTAAGTCAAGGTTCGCTGTATTTTATTATCCGTTTTTTCATTAAGTACTTCCTTATGGGCGAGACTTCAACTTTTCTATGAATAGCTTCCACATTAGCCCCTGAACTTTCTACTTTCACTTCCAAAAGTTCTGCTTTCTCAAGCGAATCTTCTAATAAAATTCGAAGTTCTACTTTCAAGGTGAAATGTTCTACTTTTAATCGAAAACTTCCACTTTAGTCGCTGAACTTTCTACTTTCGCTTCCGTAAGTTCTACTTTTCCAGCTAAATCTTCTAATAAAATTTAAAGTTCTACTTTCCGGGTGAATTGTTCTACTTTTCATCGAAGAACTTCTACTTTAGCCCCTGAACTTTCTACTTTCGCTTCAGTAAGTTCTACTTCTTCAGCTGAATCTTCTAATAAATTTCAAACTTCTACTTTCCGGGTGAATTGTTCTACTTTTCATTGAAGAACTTCCACTTTAGCCCCTGAACTTTCTACTTTCGCTTCAGTAAGTTCTACTTTCTCAGCTGAATCTTCTACTTTCTCACCTAAATCTTCTAATAAAACCCAACTTCCGCGAACCATGGGCGATACTTCCTAAAACGGATTAAAATCGCCGCTTTACTTCGCCTTCCCTCGCCCACTCTCCTGAATAAAATGGGGCTTATGACAAGCATAAAAGCCAAAGCCGCAAGCGGTCTTTGGCTTTTATGTGGAAATCAGAAAGAATTATTTATTGTCTTTGTCGTCTTTTACTTCTTCAAAGTCAGCGTCTACGATACCGTCGTCTTTTTGACCAGCGTCTGCTGCGCCTTCGAAACCTTCAGCGC
The DNA here is from genome assembly GCF_900168685.1 of Solibacillus isronensis. Taxonomy (NCBI): domain Bacteria; kingdom Bacillati; phylum Bacillota; class Bacilli; order Caryophanales; family Caryophanaceae; genus Solibacillus; species Solibacillus isronensis. Next base: position 764,296 of record NZ_FVZN01000014.1, on the reverse strand, counting down.
CGCCTTGTGCTGCTTGAGCTGCTGCTGCCGCTTGCTCGTAAACTTTCATTACTAATGGCTGTAGTACGCCTTCTAATTTTTCTTTAGAAGCTTTGATGCCTTCAAGCTCGCCTTTTTCTAAAGCTGCTTTTAACTCGTCGCGTGCATCTTCAACAGATTTCTTTTCGTCTTCTGTGATTTGCTCACCTAAGTCTGTGATTGTTTTATCCACTTGGAATACTAATTGGTCTGCTTCGTTGCGAAGATCTGCTTCTTCTTTACGTTTCGCATCTGCTTCAGCGTTTGCTTCTGCATCTTTCACCATACGCTCGATTTCTTCTTCTGATAAACCTGAATCAGATTGGATCACGATTGTTTGTTCTTTTTGTGTTCCTAAGTCTTTCGCTTTAACTGATACGATACCGTTCGCATCAATATCGAATGTTACTTCGATTTGTGGAATACCACGTGGTGCTGGCGGAATATCAGATAATTGGAAGCGGCCCAATGTTTTGTTGTCTGCTGCCATTGAACGTTCACCTTGTAATACGTGAATGTCTACTGCTGGCTGGTTGTCTGCAGCTGTTGAGAACACTTGAGATTTAGATGTTGGGATTGTTGTGTTACGATCGATTAGTTTCGTCATAACACCACCCATTGTTTCGATACCTAATGATAATGGTGTTACGTCTAATAATAATACGCCTTGTACGTCACCAGCTAATACGCCGCCTTGTACAGCAGCACCCATTGCTACTACTTCATCCGGGTTTACGCCTTTGTGTGGCTCATGACCAGTTGCTTTTTTGATTGCTTCTACAACTGCAGGAATACGAGTAGAACCACCAACTAAGATGACTTTATCTAATTCTGAAGCAGAAAGACCTGCATCTGATAATGCTTGACGAGTTGGAACGATTGTACGCTCAACTAAATCTTTTGTTAAATCATCGAATTTCGCACGTGATAATGACATTTCCAAGTGAAGCGGGCCATCAGCACCTGCTGTGATGAATGGTAATGAAATTTGAGTAGAAGTTACACCTGATAAGTCTTTTTTCGCTTTTTCAGCTGCATCTTTTAAACGTTGCATTGCCATTTTGTCTTTTGATAAATCTACTGAGTTTTCTTTTTTGAACTCTTCTACTAAATAAGCGATGATTTTGTCGTCGAAGTCGTCACCACCAAGTTTGTTGTCACCCGCTGTTGCTAATACTTCAAATACGCCGTCAGCTAATTCAAGGATTGATACGTCGAATGTACCGCCACCTAAGTCGAATACTAGAATTTTTTGGTCAACGTCTTGTTGATCTAAACCGTAAGCTAAAGCTGCAGCTGTTGGTTCGTTGATGATACGCTCTACTTCTAAACCAGCGATTTTACCAGCGTCTTTAGTTGCTTGACGTTGAGCATCGTTGAAGTAAGCAGGAACTGTAATAACAGCTTTTGTTACTTTTTCGCCTAAGTAGTCTTCAGCATAGCCTTTTAAGTATTGTAAAATCATTGCAGATACTTCTTGTGGAGTGTACTCTGTATCTTCCACTTTCACTTTTTCGTTCGTACCCATTTTTGATTTAATTGAAATAATTGTGTTCGGGTTTGTTACAGCTTGGCGTTTTGCTACTTCACCAACTTGTTTTTCTCCATTTTTGAATGCTACTACAGATGGAGATGTACGGTTACCTTCTGGGTTTGGAATTACTTTTGGTTCTCCGCCTTCTAATACAGATACACAAGAGTTTGTTGTTCCTAAGTCAATACCGATAATTTTACTCATAATTTAATTTTCCTCCTAATAGTAAAAAACAAAATGTGTTTGATATGAAAATCTAAATTTTAAATATATAGATAGCACCGAAAAGCACTAAATTACTCGTTTACAGATACCATTGATGGACGCAGTACACGGTCCTTTAGCTGATACCCTTTTTGCAGTTCGCGTAAAATGATGCCTGTTTCCTTTTCACTGTCCTGCTCTTGCATTACAGCTTGGTGGAAGTTCGGATCAAAGCTTTCGCCTTCTGCAGGAATGATTGTAAGACCTTCTTTTTGCGTTGCAGCAAGTAACTGGTCATATACCATTTGTACACCTTTGTATAATGAAGCCGCTTCTTCTGTCGTCACTTCTACTTGCAGTGCGCGGTCTAAATTGTCCAGCACCGGTAAAAGTTCTGTTAATAAGCTTTGTGCACGGTATTTCTCAGCCGCTTCACGATCTAAACGGTTGCGGCGAGTTAAGTTATCGTAGTCAGCACGTAAACGCAGGTAACGTGCATCCTCTTCAGCAAGTTTCGCTTCAAGTTCAGCGATTTTCTGATCTTTTTCATCTACTGCATTTTCTTCTGTTTCAGTAGTTTCAGCTGTTTCAGCTGTTTCCACTACTTCTTCCGTAGTTTCTTCTTGCTGCAATTCTTCATTGTTTTTTGATTCTGACACTTCTTTTCCTCCTCGAGTATCAATCATTTATGAATTCAGCGGCTATGTATAACATTACGACCGCTGAATCAATGGCCTTTACTGCTTTTTATCGAAAAACGCTCTGGACAGACTGTTTGTCATGACATCCAATAATGTAACAACACGTCGGTAATCCATGCGCGTCGGACCGATAATGGCGATCGCCCCCTGCTGTTCTTCCCCTACAAGGAAGGAAGCGGTGATGACACTGCAGTTTTCCATTGCTAAATGATTGTTTTCTGAACCTATTCGTATTTGAATACCATTTTTCTGTTCATTGAATAAAGTTTGAACTTGGCTTTCCTTGTCGATCAGATCCATCAGCATTCGCATTTTTTCTAAATCATGGAACTCCGGCTGATTCAACATGTTGGATTTACCACCGTAATAAACTTTATTTTCGTGATGGTTTGAAGTAATGGATAACAATGACCGGATAATCGAATCGGATGCATGAATATGAGACTTCAATACCGATATCGCCTCAGTTTGAAGCTTTATCGGAAGTTCATATAGCGGCACACCGACTAGGCGGTCATTCAAAATATTAACCATTTTTTCAATATCATGCGGGTTAAAACCCGGTGGTAACGTTAGTGTGCGATTTTCTACATGACCGTTATCTGTGATGATAATAGCCACCGCTGTCTGTTCTGTTAACGGTACAATCTGGAATTTCTTGACACGATGTTTTTGAACATCCGGACCGAGTAAAATCGTCGTGTATGTCGTCAATTCAGATAATATATTTGCGGATTCTTTTATAATTTGTTCTGCTTCAACAATCTGCTTTTTAAAGAGCGACTGGATTTGCGCTACTTCGCCACTCGAAATGATTTGAGGCTGAAGTAAATGGTCGACATAAAAGCGATACCCTTTTTCAGAAGGGACCCTTCCTGAAGAAGTATGCGTTTTTTCTAAAAAACCCAGCTCCTCCAAATCTGCCATTTCATTACGTATTGTAGCAGCACTATACGTAATACCTTCTTTTTTGGATAGTTGACGCGAACCAACAGGCTGTGCTGACATCACAAATTCGTCTACGATTACTTGCAATAGTTGTAACTGCCGATTTGTTAACATCTTTCTCACCTCTGTTAGCACTCGATTAAGAGGAGTGCTAATATATTTATAAATTAGCAAATCTCTAAATTGATGTCAATGAATTCGTCCGTTTTTTTTAACTTTTTTCAAGTACCGCTGCAAAAAGATTATTCCCCTACTAAAAACCGCTGAAATACTTCATTGCCGATAAAACGGCCTTTTCTAGTTAAACGAATCCCTTCAGAGTCAATTTCAATCAGTTGCTCTTCCTGTAATTGATCGATTATTTCCTTATATATAGAAAGCATCGGCTGACCGAATTTCTTCTCAAATTCTTCATGTGTCACGCCGGCAGATTTTCTTAACCCTAAAAACATCTGCTCTTCCAGCTTCTCATCACCTGTCACTTCATGCTCATGCAATAAAGGACGCTCTCCTGCCATCACTGTTTCAATATACTTTTTGATCGGTGCGACATTGGAATAGCGTATTCCTTCCAAGTAACCGTGAGCACCAGCGCCAAATCCTGCGTATTCGTCATTATCCCAATAGATTTTATTATGTGTTGACTCATAGCCTTCATTCGCAAAATTACTAATTTCGTACTGCCGGAGTCCGTGTGCTTCCATCGTGTCCATCAAAACACCATACATGTCCGCTTCAAGATCCTCTGTCGGCAAATGGAGCTTCCCTTTTGCATACTGGATATAAAAGATCGTTTTAGGCTCTACGATAAGCGAGTACGCCGAATAATGCGGCAGATTCAATGCTAAAGCCTTTTCTAGCGTTTCTTGCCATTGTTCCATCGTCTGGCCAGGCAGACCATACATTAAATCAATGCTTATATTTTTAAATCCAACATTTTTTGCGTTTTGGATTGTTTCATATACATGTTCATTCGAATGAGTACGTCCGATTTTCTTTAAGAGTGACTGGTCGAATGATTGGACGCCCATACTTAAACGATTAACGCCGCCATTGTAAAGTGCCTGCAATTTATCGATAGTCAGTTCATCCGGATTTGCTTCACTACTAAACTCTTTTACGGATGACATCGGAATATGTTTCGTAATGAGCGATAATAATTTTTCGATTTGCTCTGCAGATAATGCAGTCGGGGTACCGCCACCAAGGAAAATCGTTTCGATATTTATGAACGCTTCCGGCATCCCGGCAACCGTCATTTCCATTTCCCGTCCAAGCGCTTCTATATATTCATCAACTGGCTGATTTTTAAAAAATACTTTATTAAAATCGCAGTAGTTACAAATTTGATGACAAAAAGGAATGTGAATATATACACCTCTAGCCATTTAAATCACTTCCTTATTCTAGTTGTTCTCCTTTTATTGTAGCCTTTCTCCACTAAAATACAAATACGGACCCTCAGAAAGAGAACAACAAAAAAAGCTTTGCTAAATGAAGATTCATTCAACAAAGCTGGATTCATCTATTAAATAGAAAATACAGGCTCTTCCTTATTCATTAACATAACCAAATCAATCGCCGTCATTTCAGGCAGCTTTGCGCAAAATTGTTTAGCTTCTTCAGCAGTATCGAACTGGAAGGCATCCAATTCTTTTGTGATTTCATATTGATCATCCAATAGTTGGATCATATAAAGGCGTACAGTTGGATGGCATCGTTTTGTTGCATCAAAGTTTTCTCCGGCAATGACAATACCAGTATCCGCTGACGTTTTGCTAACGATCGTTTCGATAATATGTAGCTCATCCTGGACAAACCACTTCGGTACGATTAGTTGAATTTGACTGTTCATAAAAAATACATCCCCTTATTTAATATATTTATCTAATGACAATACTAATTGATCACAGCAATTATTAAGTATTTGCCAAGTTGAACATAACACTCTGCCCTTTTACAAACATTCAGAAAATTGAAGTCCGCATGAAATGAAATGGTACGATACAAATATTTTCTACTAACTATTCTCTCTATATAATTTCATATTAACCAATAAAATACGCTATTTTTATACCACTATTCTACTACAGTCAAGAATTTATTAAAAGCTACATTATTAAAAATATTCTTAATATTAAATTAATGACTTTAGGTGTATTGCATTATGGAATAATTTTACATATCATTCATTAATATGACTTCTTGATTAAAGATACCAGTTTTCATGATAAATTTCATCAGTTTTCAGAAAATAATTACAAATTTTATCGTATTTTTATCTTTTCTTGTAAATTACTTATAAATATTACAGTAATATAACAAAAATTAAAATGCTTTCGACAAAAACTGTCAAAATCAGCGTAATCAGATTTGAAACCGTTTGACTGCATGTGTTAACGAACGCATATTTTTTGCGATGCTTTGAATTTCTTCATAAATTTCTGACGTTGAATTTTTCTGTATGTCAATTTGCTCCTGAATCAGGTGCATCGAGACGAGATTTCCTTCGGAGCGGTTGCTTAACTCCATCGAACTTTGCGCAACATCATGGGTATGACTGGAAATTTCATTCATAATAGTAGAAACTTGCTCCATTTGCGGACCGATCTGTTGTACTTGCATCGTAATTTCCCTGAATTTGGCCGCACTTTGTTCCGTTGTCGTGACCCCCGTATCAACACTTCTCATCGCATTTTCCATATTGTTCGTCGCTTCCAAAGTTCCTTGCTGAATTTTTGTGACGATTGTTGCAATGGATTTTGTGAACTCCTGCGATTGTTCCGCAAGTTTACGCACTTCCTGGGCCACAACGGCAAAACCTCGTCCATGTTCCCCTGCTCTTGCTGCTTCAATGGAGGCATTCAGCGCAAGCAGATTCGTCTGGTCGGCAATCGAGTGAATCATCGTCACTGCTCTTGAAACATGCTGTGTCTGTTCATTCAGCTGGGTAATTGTATTGTTCGCTGTTTGCATCGCACGTTCCACATCATGCATTTGTGCTATATTTTGCCCGACGATCGCTGCACCGTCTTCAGCCTGTGCAATTGTTTCTTTTATATAATGGTCAACATGATGCATGCGCTCGGTTATTTCATCAATCCCGGCTGCCACCTGCTGTACCGATGCTGCGTTATCCGCTAATCGGGTTGCTGCATATTGAAGTGAACCGGTCATGTCATCCGAGCTTGAGGCAATACGCACTGCCCCAGTTGTAATCTGCTCGGCATTTGTTTGAAGCTCGTTATTCGCTTCTGACGCCGATTCTGTATTTTTCCGGACTGTTTTTAAAAGCTCCTTCATATCACCAATCATTAAATTGTAGTATTTCGTTGTTTCCCCTAGCTCATCGCGCGCAGAGTATGTCGCGTACTTCGTTAAATCCCCTTGCTGCACGAGTTTAAATAGCTGTTTCAACTCGCGGGTCGGCTTATTGATCGAGCGAATTGCCTGAATACCAAAAAACAGTACAAGCAGCATTAAAAGGATGGAAATCGATAATAGAAGACTGTATCCGAATTTTATATCATTTTCATGACTGGCTAATTGTGCGGATGCCCGCTCGATTATGTATGCATCGATTTCCTCAAATAGTGTGGCGGAGGGGTTGCTCGCGAGCTGCTTCATATAAAACTCCATTTTGGAATCGAAAGCAACTAATTGCCCCATGGATTGCGCTGGGATTTCTTTTGTCTTGAGATACTGCTGTTCAATATCCTGCACTGTATGAAGTGTCATGAGTTTTTCTTCATATAAAGCCTGCGCTTCCCTTTCCATTTTTCGCAAATAATCCATACTGAATACGGTTAAAATGATGTTTGAACAGATACATATGATCATTAATACTGCAAGCCGGTCTTTAAATTTAATCGCATTACGAAAGCGCATGTTACACTACCTCATTTATCTATGTATTTTGGTTTAGTATAAAGGGCCTGTGTAAATAGATTTATGTAAATATGTTAATTTGTTGTAAAGGTGGGGGTTTTCATTTCTGTTACCTTAGAAAACTTAATGAAATTCATTGGAAGAATGGTAATTTGAGTCGGATAATCTGTTAGGGAATTATAATTGCTGCCGTCATAGCAGACAAGTCAGCGATTAAGACGAAATTTGAACCAATTAGTGTCCCCACTAGATTTCATTTTGTCGAGTAAGGTCTAGTTCATTTTTTAATTAGGAAGGTTGGAGATGTTTCTAATATATTTATAAATGTTCTAATATAATTTTATTTGTTCTAATAAAATGCGGATTTGCTAATATAGTCCCCTGTTGTGCTAATAAGTCTTCGGGATGTTCTAATATCACCTCTTGATTTGCTAATATCACGGTGACTTTTTCTAATAAACCTTTGAATTGTTCTAATAAAAACCCAATCCAAGTCCTTCCCTATCGCATCTGCATTCAAAAATAGCTCTAAAGAAGCTTTATTCAAATTTTGTTGTTCGATTTTCTAATAAGACACCAACTTTTTCTAATAAACTAATATTATTGTCTAATAAACCACTACGATGGTCTAATAAAAATGCTACTTCAACGGTGCATCTGCCATCTATAATTTCAGTAACAACAAAAAAACTATACAAGCCGGAAACCCCAGCCTGTATAGCCCTATAAACTAATTACATAAATTCCTTCGTCAGCTGATCAAATTGTTCTTCTGACAAGCTAATATCGATATCTGTTAATGGCAGCTCTGAATAGCCTTTGATTTTCTCCTGATACGAAGTTGTTTCAGTATCCTGATAAATAATGCCTGTTACAAGACCTTCATGGCGCATTACTGTTTGCATCGCCTCTTCGCGGTTAGATGAATCATAGCCTTCGATGTCAGCAAGCTTTGTTAAGTTCTCTTTGAACCAGTCGTACGTATTTACTTTGTTGTACGTTACACATGGTGAGAATACGTTGATGAACGAGAAGCCTTTATGGTTTAGGCCGGCTTCGATCATTGCTGTCAGTTCTTTAATGTCCGTTGAGAAGCCTTGTGCTACAAATGTCGCACCTGCTGTTAATGCAACTTCCAATGGTTTTAATGATGGCTCGATTGCTCCGCCTGGTGTTGATTTCGTAATGAAACCAGCAGCAGAACGTGGAGATGTTTGCCCTTTTGTTAATCCGTAAATTTGGTTATCCATTACTACATACGTAATGTCGATGTTACGGCGGATCGCATGGATTGTGTGACCCATACCGATCGCGAAGCCGTCACCGTCACCGCCTGAAGCGATAACTTTCAGGTCTTTGTTCGCCATTTTAAGGCCTTGTGCGATCGGTAATGCACGACCGTGAATACCGTGGAAACCGTATGAATTAATATAGCCTGAAATACGACCAGAACAGCCGATTCCTGAAATAACTGCCAATTCGCTTGGTTCATAGCCTACGTTTGCTGCTGCACGTTGAATCGCCGCTTGTACGGAGAAGTCACCACAGCCTGGACACCAGTTAGGTTTTACGGAATTTCGGAAATCTTTAAATGTTGCCATGATTAAATTTCCTCCTTCACTAAGTTTGTTAATTCACGTGGTAGGAATGGTGTACCATCGTATTTTAAAATCGATTTAGTCTTCGCGTGACCACCGATATTCATTTTCATAATATTTGCTAGCTGACCTGTCGCATTGTTTTCAACGACAATCACTTTTTTCGCTTTATCCATTAATGCACTCATTTCTTCTGCAGGGAATGGATGGATCAGCTTAATATGTGCGTGGTTTACTTTTACGCCTTCAGAGTTCAGCTTTTCCTGAACTTCTTCTATTGCTCCGCGCGTTGAGTTAAAGCCTACAAGCAATACGTCCGCATCTTCATGAGGTGCGTTCACGTATACCGGATTTTCAAAGCGGACATGCTGTAATTTACGCATACGCTTATCCATTTGCGTGCGACGGTTGCCCGTTGCTTCAGATGGCTTACCTGTTTCATCGTGCTCTACACCTGTTACGTGGTGAATACCGCCTTTTGTACCTGGCAGCACACGTGGAGAAACGCCGTCTTCTGTATTTTCATAACGCTTGAAGTAGTCTTTCGTTTCTTCGTCTTCAACCGCTTCGATAATTTTACCGCGGCGAATTTCTATTTTGCTGTAATCAAACGGATCAACCGACTGTTTACCTAATGATAACTGCAAATCTGTCATAACGATTACAGGTAATTGTAATTCTTCGGCAATGTTAAACGCCTGGATCGTATCGTAAAACGCTTCTTCCATTGTAGAAGGCGCAATAACTACTTTCGGGATTTCACCATGTGTACCGTAAAGCATTGCCATTAAATCCGATTGCTCCTGCTTTGTCGGTAAACCTGTTGATGGACCACCACGCTGTGTATCAAAAATTACAAGTGGCTGCTCCGTCATACCTGAAAGACCAATTGCTTCCATCATTAATGAAAGACCAGGACCAGCTGATGCCGTGAATGCACGCACACCGCCGTAGTTTGCACCGATCGCCATTGTTGCCGCAGCAATTTCGTCTTCTGTTTGAATAACCGCTCCACCTACTAATGGAAGCTTTTTAATCATGTATTCCATAATTTCAGATGCCGGTGTAATCGGATATGCTGCCATGAAACGAGAGCCGGCTGCCAAGGCACCTAATGCCGCTGCATCGTTACCGATCATGAACATACGGCGTTTTCCGTCTGCAGGCGCAATTTCCCATGTACCTACACGGTCACCGATCTGCTCTGAAATTGCCTGACGTCCGCGTTCAATCGCTTCAATGTTTTTCGCTACGACTTCTTCACCTTTACGTCCGAAAATTTCATTAACAACACTTTGGAAAACCGATTCATCCAAGTTTAAAAGTGCTGCCGTTGCACCAATCGCAACCATGTTTTTCATTAGAGACGTACCAAGTTCAGCCGCAATTTCCGTAAACGGTACCGCGTATAATGGCGCGACACTGTCTTCCGGATTTTTCGGATCAAATTTCGCATCCGCTAAAATGATACTGCTTGGTGTTAATTCTTTATAGTTCACGTCGATCGTTTCCTGGTCAAACGCCACTAGTATATCTAAGTCGTCCGCAATTGCGCGTACTTCTGTCGGACGAACCGTAATTTTATTATTCGTATGGCCACCTTTAATACGAGAAGAGAAATGACGGTAACCGTATAGGAAATACCCTAGACGATTCATTGCCATTGAGAAAATTTCACCTGTACTCTCAATCCCTTCACCTTGCTGCCCACCGACTTTCCATGAAAGCTGATGTAACATTTCAACATCTCCTTAAGATTTCTGTATTATTTAAAATAAAGCGATTAGGATGCTTTATCGAGCAGCTGCCGTATTGTGCAGCCGAATATAGTTTTTTCCTACATTAGTTTAACATGAAGTTTTCGTCTCTTCTATTGCAAATGTCATATCGAGTCAAAAAATCAGACCTTTGACGGAAAGTTCTGTACATAATTTGTTTTGAATTAAAACAAGATTTCTATTCCCTCAAATTTATATGGGAAATCTTTTATTGGAGGACGATTGATTATGTAAAAGAGTTGCAAGTGAATTGCGGATTTCAGTTTACGGAGTGATAATTTCATTTCCCTGCAAAAGTGGCGAATATAAAATAAAATTGACGATTAAAAACTAAAGTGGCGATTATCCGGTCTTGATTGACGATTATCTCTTGCAAAGTGGCGATTAAGTAAGCGAAACTGACGATTAAATGAACAGAATTGACGATTATTCTTCCAAAAGTGGCGGAGAATATTTTACCCGTTAATAATTGGCGAATATATAAATTCTATTGACGATTAACCCATCATAAGTGACGAATAACTGAACGAAATTGGCGATTAATTTAAACCGTTCTACTTTTGCCCTAAAAGTGGCGATAAAGTTCGGACAATTTATTCCCTATTTAAATTCCTTCTATTTAAATATACCCGCAAAACAAAAATACACCCGCTTAGCCCAGTTTGGGTGCTAAGCAGGTGTATGGGTCTTCATGGATTAACGATTTCTTTTTTCAACGAGTAGTTTTAATGCCGTACGATCTTCTCCTGCAATGATGATGTCCGCGAAAGCTGGCGCACAAATTAAATCTGTGCCGCTTGGGGCTACAAACCCTCGAGCGATTGCTACTGCTTTAATTGCCTGGTTTAACGCACCTGCACCTACCGCCTGCATTTCAGCAAACCCTTGCTCTCGTATAACCGCAACGAGTGCTCCTGCAACAGAATTAGGATTAGAACGAGATGATACTTTTAATGAATCCACAGCTATTTCCTCCTCATCTAGTACTGCTTTATCTTTTTTTAGGCAATTTTTATTGCCTGTACGTCATTGTATGCGCCTTCTGAAGCAATTAGAATCCGTTTTTTGCAACTACTGTAAGAAATTATTCAGATTATTCAGCATAACGGTAACCATCATAATAATTATAATGATTCTTTGTTTTGTAGTTGTTCAACACAACACCCAAAATCTTTGTGTGGGAAGCCGCCAACAGCATCTGTGCTTTTTTCGCGGCACGTTTGTCGATCACGCCCGTATTTAAAATCATGATCGCCCCGTCACATTTATTCGCCAGGATCTGCGCGTCAGTCACCGATAATAATGGCGGAGAATCAATAATAATGATGTCATATTGATTTTTCACTTCCTGAAATAAAGCTTCCAACCCTTGGGATGAAAGCAGTTCGGCAGGATTCGGCGGAATCGGACCGCTTGTAATGACATCGAGCCCCACGATAAAAGTCTCCTGGATCGCCTCATGCAACGCGGATCTTCTTGCAAGAATGTTAGACAAGCCAACTTTATTAAACGTTTTAAATGTATGATGCAGCGTCGGTTTCCGCATATCCGCATCAATAAGGAGCACCTTTTTGTCTTCCTGTGCAAACACGACACCGAGATTCGCCACGTTCGTCGATTTCCCTTCACCCGGTGTGGAAGAAGTAATTAAAATCGTCTTTAACGGCTCATCCGGCATGGAAAACTTAATATTTGTACGGATAGTGCGAAACTGCTCGATAATATGGGATTTCGTTTCAGTAAATGTCACGAGTTTCCTTGCGACATTCGAATTTTGCAACATATTTTTCTTTTTTCTCAGACTCAGCCTCACCATTTAACTTCTCCCCACTTTCTGCGCACGAAAAGAAAATCTTTTTTCCTTTTCTTCTTTAATCAAATCAACCATGCCGATCACCGGTAATTCCAGATAATCTTCCACATCGCGCTCGCTCTTAATCGACATATCCAAAAACTCAATGAGGAATGTCACTCCTAATCCGAGCATGACCCCAATGACAGCACCAATTGCGATGTTCATCATCTTATTCGGTTTTACCGGTGACGGATTTTCGCTCAATTTAGCAGCGGACAAAATCGAAATATTATCGATACTCATTAACTGTGGAATGTTCTCCTTAAATACTTCCGCTACCATATTCGATATGTCCACAGCTACTGCCGGATTCGGGTCCTCCACACGGATATTGACCACTTTGGAATCCGTTTTACTGAACACCGATATTTGCTGTGCCAGCTGTCCTGCCGTTTTATCCAAATCAAGACTTTCCAGTACCGGATTCAAGATGACCGGGCTTGTAATAATGACCTGATACGTATTAATTAAACTTAAATCGGTATTGGTACTTTGCAAAGAATACACTTGATCGGCATTGCCTTTTTGATTCACCAGAATTTGTGTTTGTGCCTCATAAATCGGGGTAATCGCATAAAAACTGATGCCTGCTGCTACTGCACAGCCGATTACTGTAAAAGCGATAATGAGTACGAGCCGTTTTTTTATGATTTTTATAAGTTCCTGTAGACTGATTGTTTCTCCCAATTGGATTCCCCCTATACTGCTTCTTTTTATATTTCAGGCAATCGTTTCATGCACACTGATTTCATCCCGATTCCAATTCGCATTTGAAATTTTAATCAGTTTCGCTTTTAAATCAGACGAATGACACGCATCGATATCTCTTAGTAAATCGGACAGCAGCTGCCCTTCAATCCGGCTCGCTTTCCCGACATGAATTTTCGGGTAAATATGCTCTTCCTGAATTTCTTCCGCATTCAATAATTCCTCGAACATCTTTTCACCCGGACGAATACCCGTAAATTCAATCTCGATTTCCTCTTCCGAAAAACCGGATAGACGAATAAGATTTTTGGCAAGGTCGACTATTTTCATCGGTTCTCCCATATCAAGGACGAATACTTCCCCACCTCGGGCAAGTGCTCCTGCCTGTAGTACAAGTCTGGATGCTTCGGGAATCGTCATAAAATAGCGGGTCATATCAGGATGTGTCACTGTTACAGGTCCGCCTGCCGCAATTTGCGCTTTAAATCTTGGAATAACACTGCCTCTTGATCCAAGTACATTTCCAAAACGAACAGCAGCAAAGTTTGTCCCGCTGTACGTGGCAAGGTTTTGAATGATCATTTCGGCGATCCGCTTTGTCGCACCCATCACATTCGGAGGGTTGACCGCTTTATCGGTTGAAATCATAACAAAATTTGAAACACCAAATGTATGTGCCGCCTCCGCAATATTTTTAGTGCCGAAAACATTGTTTTTTACCGATTCCCGTGGGTTGCTTTCCATCATCGGTACATGCTTATGTGCTGCCGCATGGTAAATGACATCCGGCTCAAACTGCTGGACGACTTCAAAAATCCGTTCCCTGTCCTGCACATCCGCAATGACCGGAACAAATTCGATATCCTTGTATTCAGTCTTTTCAGATAATTCTAGGTGGATTTTATAAATCGAGTTTTCGCCATGCCCAAGCATGATAATCTGTTTCGGATGAAACTGGGCGGTTTGCCGGCAAATTTCCGAACCAATCGATCCCCCGGCACCTGTGATGAGAATCTTTTTATTCGCTAACTTTTTCGAGAGGGCCACCATATCCAGTTTGACTTCTTCCCGTCCAAGCAAGTCTTCGATTTTGATTTCCTGCATATCATTCACGGAAACTTTCCCGGTCATCACATCTTCAATTTTCGGCATGATTTTGATCGTTGCTTTCGTTTCACCTAAGCGGTTATAAATTTCGCGTATTTCTTTTTTGCTCAAAGAAGGAATGGCTAAAATAATTTCCTGGATTCCCTTTGTCTGTACAAGATGCGGAATGTCCTTCGTTGTTCCGCATACATTGACGTCCAGCAGTTTTAAATGCTGTTTGTTCAGGTCATCGTCGACAATGGCGACTACCTGATATTCTGACGGATTCCGTTTCAGACTACGGAGCAGCATTGTTCCCGCCTCACCGGCACCGACAATCAATACACGGTTTCCATCAGCAACCGGTTTGCGGGAAGACCAGTCATGCGCAACCCTAAGAAAGAAACGCGATCCCCCGATCAATAAAATATGCAGCAGCCATGTCACTGCCATTAGACGAAAATAAATATCCTGCTTGATAACAAACTGGATGGCACTTGCTGCTAAAACAGATGTCGTCACCGCATAGCCGATAATGAGCAGCTCTTTAACAGATGCCAGACTCCACAGCCGGTTGTACAGGTGGAAAAAGTGCGCTGATATATGATGACTGACGAGCAGTGTAACAGCACTTAAAAAAATGACTGTATCCGAATAGACTGTTAACGACGGATGCAGTAAAAAATAACTGATAAAAATGGCTGACACGACAATCATTGAATCCAAAATAGAAAATGTCGTGTATCTAGCGGTATAACTCAATCAAAATCCTCCCCCGACTTGACAATACAAAGTTTGATAATTTCGTCCGGAACGCCAGGTATCTTTTGACGTTACATATGAAAACCTACATATATTTCAGAAATTCCTACAAACGCTCTCTTATGCTCTTAAATCCTTACATTATCCCCTTCCCCGTTTAAATTACGTAAAAAAGAACCATATAAACTCTATTATATTTTCATTTTTTACAGCATTACCCAAATGTATAGTTATTTTATCACAAATTATTCCAATCTATTCATTTTCTCCAAAAAAAGAGAGTAAAACCTTGTATTCGACAAAGTTTTACTCTCTTATATTGTTATACTGGCAACTAGGCCCAGTATAGATTGTTTTTAGCTATGCCTATTAACTATTCAGCGAGATGATCAGCGATACAATGCAAAACATAATCACGATGCTAATCCCCCATTTCCATCGCTCTTTCATCATGGGCTCCCTTCGTTCTATTGTTCATGTACGTTTATACATATTCATAAAATCAGGGAGCTATTCATGTTTCTAGTATCTAACTGTCAATAGTTACAAAGTAGTTAACGTTCGCTTACTTTGTAACCAGCGTTGGATTTTCTGTTTTCTGAACGAGCCTTGCCGGATTTTCCGATTAAACCAAGAAGTGTCGCCACAGTAATTCCCGTTGCAGCCCCAGCCCAATCAATAAAAATATCCTTTATTTGAGCCCCTCTGCCTTCAACAAACAGCTGATGATATTCATCGGTAACCGCGTAGATCATACATAGTACTAAGGCAATGATCGCACTAAGAGCATGCTTTAATCCAGTTAGTTTTAATGCCAGCAGTGCAAAAATGCCGAGGAAAAAGTAAATCGTGAAATGTGCGTTTTTTCGGACGAGGTGATGCACCTGGCTTTCCTGCACATTTTCAAGCGGTGTCACCTTTTCGGCAATCTCTATGAGTTGTTTTGTAATGTTTGAACTTAAATCTCTTGAATCGAATACTGGTTGTTGTGAAAAGTAAAAAATGAGCATCATCCACAATACAACAATCAGCCAAGCAAGTATTTTTCTCATTTTTGTTTTTCCACCTCTTATGGGAAGTCGGTTTTGGTTCGACGTTTCATCGCTACAATTATTTCCATATGTTTTCCATTTTATTCTATTTTCAATTTGATTGCCATTGTCTATTGTTGAATATTCAACCGATTTTACAGGTTTGTGAAATGGGATGCAAATATAATCCTTACTACGTGGGATTTTATCCTCAATCTGCACCCGCTAATCCTCAATTTCAAAAAAGCTGCGGTCAATTTGCGCTAATGAAAATATATTCCTCAGTTCTCACCGGATAATCCTCAATCTGAGCTTATATTCCTCAATTACCCTTACTTAATCCTCACTTCATCTTTGATAATCCTCAACAGCAAGCATATAATCCTCAACTCTTATTTTTAATCCTCACTTCTTATAAACTCCGTTGATTTCCATTGCGGGCGGACGCTTTCCGCGGGCACGGCTCCAACTAACTTTTATCGGGACTCATCCCGATAAAAGTGGATTTTCCGCTCGATGCTCCTGTCGCTTCGCTTTCGTCGCAAAATAAATTTTGCTGTTCCCGCAGGAGTCTGCCGCCCTCCATTCCAATCAACTCCCGTTTAGTAAAAGTAAAGTTCATCAAATTTTTATCGATATGAAATTTAAAGGACAAAAAACACCTATCACAAAATAAAAAAGGCAACTGCCTCTCCTGTTCAGTAATAGGTGTCATTATTTACTTATGCTTGAAACGGGTTGTCCTCATTAATAAGTACACGTTCCTGGCGAATGGCTTTCCCTGTTTTATCCTCAATTTCAACGAAGAAGGCACTTAATACAGCGCGGCCTTTTTTTGGTACTTCATAGCGTGCTGGCATATTTGTCAGGAATTTATAAATGACATTATCTTTCCCCATACCTAACACTTCATCATAAGGACCTGTCATGCCAACGTCTGTAATATATGCTGTGCCGCCCGGATAAATGCGGTTGTCCGCTGTTTGGACATGTGTATGTGTTCCGACAACAACGGATGCTTTGCCGTCCAGATGCCAACTTAATGCAATTTTTTCGCTCGTTGCTTCAGCGTGGAAATCAACAAAAACGATTGGTGATGTTTTTTTCGCTTCTTCGACCATTTCGACTGCCATCGCAAATGGATCTTCGTGCGGCGGTAAAAATACGCGTCCGTGCAGATTGATGACTGAAATTGTCACACCGTTTTTCGATACTTGTGTCATGCCGCGTCCTGGTGCATCTTTCGAAAAGTTTGCCGGACGTACTAAGTAATCGGCATCATCGATAAAATCAAAAATATCTTTGTTATCCCACGTATGGTTACCCATCGTAATGACATCTACACCCATTTGCAGTAAATCATTATAAATCGCACGTGTAATACCGCGTCCTGCTGCAGCATTTTCACCATTTGCAATAACAACATCTAAATTATATTTTTTCTTTAAGCGAGGCAAATACTGCTCTACTGCATCGCGACCAATAGAACCAACAATATCGCCAATAAATAATACTTTCATTTTTAAAAACCACTCTTTCTGTTCTTCAACATCTAATTATTCTATCACTTTTTCCACACATGACGCAAAAAAACTGCTACAAAATGAATTGTAACAGAGTAAGTCGCTAACATTTTGAGTTTTCATGCCAATTCCAGGCATCTTCAATCATTTCATGTACATTTCGTTCTGCCTGCCAGTCAAGCTCCTGTTGTGTATTTTTTGAGCTAACCGCCGATAAATCGTACATTTTAAAAGCCAATTCGCCCCGCTCCAACGCTTCAAGTGCCGATACATGGGCATTTGCTACTTCGGCTACATTTTTCAAACCCTGGTTGCCTGTACTTTCAGAAACCACAGCTTCCGGATTTCCACTAACCGAAGCTTGTACACAGGTGCTCTTACAATAACGGAGAACGGTTCCATTCATATCATAGGCTTTCGTATAAGCTTCAAGCATCTGTTCGATCATACACTTCTGCCCTTGTAATAGCTCATTCTTTTCCGAACTTGCCATAACGGCGGAAGAGAGCATGATATTTTTCACTCTGCATGCCCGCATGACTTTCAATAATGCCAATGTGCCGCCGACATTATTTTCATAGTAATATTCAGGATTCCCCATTGCCTCGTTCACTGAGTCCGATGCTGCAAAATGAATGACAGCATGAACCGGAAACAATGTAAATATTTGCGTTAACCGTTGCTGGTCCGATAATTCGCCTTCAATAAAAATAGCACGCTCATCGACTGCTCCGCGGTGTCCTGTGGATAAATTATCATACACAACGACCGGCCCTTTTTCCAGTAATAAATTTACGACATGGCTTCCAACAAAGCCTGCTCCACCAACGACTAATATCACGAATATTCCCCCTTATCGAGCTTCGAATTTTACTTTTACAGTAGCAAGTTTGTTTTAAGCCTTTACTTTATGAACCAAACGGAAAAATGTCGGATAGACCCTCATTTTCACTAACGGTTTCATCATGCGCAGATTCCAAGGGAGCTGAGAAAAGTTTTTGCTTTCCCGGATAATTTGACGCTCCAGCGATTTCACTTGTCGTGTGTTTGACGTCGTTAACAACACATGATGATAACGATGAATATATAGACGTAAATTTAATCCCTCAATCACATTGCGGTACTGCCTTTTATCAAAAAACTGTTTTAATTGGGCATACGTTTGTGCATGTGAATGGGCAATCGACGGACTATAGTTTTTCATCAGCATATCCTCATATTGCACAAAGTTGTACTGCGGTTCATTTACAATGGCAATCTTTTTCGCAAAAGATAAGTACTGCGCGATAAACCCGACGTCCTCAAAAAACGGATGATTATCAAAATATAATCGCTCCCCCATAATGATGGAACGTAAAAAAAGTTTATTCCACGGCACGATATACGCTTCATTGTGCTTTGTCAGATAATAATTAACAGGGTTCGGTTTTGTTAGTAAGGCTTCATTCACTTTCACCTGTTTTTTGCGCTCGGTTTCCGGCCAGTATTTCGTATACCCGCACAGTACGAGATCCGCATGCTTCTGCTCAGCACGCTGCACGAGCTTCTCATACATCGTGCTTTCCACAAAATCATGCCCATCAACAAAGGCAATATACTTCCCTGTTGCTTCCTGCATACCATAATTGCGCGCTTCGCTTAATGTCAGGTTTTGTGCATTAAATATACTAAAACGGTCATCCTCACTGACGTATTCCTCACAAATAAGAGCCGTTCCTTTAGAAGAACCATTGTTCATAATCAGTACTTCAATCGCTTGCAATGTTTGCTGCTGCAGGCTTTTCAGACATTCTCTTATCGAATATTCAACATTATGTGTTGCCACAATAATAGACACAATGTATATCATGTTAAGTCCTCCTAAACGATTAAGGTGATTAATATTTTGAACGGGCTACAGAAACCGGATGCCTCGACTTTTCAATATCCAAATCAAGCCATTGCCCAAGCTTCAGACTGTCATCTTCTTGAATCTGGCTATTTAAACAAGCGTCCGGCGTGAATGTAAAGTTGTTAAAGTAAACTTTTTCATCTGCTACCTTTAAATCGATCCGTACATACGTAAACGGCTTGCTCAACTTTTTCGCAATGGCGAGCAGTTCGTCAAGCTGCGCAGGCCTAGCTTTTCCCTCATCAAACGGATACTTTTTCTTTATATAATTCGAATTAAACCAATCCGGTGTTAACATGAGTGTTTGCTCTTTCGGTGTAAAACGGTGGAAAGTCGTTTCGATAATCTTCGGCACCCCATGAAAACAATGGATATTGTATTCTTGTACATCATTGCCATCTGATGATTCAATTAACCGTTCGATAATAATTCGAGGCTGAAGGAATGCATAGTGTGGCTCCGCATATTTTAGCGAGTAATCCGTTGCCATCATTTCCGCTAACTGGTGCCTTGTTTCATGGTAATCCATTTCACGTTTGTTCTCGCAAACAATCGTCATGCCGGAGCCGTGCGAGCATTTCAACACAAATTTTCTCGGCAGCTGCTCGAAAATAATATCCTCCACTTCATCAAAAATACCGATCAGCGGCGGCAGCAAATAGTTGTAGCCGACTGTGATCATATATTCGCGCGCCTTTACTTTATCTGTAAATCTTCTTTTAAATTCAACATCTTCGAATAGTTTGAGCCACATTAGTTTTTCATTGAAGGTTTTTGGGTTTTCCAGGTTTAAACGAGTTTTGAATCTGTTCCAATACAATAATTTGCTTGCGGCAATCGGGGATAGCTTTACGACTTGTGTGAATGCATAGCGCTTTGCATGTAAAGGGATTTGCATAAATGAATCACAGCTCCTTCTATTTATTTTTTCACATTACTAACTTGTTATGGGTAAGGTAAATTAGTGAAGTTTGCTGTGATTAATAGAGTGGAGTTTGTATTAGATATGCTATTTGTAGGGTCGTTAATTTTAAATGCATTAAAATAGAATCTATAAATATCTTTCTAATAGTATAGTCTCGAAACTTCTAATATATACCTACTATTCGAGTTTTTGTTCTATTAAAATGCAAAAAGGCATTTAGATTATTTGCATTCTAAATACCTTTTCATTGACTATATAAAACTCAGCTTTAATTGTTCCAATTGTTCTAAAGCTTGACTAGCACTTTCACCCTTTACACCAAAATAGTATTTACATTTCGGCTCTGTTCCTGATGGTCGGATGGCGATCCATGATTCGTCTTCCAGTATAAACTTCAATACATTTTCTTTCGGTAAATCGATCGGTAGCTTGTCACCCGTAATCGCAGTTGCCGTTGCTGTTAAATAATCCTCGTATAGAACAACTTTTTTGCCTGCAATTTCAGCTGGCGGATTTTGGCGAACTGTGTCTAACAGTGCAGCCATTTCTTCTTGACCAGATTTACCTTCAAAAACTTTTGAAATGAGTGCTTCTTTGTAATAACCAAATTTCTTGTACACATCTTCCAAAGCATCAAGCAATGTCTTACCTTGTGACTCATAGAAGCTTGCCATTTCCGCTACTTTTAACGCCACTTGTACTGCGTCTTTATCGCGTACGAATGGTTCGATTAAATAGCCGTAGCTTTCCTCATAGCCGAACAAATATTTATACGCACCTGACTGTTCATATTCTGCGATTTTTTCAGCGATGTATTTGAATCCTGTTAATGTATTAACTGTCTCCACACCGTAACGAGCAGCAATCTTGGCACCTAATTCCGATGTGACAATCGTTTTAATCATGACGCCATTTCCAGGGAGTGTTCCGTTTCTTTGCTTTGTCTGTAAAATATAGTTTAACAGTAATGCCCCTAACTGATTACCAGTTAAAAGTTCATAAGATTGCCCGTTTCTAACGGCAACGCCTAGACGGTCTGCATCCGGGTCCGTTGCGAGCAGTAAGTCCGCGCCTACTTGATGACCTAGCTCCATCGCCAGTTCAAAAGCAGCTGCTTCTTCCGGATTCGGATAAGGAACTGTCGGAAACGCTCCGTCCTGAATAGCCTGTGCTTCAACGACATGCACTTCATCAAAACCAAACGCTTTCAATCCTTCAATTACAGGCACTAATCCCGCTCCGTGAAGTGGTGTGTAAACAAGCTTCATATTGCTTTTCACAGGCTGTTCTTTTAACTGAAGCAGACTGGACTGATAAGCCTGATCAATCTTTTCTAAAATATATTGACCATACTGTTCTAATTCCACTGTTTCAATCGCAAAAATATCTTGAATTTTATCCATATAAGAAACAATCGTATCTGCTCCAGCAGGTACAAGCTGTGCTCCATCTGCACCGTATACTTTAAAACCATTATACTGTTTCGGATTATGGCTTGCCGTAATGACAACACCCGCGTAGGCGTATAAATAACGTACTGCAAACGAAAGCTCCGGTGTAGGGCGCGATTCACTAAACACATAGCTATGCACACCATATGCTCCTAAAACTTTTGCAGTTTCAACAGCGAATTCTTTTGAAAAATGACGTGTATCATAAGCGATTACTACACCTCGTATTTTCGCTTCTTCGCCGCCTTCACAAACATACTGTGCAAGACCTGCCGCTGCACGGCGCACTGTATAGATGTTCATACGGTTCGTACCAACACCTAGTATACCGCGCATACCGCCCGTACCGAACTTTACATTTTGATAAAAATGATCTTCTACTAAACGTTTATCAGCACGAATCTCATCTAATTCTTTTTTTAAATAATCTGGTAGATTGGCTGCTGCCCATTGTTCAAACTGAGTTTTTACTGTGATCACTTCGACACCTTCTCTTGCTTTAAAAGTTCCATTATTTTTTTCTTATAAGCTTCTACACCTGGCTGGTCAAATGGATTGACCTCCAGTAAAAGCGCACTCATCGCACAGGCTTTCATAAAGAAATATATTAAATAGCCAAGATGGTACTCATCTAATCTATCAAGTTCCAACTGTATTACAGGCACGCCACCTTCTGAGTGGGCAAGCGCAGTCCCTTGCTTGGAAATGGCATTGATTTCATTAAATGTACGACCGGCTAAATAATTCAGTCCATCTTCATCACGTGGATCAAACGGAACTTTATAATCGACATTAATTTCTTTAAAATGAAGCAATGTCTCGAATAAAATCGGACTTCCTTCTTGAATAAACTGACCAATCGAATGCAAATCAGTCGAAAAATTAGCTGATGTCGGGAAAAGCCCCTTCGCCTCTTTCCCTTCACTTTCACCAAAAAGCTGCATCCACCATTCATGGAAACGTTTCAAGGCAGGCTCAAATGAAGCAAGCAATTCGATTTTATAGCCTTGTGTGTGCAACGCATGACGTAACACGGCATAACGATACGCCTCATTATCCTCTAAATGAGACTCCGAAAATTCTGTTGCAGCAGATTTTGCGCCTAGCATCAACGCGTCAATATCAATTCCCGCAACTGCAAGCGGCAATAACCCAACAGGCGTTAATACCGAGTAGCGTCCACCGACATTTGAAGGGATTTCAAACTGACGGTAACCTGAGATAGACGCAATCTCACGTAATATACCAGTCTCTGCATCCGTTGTGACAATAATTCTATTTTTTGCATCTACACCATACTTGTCCTCCATGTACTGACGGAAAACACGGAAAGCTAGCGCAGGCTCCATCGTGCCGCCTGATTTTGAAATCACATTTACATAGACACGCTTATCCTTTATATAATCGATTAGCCCTTGTACATACGCACCACTTATATTTTGTCCTACATAGACCACTTCAATGCCGGATTTCCGTTCAATAAAATGGGGAGTTAATGCATTCTGCACTGCACGCGCACCAAGATATGATCCGCCAATCCCTACGACTATAAGCACGTCCGCCTTCAACTTAATTTCTGTTGCCACTTCATGAATTTGTTTAAACAGTGCGGACTGATCTTCAAGCGGTGATTGCATCCAGCCGGTTGTATGATGAATTGGTTGTTGTAAGTACTCATGAAGCAATTCCACTCTTTTTGTATAGTGCTGCCAGTCAATATTTGTTAAATCATAATTTAAGATATGCGTTTTCAGCAACTGTAGCTGCAATAAAATTCCTCCATTCTATTTTATTGGTACTTGTTATATAAATTATTTATTCTCTACTAATATCAATCTATTATACGGTAAATAGTACTCGCTTACTAGGGAAAACGCAGTTATGCTAGAGAATCATTTCGACAATTTACTACATTTTTTTACTTTATACATTTTTTTGACCTGGTGGTGTAAAAAAATTATTTAAACCTTCTTTCCTGCAAAATGGCCATTTTCGGGACACAGGGACAGGCACACTGTCCCCCTTTCTTTATAAAAACAGTGACAGGTTCCGTTCACTTACCTGATCCGACCAATCACACTCTTGGATATTCCAGTAATTCTAGACAACTGTCGAATGCTAACACCGTTTAGCGATTTGACTTTTGCTAATATTTCGTCTCGATGACTCCTGTTCAATTGTTGCAGTTGACTTGTATTCGCTATGCCTAATGTATTTAAATATTTCCTTATTTCTTGGTCCGTTTTTTTCACGTTCATGGAGACTTCTAAACATTGATCATCATTTTGCTGTTGCATGTATTCCATATATAATTTAATGGCTTTTCTGCGTTCTGATGAAAACAAATCAAGTCCATAGTCAATATCCACAATGGTTCTTCTTTGAATATATTCATTTATACTTGACCACTGACTTTCAAACACATTGTTTACTAACCCTGCTTTCAAAGGGTTTTGATGGATATAACGAAGTACGGTTAAAAAATAAACTGTATTCTCCACATTTTCACTTTTAAATCGTTCCTGAAATAAATGCCCAACCCGTCCATATTTCCAATTATACCAATAAACATAGCTTGAACTAATTCGCTTGATGATAATGGAGATTTCTTCTTGAGTTACCTTTAATAATAAGTGAATATGATTGTCCATCAAACAGTAGCTATACAGTTCATATTGGCTAATCCCTTTATACTTTTTTAATATCTCTAAAAATCTCTTTTTGTCTTCATCTTCTTCAAAGATGGTTTGTCTATTAACACCTCTCATGATGATATGGTAAATTCCGGTGCGACTTAGTTTCCTCGCTTCCCTTGGCATATAGAATCACCTCAAGAAAAATTTAGTTATGTCTAACTATTAATACGGAAGTCTGGATTCCCTATCACGACATGTCATTTACATACAGTTCTAGTCCTTACCTACTTAATCAACATATCTTTTTGCAAATGGAGATTTTGTGTACGTCTCATCGTAACGGCTTCCCAAATAGCCTCATTTGTAATGTGTTCACTGCCATTTAAGTCACAAATTGTTCGAGCAAGCCTTCTGATTTTCATTTGTACCCGCGTACTCCAGTTGTATTTACTTCCCCACATGCGCAACATGTTTTCCTGTTCATCGCTCAGCCTCGACTATTCCATTAACAGCTCATTTGAAGCGTGAGCATTTAATAGTTGCCCGCCATATCTTGCATTTTGTCGATCATGAGCTTGAACAACTCTCGCCCGGATTATTTCCGATGTTTCATTATCTATGGAAGATTCCTTGTCGAGTGAAACCGTTTCCAATTTTAATAAAATGTCCATTCGGTCATGAATGGGACCAGAAATTCGATTATTGTAGGCGGTAATTTGTTTGGGGGTACATGTACAATAGCGCGTTCTCGATCCAAAATAGCCGCAAGGGTAAGGATTCATCGCACCTAACAGTATAAATTGGGCCGGATACGTCACTGTGGAAGCAGCTCGACTAATGGTAACGACGCCTGTTTCCATCGGCTGACGCAACATATCTAACGTTCGTTTGGGGAATTCAGCCATTTCATCTAAGAAAAGTACCCCTCTATGCGCTAAAGACGCCGTGAGGCTGGATGGATAAAAATACGCAAAATATAGATTAAAATATCCGAGTTTCTACTATTATATAGAGATAATATTTTCACTCCTTTTCCTTACTAGCTTCTAATTTCATTTGAATTACTACTTTCACTCCATAAAACAAAAAAATGGCCCACCCCCATAATGGAGATGAGCCTGATTGATCGTTATTCTTCTTAATGATTACGATGGTTATATCTATGCACAGGAACCACCCTATTTAAATCTGTTTTCTTTTTCTAATATGTCATAAATTTCTTCACCTATATAAATAATTTCATTTATAAATTTTTTCTTTATCTTTTCTATTTCATCTGGAACCTTTACATATTTTATTTTGCTAAGGTCATTTACGGTTGAATTAATCATTCTATTTGAGGCATTAAAACCGTTAGCCTCTAAAAAGCTTTTTACTTCTTCACGATCAACTTCAGTCTTACCAAAGTGCTTACTTACATTAATTAAACAATAATTTTCACCATTAAGGTCAAAATCAAAACAGTAATTATGCTTCTCTCTATTTGTAATAAAACTTACCTGTTTCCACTCAATTGAATTGGTAAGATCCTTTAATTTGTCTATTAGCCCACTATACTTTTCTTTATCTACTTCTTCCAATTTACCCAGTATGGTACCAAGGTAGCAATTATCACCAAAGCTATAACCTAAACCTAGGCTTACATTTATCATCTTCCCTAAAATATCACCTAAGAAATGAATATTTTGAAATGCAGATATGGCATCAGCTTGAAGTGCCTTTTCTGTTGATGATTCTACATCACGTTCCTTAGCAACTTCAATCACTTTATCAATATTCTGACTAACTTGCCTTTGATAGTAATTAACTCTCTCTACTTTCTTTTCTAATGAACTAGAATAAATTTCTATATGTTCTGGATTAATAAAATCCGTTATTGAAGTAGTCCATGAAAAATCCACTAAATCTTCCCCTTTTCTAGATAATGATATAAAAATAAATACCCCGTTATATTTTACCATTTTTTTATCAAACAAAAGAATATATAGTCTATTAATCTGTTAGAACCATAATTTAACGCAAAAAAACGGCCCACCTCCCTAAATGGAAATGAGCCTTAATCTATTACTCTATTAATTTATATTTTTCCAAACCCAGTATCTTTGATAACCTGATAATGAAACACTTCTCTTGTTCCACCCTTTTCCGGTGCCTTGAATCTTTCCATTTTTCCTAGCTTCATTAATGGTCTTAAAATAACCTGGAAGATGTGCGAATCAGAAATGACCATCCTCTCATTCATAAAACTTACAATCTCTTTTAGATCCTTTGGCTCCTCGCAAAATACTAACAGCTCTTCCACCTCAGGCCCTTTGAGTAATGCCTCATGCTTTTCCTTCGTTTTCTGTTTCTTTTGCTGACTTTTTAACTCTACATAATCAGCATAGGTTTCTGGCATTTCTTGTTTTAGTTCAAATATTAAATGGTAGGTGACCTTTCCATCTTTACACACCTCTGCACTACTAATAAATTCTTGAAACAATTCTTCAGG
This sequence comes from Solibacillus isronensis, assembly GCF_900168685.1. NCBI lineage: Bacteria > Bacillati > Bacillota > Bacilli > Caryophanales > Caryophanaceae > Solibacillus > Solibacillus isronensis. The sequence goes on along the minus strand of NZ_FVZN01000014.1, from coordinate 737,268 downwards.
AAAGTCCTCGCTTGCTCCTTCCACATACTTTTTCACCTTTTTCATGATTTCCTTAAACAGTTTTCTTTCATGTTCTACACGTCTTTCTCGTTCATTAAAGTGTTTCAGTCGGTTATGCAACTCCACCAATTCTTCCGTCAGCTTATCCACCAGCTGAGTGTTTTGGCCGTTTTCATGGATACCCTCTTCTACAGCTTTATACAAAGCTTGATTTTGCGTTTCCACTTTGTCCTGCAAATCTATTTTTTCCTGCTTCTCTTCCTCTGTTAATTCCAATCTATTAATCCAATGCAAGACGTCATTTTTAAAATTAGGATCCGTATGAATTTGTTTCAAAAAGTGAATGAAGTTCCACTCTAAATAATCCTGGCGAATACGCTTTGTATCGCATCGTTCAGTTCTATATCTCTGATCATGGCGACAGCACACCCAGAAGTGCGTTTCAGAAGGGGTTTTCCATCGTCTCTCTACATGCCGTCTATGCCCCATCAAATATCCACATTCACCACAATACAGTTTTTCAATAAAAGCTTCATTTTTCAGTTCGTCTTTTTCATACTTCCGGTGTCCATCTTTGATAAATCCCTTTTTCCGTTCTTCTAAAATATCCTGAACCCGGTCCCAGTCCTTTGGCTTAATGATTGGTTCATGGTGATTTTCAATATAATACTGTGGTTCCTCTCCTTGATTACGAATGACCTTGGATTGTAGTGTATCAACGGTCACGTGTTTTTGAAATAAATAATCACCCTTATACACTTCATTTGTTAACATTGCCATCACTGATTTTGGGTTCCAATAGTCTTTTCCTGTAGCTGTTTTAATACCATCACTGGCTAAGTCTTCACAAATTTTATTTACTGTCTTACCTTTTATCACTTCCCTAAAAATACGCTTGATGATTTTGGCTTGCTCTGGCTGGATATGCCACCGATATTCATCGTCCACCCAATAACCATACGTAGCCTTTTTCCACCGGATAATTCCTCGCTTGGCCTGACTACGATGTCCCCAAGCAATGCTCCTCCCAACATTCATGACTTCTTCTTGTGCGATGGCACCGTAGATGGACATCATCAACTCTGATTGGGGGTCTGACGTCCAGATATTCTCCTTCTCAAAATAAATATACACAGGGGTTGGGAGTTGTTTCAGGTGTCGTGCAATGGAAAGGGTATCTAATGCATTTCGGCTAAAGCGAGAAATGGACTTTGTGATGATGACCGCCGTGAGGCTGGATGGATAAAAATACGCAAAATATAGATTAAAATATCCGAGTTTCTACTATATAATAGACGGTTAATTTCACTCCTCTTTCCTTCTAATTCCTCAGTTCATTTTTAATGCGAATTTCACCCCATAAAACGCAAAAAAATGGCCCACCTCCCTTAATGGAGATGAGCCTGATTGTCGCTTTTTTTCTATATAAAGTGCAGTTGTGCCCCAGATTTGCAATGCATTCTTTCTAATCATCAAATCCCATTTCTGGCTTGCTTTTAATTTTAGAAGCTGGTTTAAGCATGCCAGATGCATTAACTCTTTCAAACCTAATATCCTTATCATATTCTTTGCTAAGGTCAGCGGCAGTTTCATATAATATATTGGGCTTTTCATATTGTTCCTCTGTATAACAAATAAGCACAAACACTCCGAAGTCAGCATCTTCTGCTTTTAGGTAAGTAGGTAATTGATAGTTAATTCCATCAGTATATCTTTTGTGGTTGCCAAGCTTTAATTCAATTAATGCCCTATGCCCTTTTCCTATAGAAAAGTAAAAATCAACACTTCCCCTTCCTGTATCGACCTCCGAATTTACTAATACATTAGTATTTTTAAGATATAAATTTGCAATGATATTAAATAGGGCCTGTACACCTTTCTCATTAACAGTACCATCTGGTGTATTAAGAATTGCATGTCCTTTTTTATGCTCAATTGCATTTTTAAACTCTTGTACCATATCAATTACTACTCTTTTGAATTTGCTTGCTGTTGAGTCTTCTTCATTTTGAACAACCTTAGAAGCACTACTAATACTTTGTTTTATATACTCATATTCCTCACTTATATCATCAGGCATAAGTTCTTTGTAATAATCTAAGTCAACATGGAAAAAATCAGTAACTACACCAGGATGATTCCTATAAATACCAAATAACTTTCCTACTTCAAGGAAATCAACATCTTCAAAAATAATACCTATTACATCATAGGGTGTATGAGTATTTCTGAGAAGTTTCACAGCGTCAGGGTCAACGTGCTCTATCTTTTTCACAACTTCGTCAGTTAACTGTTTTGAAATAATGTCATCTAAATTAAAACCATCGTCCGATGAATCATACACAAAATAAAGAACGTGATATAAAACATATTCATCTAATGGAGTTAATTGATGTGGAAAATCATCACGTATATTCCTATGTAAGGTTTTAAGCTTATTCATCCCATAAACATGATCATCCTGTTTATGTATTGGAAAAACAGTTGCATATATTTCGTCATAGTGAAGATTGCTACCAACTTCCATAAAAAAGTCGAAAATTTCATCTAGGATGTTATTAATTATTATTTTAAATTCTTTTGAATACCCATCACTAAAATCTATCATTCGGACGCCCCCAATAAACATTTGTTTCGATTATCTAAAAGAATAAATAGACCCACCAAGTCTAGTATAGCAAAATACATTAACTCGGTGGGTTGCTTTAAACTTCTATTTATCTTTATCAGCTTACAGATTGATAGATTAATAGATTGCTAAATTATTTTCCCTTTACTCGATACACATACTCCCTAATATTCTTCCGTCGTTCCTGCACTTTGAAGCGTTCAAACGTACCTTCTTTAAACAAAGGCATAACCACTCGATCGACAAGGGTTGTTTTACCCATTTGTTTTCTTTCCAGCATAAATGCCAACATCTCTTTCACCGTTCTCGGTTCATGGCAATACTCAATGAGCGCAGCCACTTCTGGCCCTCTCAAAAATGCTTCGTGTTTTGCTTTTACCTTCGCCCACCGCTCCCTTTCACATTGTTCCTGAAAAGTAGAATACACCTCGTCAGTTGCCCATTCCAATCCAAAGCGTAATTGATACACAATGCTGCCATCTTTATATACAGCGGCATGGTCTACAACATCTGTATAAATCTCGTCAGGAAAGGCTTTTGATTCACTTTTTATATAAGCCTTCAAGTTTTTCATAAAACGCTTAAGTGCCTTTCGTTCCTCTTCCGCTTTTTCTTTCCGGTCTCGGAAGGACGCAAGTCTCTCATACATAGCACATAGCTTTTCAGTCATTTGGTCAACTCGTTCTGTATCTCTCCCCTGACCATGAAGGCTTTCATCGACCACCTCGTAAAGTTCTTGGTTTAATAGTTTTACTTCCCATTCTAACTGCTCTTCCTTAATTTTCTCTTCAGGGGACAAGTCCATCTGTTCAATCGCCTGCTCCGCCTTCTGATAGAATGTACAATCCTCATAAATATTCATTAACAGGTGACGAAAATGTTGTTCATAATACCCCTGTTTAAAGGCCATGGAGTCGCAAGTATCATGAACATGGTAGTGTGGATAGCCTGCGCGATAACAGACCCAATAGTGTGAATAATAGTCACCATCTTTTCGTGGTCTTTTATTCACATAATGAACCACTTGTTTGGAACATTCCCCACAAATCATCTTTTCTAAGAATACTTCGTTTTTATTTTCATTGATTTCTGGTAAGGGAGCTGAACGTTTCTTCTTTACCTCTTCCGCTCGCTCATCTAATATCTTCTGTACTTCCTCCCATTTTTTCTTTGGTATGATCGGTTCATGATGTTGTTCAATATAATACTGTGGTTCTTGACCTTCATTGGGAACGTTTTTCTTTTGACCGTTTTGAAGGGCTATTGTTTGCTGGAATAAAATATCCCCTTTATAAACCACATTTCTTAAGATGTTTGTAACCGTTCTGGCTCCCCAGGTTAAATTACCAGTCGGACTGGGAATCTTTTTCTCACTAAGATCAACTGCGATTTGAGCCACAGTGACTCCTTTTCGTACCTCTCTAAAGATACGCCTGACCACGCTCGCTTCTTCTTTCACTATATGCCAACGGTAGTTATCATCAATGGTATAACCATAGTTCGGTCTTTTCCGATGGATAATTCCACGCTTGGCCATGCTGCGGATGCCCCATGACATGGACCTACCCATACCGATACTTTCCTCTTGTGCAATGCTTCCGAAAATGGATAACATAAGGTCTGCTTGAGGGTCCGAAGTCCATATATTTTCACGTTCAAAGTAAATGTAGGTTGGATTTGGAAGCTGACGAAGATATCTCGTGATTTCCAGTGTGTCTTGGATATCCCTACTTAGTCTGGAAACGGACTTGACCAAGATGACATCAATTCGTCCTCGTTCGCACTCTCGAATGAGCCGATTCAATTCATCTCGATTTTTCATGGAACGCCCCGATATCCCTTCGTCCGCATAGATGCCTGCAAATTGATAGTTTTGATTTTTCCAAATCAAATAAGTATAGTATGCAACCTGTGTTTTCAGGCTCGCCGTGAGGACGTATGGATAAAAATACGCAAAATATAGATTAAAATATCCGAGTTCCTACTTTATAATAGGCGGTTATTTTCACTCCTCTTCTCTTCAAAATCCTCGGTTCATTTTTACTTAGAATTTCACCCAATAAAACGCAAAAAATGGCCCACCTCCTTGTTTGGAGATGAGCCTGATTTGTCGTGTTTCTACTATATAAACCAAGTTTTAATTATTGAGATACGGCATTTGCTCTTTGATTTTTTCCTCTGCTAATTTCTTAGCTTCTTTAATATCTTTAAACCTTCCGTAATATGTTCCTTTTACATTTACAATCCAATCCTGATTGGTTTCGTCCCAAGAAACTCCTCTGATGCCACTTTTACTTCCTTTTCTTGCTCCTTGCCTATTTTGCTGATTTTCACTTATAGTAGCATTCACTAGGTTCCTCTTTCTATTGTCCAGCGTATTATGATTTCGGTGGTCTGTAACCATATCCTCAGGAGTATCCATTATAAATCTGTGTAAATATATTCGGCCTTCCGGAGTATTGGCAACTGCATAAGGATCCCCATTCCCTTTGAAATAGAACCATGTATATCCATTAGCTTTTACCCGCTCCAGGTCTTCTCTATCAATAAATGTTCTAGCTTTTTCTTTGCCATGCTTATCCCTTAGAATAATAGCAACCGCATCATCTTCTACCTCTTCATAATCATTAATCATTTCTTTACTGTAGACCTTCAAGTTTGATTTACAATTATTCAAAGTGTCTTTATCCGCGTGCCTAATTGGCTCCTTGTTATCCACTCCCATGATAAAGGAATGTAACGTGATTTTCTTCCGGTTCTTCTTACCCTCAACATAATAATAACTAGCATTATGAACAAGATAGTTTTCAAAGTCAGAATGCCACTCTGCAAACCAAGTTCCTTTCTCTAATACTCTTTGGAGATCCTCAGCATCAATTTGAGTAGTTAATAAAGTGCCATCCCGTCTCTTTAACTTAAGATAAGCCTTATCATCCATTACCTCATACTCATTACCTTTTACAATTTGAACCTCTTCGTATCCAACAGTTAAATTACTTTTCCTATGATCTAGCTGGTCACCATTTATAAATCTTACTGGAGAATTATCAATAGCATCTAAAACAAAACGGCTTAACGTAATATTTTTCTTAACTTTATTTTCACGATATGTACCCTTTATAACCCATCTCTTTCCTTGTACTTTAGTCGCTCCCCAAGAGTTAGGAAAGCTATTTACTTTTTCTAAATCTTCTGTATCAATGATAACTTCTAGTATTTCTCCATCTGGTCTATTAATAAAAACAATCGTTTGATCACCTTGTATTTCATAATTGTTTTTCATATAATCACCACCCGTTATATTTTACCATTTTATCAAAGTACAGAATATAATCTATTAAACTAAAAAATGGCCCACCCCCAAACTGGGGATGAGCCTAGTAAATCGTATTCTTCTATAGTAATGCTGCTTAAATTTCCCCGTCCTTTTTCATCCGATAATGATTTTGTTCTAAATGATAATCGTCCCGCTTTGCTTTGAACGTTTCCATTCTACCTGACTCCAGTAAAGGCTTGATAACCACATCCATTAAATGAGGTTTTGAAATAAACATCCTTTCATTTATAAATGCCAACATTTCTTTCATGACACGTGGTTCTTCGCAATACTTGAGCAACTCCGCTATCTCGGGCCTGTTTCGTAAAGCTTCGTGTCGTTGTCTGGATTTCTCCTTTCTCTCTTCTGCCATTTGCTCTAGGAATGAATCATACCTTTCATCAGTCGTCCATGCGAACCCGAAGTTAAAATGATAAATGACTTTTCCGCTTTTATACACGGTTGCCTTCTCAATAAATTCTTTGTGTAGCTCCTCTGAAAATGTTGTTTGTTTTTCGATCATGTGTAGTTTCAAGTTTTTCATAAATTGCTTTAAATTCTTTCTGTACTGTATTGCACTTTCTCTTCGATTGCTATAAATCTTTAGCTGGTCATACATTCCACACAACTCTTCTGTTATTCGGTCTACCTTCCTGGAATCCTGCCCCTGCTCTTTTAAGCCTTCACTCACCGCATCATATAAGACTTGGTTTAATTCATGCAGTTCATTTTGTACCCTTTTCTCTGCATCTAAATCTTCATTAGTTAGTTCAACTTGTGAAATGGCATCGAGAGCATCTTGATAGAACGTGGGGGATGTACTTATTGCTTCTAACAAATGAATAAAATGCTGTTCAATATATCTTTGTCGAAAATACCTTGTATCACATGGATCATTCACATATTGATGGGGTCTATTAAAATGGCGACATGACCAATATTGATTATGATAATAATTTTTTGAGTTCTTCACTTGTGTTCTCGAATGAACCAATGCTTGACCACATTCCCCACAATACATTTTATTCGTTAGTATCTCATTTTTATATTCACCCACATCTTCATGCGGTGCACTTTTTTCCATAGCTACTCTTGCCCGTTCATCTAGAATCCCTTGGACTTCTTCCCATTCTTTCGGTTTAATAATCGCTTCGTGGTGTCCTTCAATATAATATTGAGGCGCTTCCCCCTGATTTAGAATAGGCCGCTTATCTGCAGTATTTACGGTTACATATTGTTGAAAAAGATAATCACCACGATATTTTTCGCTTCTCAAAATTCTATCGACGGTGGATTTATTCCAATTATCCTTCCCTGTCGGTGATTTAATATCTTCTTTACTCAAATCCTGTGAAATCTGATAAACTGTTTTTCCCTTTCGAATATCTTTGTAAATCCGTCGAATCACTTTAGCTTCTTCTTCAACAATGTGCCATCGAAAATGCTTATCTGCTCTGTAGCCATAATTTGTTTGCTTTCGGTGAATCACACCTCTTTTAGCTTGCGTTCTTAGGCCCCAAGAAATACTGCTACCCAAATTCACACTTTCCTCTTGAGCAATACCTCCGAAAATGGAAAGGATGAGATCGGACTGAGGATCGTTTGTCCATAGGTTCTCTTTTTCAAAATATACATACACCGGATTCGGTAATGTTTTCAATTTTCTTGTGATATTCAATGTGTCGAGAACGTTTCTGCTAAAGCGTGAAATACTTTTCGTCACAATTAAATCGATACGCGATTTTTCACATTCTCGAAGAAGCTTATGAAACTCTGTACGGTCTTTCATCGATAGCCCAGAGATACCTTCATCTGCAAATATTCCTGCAAATTCAAATTTGGGGTCCTTTAAAATGAAATACGTATAGTATGCAATTTGATTCTTAATGCTGCCAGTCTGCTCTAAATGGTCCGATGAAACCCGGCAGTAGGCTGCTGTTCTAAGACGCTTCGTTTCTAGCATTCCAGGTTTTTGATAGTCCATTTTGGATTTTTCAATGGATTCTAGAATACTTTGTCCTTTATTTGGTTCAATCACTTCAACTTCTCTTGTTATTGTTTTTCCAGCCATTTCACCCTCATCCTTATCTTTAAAATCACCGTTTTCATTGAGGAGGGTCAGTTCTTGCTTCACCTCCTCTCCTGTTACATTTTCTTTCGTTTTATTAATTTTTGTATGTTCGTACTGTGTAGGATTCCCTATTGTCGTAGTGGTTTTATCTAGCCATACCACCTCATAATCCTTTTCAGATGCTACAGTTATATCTAAAACCCAACCTCTTAGTTCATCCAATGTGACCTTTCCACAGAAGTCCTCCAACGACTTTACACTTTCAAGCCATTGGAGGGTTTTCATCCGGAATGGTCGATCTTCTTCAATTTTTCCAATCTCTTTTTCAAATTCTCGATAATCTTTTTCTAACTGCATGATTTCCTTATCGGATAGGGTTTCTCTTGCGATTTCCATCTCAGATAACCATTTCAATCTATGAAACTCAAAATGATCTTGTTGGTTAGTTTTCTGGAGTATTCTTTTTAAGGTTAATAGAGTGCTAGAGTCATCCATATTAAATCTCATATTTAGTGCCTTCAAAATAATTTCATATAGGCGATCATCTGTAAGCATTGGATTTTCACATTCACCCACCCTACTTGCGTGACACTGCCAGTAACTCGCTGAAACTCTCCTGGTATAAGTTAATCGGTAATTACAGCGGTAACAACAGATTCGATTTCTGAATGATGGCGGTTCCTTCTTTTTTGGCTTTTTTGCTTTTTGAATATTTTGGTTCAAGCGCTCTTGAGCCTGTTCAAAAACTTCAAGACTAATAATGGGTGGGTGAGTATTTTTTATCATGACTTGATCCTGAGTTCCTTGCGAATATTTATTCGTAAACAACTCTTTTGAATGAATTCTTGATACCTTATTTCCTGTATAGGTAGGTCTTTTCAACATCCCTTTCACTGTTTGGGATTGCCATACATCTTTCCCTTTAGCTGTTTTGATTCCTCGTTTCGTCAGCTCTTTTGCAATTCCTGTTAGGGTCCACCCTTGTAAATACCAATCAAATATCTGTTGAACCACCTTTGCTTCTTCTTGATGAACTTCTAATGTGGCCTGTCCATTTTTGGTAGCCTTTCTATATCCAAAGATGTGATTGAATGGAGGCTTACCCTTTTGCAATCGCTTTTCATACCCCCATTTCACAGAGTTCGAAACTGCCTGAACTTCTTCCTGAGCAAGAGCTGCATACGTGCTCAAAAGAAATTGATTATATTCTATAGAAGTGTCTAGTTTCTGCTCTTCAAAATAGATGCCTACGCCTCTTTCTTTTAATTGTTCGACTATAGTGATAAGGTGTTCCGCATTCCTACTTAGCCTTGATACATTCTTGGTCAGAATAAACGCCGTGAGGACGTGTGGATAAAAATACGCAAAATATAGATTAAAATATCCGAGTTTCTACTATTATATAGACCAGTTATTCTTCCTCCTTTCCCTGTTATTTTCTCGTTTCATTTTTAGAGCGATTTTCACCCCATAAAACGAAAAAAAATGGCCCACCTCCCTGAATGGAGATGAGCCTGATTGGTCGTTTTTCTTCTATTGTAATACAACGTTTTTAACCATAATAATTAATCTTACTTAATCTGGACTGATCGTTAGTGAGCTGCAACGGTTCCTCATTATGAAAATTCACTTCATCATCAAACATCCAAAATAGCATTTTATATTTGTCTGGTAGAATATCGTCTATTTGACGAATAAAATCATAACAGTACTGAAGAAACTCAATGGTTTTATTTTTCGTCACCTGTAGCAAAGGCTGCAGCTGAGATATATGTTTCGATTCATCCATAAAGGGCGATGCATGAACATACCTATCTCTGTAATTTAAAACTTCCTTGTAATTGGCATAATGTGGCTTTACCTTTTCCACTTCTTCCGGATATAGTTTATAAATGATATTTTCAACAATTTGTTTATCATTTATTTTCTTTTCTTTTAATACATCTTTCACTGCTTCCGTTTCCTCATGGTTTCCTAGTTTTATATTATAGAAGAAATCGTATAAACACGCTTCAACAAAGGTTACAGCCAAGAAGACTAAGTTCCTTTGCATGCCTCCAATTTTGTTTCGTAATTCTCTAGATTTTACATCTGTTATCATTTCAAATCGTTCTTGATGGCTTAGCTGTTTATTTTTCTCATCTTGTTCTGCTAAAAGCTCCAGGTATAAATTCCAATGAACTTTTAAGTCATTAAAAATAATCATTTCTGGTATAGTTGGATACACACCTTTATAAATATTTAATTCAAACCAATGATTATCATTAAACGCAGGCTGTCCGGTGAATTTTTTATAGTCTAAAATATCTTTGATTTGCTTTGTTTGAAAAAGGCTAACTTCCTCTTTTTCTATATCACTTAGCCTTTCTCGTGTAAAAGCAATGATTCGATTTACCAACTCATTATCGTATGGCTTTTTGAAATTGCTTTTATGTAAACTATCCTGTACCGTTTTCCAAATATTGTTTCCCCAAATTACATATTGCTCTTTTTTTAATCTAGATTCTTTTATTTCATAAGCTAATTGAATATTCCCCACTTGTCCTTGTGTGGCTTGTCGACCACTAATTAAATTTATGAATATAGCAGTTAAGGTGTATTGAAATGCTTTTTTCTTTGCTCCAGACATTGTATTTAAAGTGGCCCGAGAAAAGAGTTCCTTTAATACCATTAAATCATCCACTAATGATTCCTCCCCCTTTAATGAAATGAAATTCAAATTCTATTATAACACGCAGCATGTCCCTCTCTCTTTCTTCCTTCTAAAACAAAAAAACGGCCCATCCCCTGAATGGAGATGAGCCCAAATGGTCGTGAATTTTTTATAATAAACTATTTTGGTAGATTAATAGTTTGCCAGATTACACTTATTTCTCCGCTTCTTTTACATAATACAAATACTCCCTAAAGTTCTCTCTTTTTCTCAAGAAGCGCTCAAACGTCCCTTCCTTCCACAATGGCATAACTACTCGATCAACAAGTTTTGTTTTTCCGATTTTTACCCTTTGCTGCATAAATGCCAACATCTCTTTCACCGTTCTCGGTTCCCGGCAGTAGTCAATAAGGGCAGCCACTTCTGGCCCTCTAAGAAATGCTTCGTGTTTTGCTTTTACCTTCGCCCACCGTTGTGCTTCACATTGTTCCTTAAAAGTAGAATACACCTCGTTGGTCGTCCATTCCAATCCGAAGCGCAAATGATACACAACGCTGCCATCTTTATATACAGCCGCATGTTTCAAAACGTCTGTGTAGATTTCACTTGGGAAGGCTTTTGATTCATTTTTTATATAAGCTTTCAAATTTTTCATAAAACGCTTGAGTGCCTTTCGTTCCTCTTCCACTTTCTCCTTCCGATCTCGAAAAGCCGCAAGTCTCTCATACATGGCACAAAGCTTTTCAGTCATTTGGTCAACTCGTTCTGTATCTCTCCCCTGACCATGAAGGCTTTCATCGACCACCTCATAAAGTTCTTGATTTAATAGTTTCACTTCCCTTTCTAACTGCTCTTCCTCAATTTTCTCTTCTGGTGTCAAGTCCATCTGTTCAATCGCCCGCTCTGCCTTCTGATAGAATGTAGAATCCTCATAAATGTTAGTTAATAGGTGTTTAAAATCTTGTTCAAAATAGTCCTGTTTAAAACCCTTAGAATCACATGGGTCATGAACATGATAATGCGGAAAGCCTGCTCGATAACAGACCCAAAAATGTTGATAATAGTCACCATTTTTTTTCGGCCTCTTATTCACATAATGGACTACTTGTTTTGAACATTCCCCACAAATCATCTTCTCTAAGAATGTTTCATTTTTATTTTCATTGATTTCTGGCAAGGGAGCTGAACGTTTCTTCTTTACCTCTTCCGCTCGCTCATCTAATATCTTCTGTACTTCATCCCATTTTTTCTTTGGTATGATCGGTTCGTGATGCGCCTCTATATAATACTGAGGTTCTTGACCTTCATTAGGAATGTTTTTCTTTCGACCATTTTGCACCGCTATCGTTTGTTGGAATAAAATATCGCCTTTATAAACCACATTTCTTAAGATGTTTTTGATAGTACCCGTTCCCCAGTTTGTTGAATTACCGGTTGGAGTGGAAATCTTTTTTTCACTTAGATCCACTGCGATTTGAGCCACAGTGACTCCTTTTCGTACTTCTCTAAAGATGCGCCGGACCACGCTCGCTTCTTCTTTCACTATATGCCAACGGTAGTTATCATCAATGGTATAACCATAGTTCGGTCTTTTCCGATGGATAATGCCCCGCTTGGCCATGCTGCGGATACCCCATGCCATGGACCTACCCATACCGATACTTTCCTCTTGTGCAATGCTTCCGAAAATGGATAACATAAGGTCTGCTTGAGGGTCCGAAGTCCATATATTTTCACGTTCAAAGTAAATGTAGGTTGGATTTGGAAGCTGACGAAGATATCTCGTTATTTCCAGTGTGTCTTGAATATCCCGGCTAAGTCTGGAAACGGACTTGACCAAGATGACGTCAATTCGTCCTCGTTCACACTCTCGAATGAGCCGATTCAATTCATCTCGATTTTTCATGGAACGCCCCGATATCCCTTCGTCTGCATAGATGCCTGCAAATTGATAGTTTTGGTTTTTCAAAATCAAATAAGTATAGTATGCTACCTGTGTTTTCAGGCTTGATTGCTGCTCTAAACGGTCCGTTGAAACACGGCAATAAGCAGCTGTTTGCAGGGCGGTTTTAGTATTTAAATGGGAAGAAGGTTGTTTATTCACCCCCTCCATCGAGGCTTCAATCGTCTGCAAGATCGCTTTACTGTTGTTTGGTTCAATCTTCTGCACTTCTCTTTTAGGAATGGATGATTTCTTAATTTCCTTTTCCTCTATCATTAATTCGCCTTTGACATTCAGTAATTTCAATTCAGAAGTCACCTCCTTTGTTGTCTGGCTTTTTTCTGCTGATGGTGAATCTATTTCCTTTATTAAAGGAGTTCCAATGGTCGTCACCGTTCCATCCAACCATTTCACCTCATAGTCTCTTTCAGTCGTTACCGATGTGCTTAAAACCCATGCCCTGAAATGTTCTAGAGTGACTTGTTCATAAAAAGTTTCCATATCCTCAATGGAATCCAACCATTGAATCGTATTTGTGCGATAAGGTCGTCCATCTTCTACACCTTCAATATGTTCTTCAAATGCTCGATACGCTTCTTCTTTTTTCTTCAGCTCTTCATCGGTATCCGTAGTTCGAGCCATCTCCATTTCTGTCAGCCACTTTAACCGATGGAATTCGAAATGGTCTTGTTGATTGGCAACGGTCAGTATTTTCTTCAAAGTACCGATTTGAACATTTTCATCTTCTAAGAACTTTTTCTCGAACGCCTCTAGTATCATGGTTCGTAATTGATGTTCTTGTAATTCTGGTCCCTCACAAACACCCGCATTTCTTGCATTACACCGCCAGATATTACCGCTCTTCCTTTTATGAATTCTTATGAGTTTTCCACAATGCTGGCAGATGATTTGTTTCTGAAAAGCATGTGGTTCTGCGGGAGTGGTTCGCTTACGTGGAGATTTATTATCCAAACTAAACTTCTCTTGAGCCCGATCAAAAACATCAATACTGATAATGGCTGGATGGGTATTTTCAATCGTAATGTGGTCATCCTTGTTAATCGTTTTTTGCTTGGTAAACAAATCAGTAGAATGAAGTCTGGCCACTTTATTACCGGTATAGGTAGGATTCTGCAACATATATTTAATGTTTTTTGTCCCCCATACTTTCCCGCCTTTCATGGTTGGAATCTCTTTGCGTATGAGTTCTCGTTTGATATCTGGGATGGACCAATCTTGTAGAAACCAATCGTATATCAAGCGAACTACCCTTGCTTGTTCCTCATTGATTTCAAGGGTGGGCTGTCCATCTTTTGTGATTTTTCGATAGCCGTAGGTCGCTACAAACTTTGGCTTTCCTTTTTGCAAACTTTTTTCATAACCCCATTTGGTAGAGGCCGAGATTGTTTCAATTTCTTCTTGTGCCAAAGCTGCATAGGTACTTAACAGAAATTGATTGTATTCTACCGAGGTATCTACCTTCTGCTCTTCAAAATACACGCCAACCCCAATCCCTTTTAACTCCACCACAATCTTAATCAGGTGCTCGGCATTCCGGGTAAAGCGAGATACATTTTTAGTCAAGATAAAATCGACACGCCCTTCATGGCAATGGCGGATTAGACGTTGTAACCCTTTCTGTTTGGTGGCATTCCTTCCACTCGTGCCGTTATCAAAATACACACCAACGAACTTCCAGTTTGGTTTACTTCGAATCAGATGGGTATAATGTTGCACTTGGTTCTCAAGCGAATGCAATTGCTTTTCTATATCTGTACTCACTCGACAATAAGCAGCTACCTTCACTTCATGGTTTCCGATTAACGGACTTTCTTCTCTTGCCTTGACTGGATCCCACAACGTACGGACCCACATCCCTTTTTGAATTTCATCCAATACAAAAACCCCTTTCCTATAAGTGATAATGGTTCGTGTCCATCTATCACTCACATCCCGAGAACTTTCAAGTTCTTTTTCCGGGTGGAAAGAGGTTCATATTTATTAAATTTGTTTAAGCTTATTTCTTCTTAGGAGTCTTACGTTCTCTTACACAGAGTGTCCGTTTCACCCCGCATTTAAATTGAAATTCAACTATTCGTTCCTTATAAATAATGCCCCGTTCGATTGTCTTTTTGAAAAGCGTTACATCAAAGTCCTCTAGTTTCTCAGTTTCTTCTAATAAGACTAGGAGCGATTGGAATTGCTTTTCTAAATAAAGTTGCTCTTGCATGTTTTCCTCTAGGCTGTCCCGCTCCTGTTGAAGAATCTCTTGTTCATAAATCAGATGCCTTAATGTCGCATCGTAAATGGCATCGCTGGTGGCTGACTCTCTTGCAGCCAATTCACTAATGCGGTCGGTTATCGCTTCAATTTGCGTGTTCAACTCCTCCAGCCGTTGTTGTTCCGGTGGCGAGAGGGATGATTTTGCAATGGCTTGTTTCGCTTCTTCTATTACTTCATCGAGGTTTTCTTTCATTTCCCTCATAATTTTCATAAAGGCATTTTCAAGGTCTGTCTCATGAACATAGCTTGTTTTACAATCTTTATAGTCTGGATCTCGTCCTGCGGTCACTCGGCATTGCCATGCAGAAATGTAATACTTCTCCCCCTTTCTGCTTGAAGTCATCCGTCTGCGTATCACCGGCCTTCCACATTCTCCGCAATAGTACTGATTGGAAAATGGGCTGTGCCCACTAAAGTGCTGCCGGTATTTGTTATCCGGGTCCCGCATCATCAAACTTCGTCTTTTCATTTCTTGTTGAACGGCTTCAAAGGTTTCTTCGCTGATAATGGCTGGGTGGGTATTCTTCACAAAATATTGTGGCTGAATATCTCTGTTGCGAACGCGTTTATGCGATAAAAAATCAATCGTAACGGTCTTCTGCGCTAAGCAGTGTCCTTGGTACTTCTCTTGTTTCAAGATTTTATAAACCGCATCTGACGTCCACGTTTTGTTCCCTTTCCCTGTCTTTAATCCGTCTCTTGTTAAGCCTTTTGCAATTCTTGGACACCCTTTACCTTCTAGGAATTCTCGAAATATTCTCCTTACCACTTCTGCCTGTTCTTCGTTGATGACTATTTCCCCATCTTCAGTTGTGTCATAACCCAGGAAAAACGTGGTCGGCATATGAACTATTCCTTGCTGGAATCTCTTCTGCACTCCCCATTTCGTGTTTTCACTTACGCTACGGCTTTCTTCCTGTGCCATCGAGGATAAAATCGTTAGGAAAAGCTCTGACTTCGAATCCAATGTGTCAATATTTTCCTTTTCGAAGAAAACCCCATGATACTAGTTAGATAAGAAAACTAAATATAGAATTATATCTAACCTAAAACACTATATATTGTATCTAAACCCTCTTTTTTATCTTTATATAATGATGTTTTTGCAAAAATAGATACTATGCGGTTTAGATAGTAATGAGCAAATAAAAAAAGCCCATCCCCCCAATATGGAGATGAGCTCTAAAGTTATATTAGGAAGCATGAACAGTAAACGAGTTTCTGAGTTCACTATTAATGGTTCCATTATCTAATTCGATTTTAAAGTTTTGCTGCCCAACATTATTAATTTGGATAAAAAAACTATATTTAATAAATTTATCATCAATCTGTGTTATAAGTGGATTATTTAATATATATTCAATTTTACCAGCATAGTTTCTCTTCTGTTGAACTTGATTAGAAATCTTTATATCCCATTCAATATCTGTAACTATTTTTAAATCTGGCACATTACTTACTGGAGTAGCAAATGTAGCATAGACATCTACTTTTGTTTCCCTACCCGCAATAATTTTACCATTGGGAATTACAGACATTTGAACTATGTTACCGCCATTTCCTTTTAGCATAGTTAATGTTGAAACTTTATCTTTATATGTGCCTAACTGATCTCTTGTGTTATTAAGAGTGGTTGTAATAAATTCAGAATAAATAATTAAAAATGCAGAAGAAGATAACCACAGTAAATAGAGATTATTTTTATATCCATCCCCTAGGATTGAACCAATAACTAATAATATTACTGATAAAATTATTCTAATTAATCGCATTCAATATCCTCTTTGTAAAAGTCACAAGAAATTGCTCTTCACTGTTGTCAACAGAGACTCTGCCATTTTTATTAATAGTAATAAATTGATTTTCCACTAGCACTGTTAATTCTTCAATAATATTTGAGTTAATTATCCCTAGGAATTTTTCGTTTGTGACGAAATCTAAATCAAAGAACTCATCTTCTTCATTTGTATATTTCAACTTTTTTATCGTCCCGTTTAAATCATTATAAATTAATTTAAAAAGACTATTATTAATTTCAATTTTACTAAGAGAAGCTTTTGTTCTTTTATTTACATCTGTTAATACTTCTTCTAAATATTCTTTATTTATATATTCCATAAAAGCATATTTATTTTCAGGTAAAAAGAAAAAATTGATTAATGATGAATATATGTAGTTATGTTGATTCCCCAATTTTTTAGTGCTAACCTGATATTCATCACTAATGTTGAATACCGCATGATATAAGTCATTATCAATTTTATTAAAGTGAAACAAAGAAACGTCTTCTTGTTTTTTAAAGAAGTTAATTTTGTTTCTTGATAAAGATTTTAATTTATTGGGATTATCAACTTTAAGTAATGAGAAATTCATAGTTAGCACTCCTTTCTAAAGGGATTTCAACCTATTCATTAAGTAAACAACGAAATCATTGGCTTGAGCACCGCCAAGTTCATCTTCCTCAAAAAAAGCTCTATGCCCGTTGTTGTATAAACTTACTGTAACTTTATTTGGGGCTCCTGTAGCATCGTAAGGAATTTGAAATTTAATATGAGACATTTGCCCATGTTCTCTATAAGCATCATCAACTTGCGAGGGATGAACATCGTTTGCAAGATCAATCTCATAAGAAACCTTTGTGGTTTTATCGCCTTCCTTGTCGATACGATCAATTTTTGCAGCAGACCATACAAAGGATTCTTCAGCCTGAATTTTTCTTAACAAAGCATCATCTAATTTAAAAAGTGTTGTCTCAAACCCCAAACCTTCAATTAATGCTTTTACTTTACCTTTTGCTTTTTCTTCAGTGCTATTATCAAACTTTAAAATTAAATCACTATCTTCCGTAATAATAATTCGTGTCTTTGAATAAAAAGTGTATTGAGTTTCTGTGGTGGTTACACTTCCATTATGGAAAGTGGTAGCAAAGTAATTACCTAGGTTAACAAGATCTGTACCGTAGGCTTCAAGTACATTTACACCGTTGCGATTTTCAAATCTGGGGTGTAGGAAACCTTCTCCTGTTATCTTACCCTCAGTATCAAGTGTTGCAACCTTTTGTCCCATTGCTCTTCTTATTTCTTCTAAATTCAATTTACCTTCTTGGTTATAAAATAGGTCCAATTGTTCCGCTGTGTTTAATTTATAATAAGTAAATGACGACACGATTAAAAACCTCTCATAATTATAATTACCTTTAATTATGAATTAATTTTTTTGTTTGTCAATTAATATCCTTAATCCTCTATTCTATGCATAAAAAGTATTATTGATACATAAAAATGCCCTACATTGGTTACTAATAATTAAATAAACCCACCAAGTAACCGCATCACTAGAATACGCTAACTCAGTGGGTTGCTTATTTTCGCATATTCACTTTTTCTTTTTACGAGGCTTGCCTTTCTTCCTCAACCGCCATGCCATCTTTTCATTTCCAGTAGCGGTCATCTGCATGCCAAACTTCAAATCGTAGACAATCCTTCCGTCAGGATGAATTACCCCTTTTTCAACAATTCGGCTGAAAATATCTGGCCGGAATTCAATCTGCTCCTTATCTGGCTTAAAATCCTGAATGCCTTCTAATTCCTCCAGAAACCACGCTAGGTCTTTTTCCGCTTCATGCCCCTTTTGTTCTCTGTCCTCAAATTCATAAATCTGATTTTGCAACTCCACAATCTGGTCCGTTATAGCCTTTATCTGGTTTGGATCGCCACCATGCTTTTCACCTTCCTCTACCGTATCATAGAGCTGATAATATAATTGCTGCATCTCTTCCTTAACTTGTTCTATCCTATTGCGTTCGTTGTCATCAGGGGCATGGTCTTTGAGAGCTTGCCTAATTTCATCCTTAATCCCTTCATCCTTTTTCATTTCTTGTAACAGTGCCATGAAAGTATGTTCTATTGATATTTCTCTAAATCCTCGGACCTCACAGGTTTCTTCGACGTACTTTTTCTCGGCAGTTCTGCACCGCCAATAATGAACCCCACCTCTTGAACTTCTTACATGAATTACCGGTGCACCACATTCTGAGCAATGAAATATGTTAAAGAACTCTTGGCGGTCGTGAGGCCTTTTTTTACTTCCTCTTCTATTCTCACTCCGATTGTTCATAATTTGTTGAGCCGCTTCCCAATCTGCCCTACTTACGATTGCGGGGTGGTGATCCCTTATTGTGTATTGAGGAAGTTCACCTCTGTTTTCAGCCTGTTTTCCCGCTAATGTGTCTGTTACGTAATATCGTTGGTACACAAAGTCCCCACAGTATATCGGGTTAGTAATCATGCTATCCATCGAGGTACTATGCCACTTCTTTCTTCCTCTGGCTGTTTCAATACCGTCTTCAGTCAATTCAATACATATTTGATTTGTCGTTTTCCCTGCTAAAAGCTCACGATAAATGCGGCGAATCACCTCAGCCTGTTCTGGATTGATTACCAGGTTCTCATCTTCATCATAATCATATCCGTACCTTGCATACTTTGTTTTAAACTGCCCTCGCTCTGCTAACCTGCGCTTTCCCCAAGCTACTGACTCTGCAAGGCTTCTACTTTCTTCCTGGGCCAGTCCACTATAAACCGTCAGCATCACTTCGCCGTCTTCATCTAAAGTTCGTATGTTCTCTTTTTGAAACACCACCTCGACTGGAGGCTTCAGTGCCTTTAACATACGCACCGTCTCAAGAACCGCCGTGAGGACGTATGGATAAAAATACGCAAAATATATCCCCCCTATAACAAATAAAAAAATGCCCACCACGTATAGTGATGAGCAAAATTTGCCGAGTTCTTACTATTATATATAAATAATTTTAAAGGCCTATTCCTGAATGGTAAGTTCGATTTTTTTCTTTAGTTCTGCTTTTACCGTCTTCCCATAAAACGCGAGAAATTCTTTTATTGGGTACTTAGCCAGTTTATCATTTTGATTAAAGGAAATCCCTGAACTTCTCATATGACCGATAACCTTCTCTAATGAAACAACTAGCGAATCACCTGATTGATTTTCGTTAATCCACTTCAATATTACAATCCGCCAAGCTCTTTTATCCCCATCAATATAGAGTTCACCTTTAATAGGTTGCGATAGCAGTATATCTCTAACCTTCTCTTTTTTCTTTTTATCTGCAGGATCCTCTGTTTTCGTATAACTAGATTCCGGTGGACTTTGTTGATAGGTATAGTTTCCATATCGGTTTGGTCTTTTGGACCTTTGATCCCAACCGTCCGGATGAACCTCGATTGGCCTTAAAGCCGCTCTTCTCATCCTTTCTTGCATTTCTCTTTCGGCTTCTTCATCTTCTAGCTCTTTGGCTTTTTGTCTTTGTTTTTGCCATTCCAATTCTCGAGCCCTTAATCGTGCCCTTTGCTTTTCTTCCTCTTGTTTAATTCTCTCTTCTTCTGCTCTAATTCTTTCTTGTTCTTCTCTTAACCTTTGTTGTTCTAACTCAAATTGTTGTTTCCTTTCAATTAGTTCCTTTAGAAAACCATTTCTCCTCTCATCCTCATTTTCCTTTGAAAGTACAAAATGATTTTGATCAGCATTCACTGACAACGCTCGTGCCAGGGGTACTTCAGAAGATGATAGTTTATAAAAAGTTATATTCCGATCCTGTTGTGATATTGGTATGAAACGAAAGATTGTACATAGCCGATTAAATACATCTACATACGCGATGTTTCTAGTATTAAATTCGTCTATGGTCGCTACTGTATCTTTCATAAAAAAGTCTAATAATTCACCTTGTAAATTTCCCTCAAGAAATGTATCCCACAGACTATCTTCATGAGTTTTACTAGTTACATAAGTTTCAGCAGTAAGTAAGGTTCCTTTATTCGTCTCTTCTAAAAAAGAAAGCCAACTATAGTCCACGAATGAAAAGGGCCTAAAACCTTCTTCTTTATAGGTTTTCATTCGCTTGGATAAATGGCGAGCATAGCTACCTGAGGTTAACCCCTGATCGATTGCCGTAAAATAATCAATCGCCCATCGTTCCTCGGAGTTCGGAAACTTAATGATAAAATCCGGAATAAATGAAAGTTTCTTTTTGTAATGATACCCTCGCTCAATCTCAACGTCATAGGGTTTCAGCTCACCTTCTAATATCTCTTTAAAAATGGTGAGACCAATATCTTTCTTAGATTTAACCTCATGTTTAGAAACATGCTTATCATACGTTGTGGTATTTTCAGAGTAAGAACATTCACTTTCATCATTATGGCGAAAATAAAAAGGTCTTCCCTCATCCTTGGTTAAATTCATATTTACTGGTTTGTTGCAGCATAAACAAGTAAACGCACTCTTCTTTGAAAAAACACGATAATTATCTTCGAACCAACGTTTAACCTCAGATCGTGATAAGTTTTGTTGTTCTAACTCTCTTCTTTTCAGTTCAATGTTAAAAACAGAATTATGTAGGTAGGCTGAATCCAAGCTGTACACCATCCCTTCTAATCCAAAAGTTTCTAAGACTATTATACCATCATGTGAAATTATGGAAATGTAAGAATTTAAAAGAGTTATTCTCATATACGATTTTTATAGGTGCTATAATTGATTAAAAAGGTGTTAGTAGGAGGAACCGTAAATGGGGATTGCAATTCTATTTAGAAAGAATCTTGAAGGTACTAGCCCTTTCTATCGTGAATTAAATAAGTTAGTATCCAGTTCTGGAGAGGGGCTAATACTAAGTAGCGGCTACACAGGAGCCCAGGATTTTGATTTACGTAATAATATTAACCTAGGTTTCCAAGGTTATAATAATTCGCAACTCATTACGCTTTCAGGAAACTTTGGATCACGTTGCACTTGTAAAAGCAATAACTCTAAATGTCACTACGATCGTTATATTGATTTTGTTCATTATATGAATCGAGGTTGTCACTGTAATCAAAAACGATTCTTAATCGATACTTACGGAAACTGGCATGCAAAAATTTCTATGAAAACACGTGATAATGTTCCATTTGCAATGATTGTTGGTAGTAGTAATTTAAGTAACTCAGCTCTAGGCTTAAACGGTTCTGGAAAACACGAATCTGACGTTCTAATATGGAGAGATGATTATTTTCCAAATCCAAACTTTCTTGAGGGATTAGATAAGCATGAATACTGGAGGCTATCACCATATTATCAAGGACAGGAAGCCGATCTCCTAAACAGACAACATATTGATTTACTAGAATACATAAACAACTATAATAAAGTACAGAATGTTCTATTATAATAAAAAAGAACCCACCAAGCAGCTGCATCAGCCTACTCAGTGGGTTCTCATTACTTCTTCACCATATAATATTTTCGCTTACTTTGACTGCCTGGTATAAAATCCTTGTGTAACTTCCCTTTCTCCATCAATGGCAGTACAATGCTCTTCCTGAAATAGGATTCTGAGATCGTCATCATCGTGTTCATAAAGGCCAGGATTTCCCCCCATCTCCGTGGCTCCTCACAATATTCCAGTAAGGCAGTAACCTCTGGCCCTCTTAAAAATGCTGCCTGTTTTTCTTTTCGTTTGGCGAGCCTTTCAGCTTTTCTTTCCATGGCAATCTGCTGTTTGTAATCTTCATATCTTTCATCCGTTGACCACTCTAGGCCCAGGCTTAGTTGGTACACAATCCTACCATCTTTATAGACCTTAGCCTGTTCCACGAACTGTTCAAAAAGGTCCGCAGGGAATGCCAGATTCTTTTCATCCCCCAGCTTTTTGATTCCCTTCTTCAGCTCTTTGAATTCATTTCTATAATGCTCTGCTAGCTTTTTACGGTCAGAGAAGTCTTTCAACTGCTGGTGCAGTTTTACTATCTTTTCACTTAGGGCATCCACCCTTTGATGATCTTGTCCGTCTTTATGCAGTTCTTCATCTACTGCCTCATATAGCTCTTGATTCAAGTGTTCCATCCTTCTTTGAGCCTCTTCCTCTTGCTTCAGCTCCTGAGCACTTAACACTGTTTGAGCAATGACTCTTTCTACTTCTTGTTGAAATGTCTCGTCTTGTTCAAACTCTTTTAATAGATTAATAAAGTGCTTTTCAAGATAGTCTTGATGAAATCGTTGGGATGAACAGCCGTTCACAGCGTAATATTTCTCTGCCAGCCTACAAACCCAACGATTGATTTCTTTGGTTCCGTTGGATCCTCGTCTCTCCAAGCTTCGTTCATACCCTAGTACATTACCGCATTCTCCGCAATACAAGTTCTCTGTAAAAGAAGAATTTTTATGCTGGTCTTTAGAATACTTTTGGTAGTTCAGCTGCTTGAAGGCTTCGCTGCGTTTTTGGATAATGCTTTGTACCTTCTCCCATTCTTCCGGAGCAATAATAGGCTCATGGTGGCCCTCAATATAATACTGGGGTAACTCCCCTTCATTAGGAGCAGTCTTTTCTTCTAATGTATCCACGGTGATATATTTTTGATAAAGATAATCTCCTTTATAGACCACATTCTGCAGGATACCCTTCACCGTGCTAAGACTCCAGACATCTTTTCCTTTTGGGCTTGGAATGCGATCTTTAGTTAATCCGGTTATGATTTGGGTGTAATTTTTCCCTGCTTGCAATTCCGCATAAATACGACGAACAACTTTAGCTTCTTCTTCATGGATAATCCATTGATGCTTCTCTCCAATCCGATAACCATAGTTGGCGTTTCCTACTTTAATTATGCCGCGCTTGGCCATACTTCTTTTTCCCCATGCGATGGAGTTTCCGATATTTATACTTTCCTCCTGAGCAATGCTACCGAAAATTGTAATTAGCAATTCGCTATCAGCATCTTCTGTATGAATGTTCTCTTTCTCGAAATATATGTGCACCGGTCGAGGGAGAGACTTCAATAACCGGACAGCTTTTAACGTTTCTAATGTATTCCGACTAAATCTTGAAATGCTCTTACAAAGGATTAAATCGATATTCCCACGAGTACATTCATCCATCAGCTTTTTGAAATCTGTTCGATTTTTAAGGGATTTTCCGGATATCCCCTCATCCGCAAATATCCCGGCAAATTTGTATCGAGGATCTTTGAGGATTAAATACGTATAGTAAGCTACCTGTGTTTTATAACTGGTTAGCTGCTCTTCACGGTCCGTTGATACCCTACAATAGGCAGCAGTTCTAAGTGGTTTTGTAACCGGCTGGTTTGTTGTTGAGGAGGGATGGTCACGCAAGTTCATTTCTATCGTCTTCAACATGCTTTGCCCTTTTTTCGGTTCAATTTTGATGATTTCTCGTTCCATATGTGCTTGCATGCTTTCCTCACTCCTTTCTTTCAAATGTCCTTCTGCATCAATGATCTGATACAGTGGTTCATGCTCTTGTTGTTTTTGAAACTTCTTGTTTGATTGACTTTCAAGAATCTCTTCTTTCTGTAGACTATCAGGCATCTCCCCTACGATGGTTTCTGTCCCATCGACCCACTCAATGCGATAATCATCGGGAGAATAAATGACCGCTCCCATCAACCAAGCCCTAAGCTGTTCAATCGTAATGGTTTCTAGAAACTCCTCTATATTTTGGACCGTCTCAAGCCAGCTCAATGTTTGGTTCCGAAAGATTCGATCATCTTCAATCCTGGCGATGTGTTGTTCAAACTCTTTATAGGCTTGTTCTACTTTAGCCAGCTCACCCTTCCCTTCTTTTGCTAACTCCAGTTCAGCCATCCACCTTAATCGGTGAAACTCGAAATGGTCCTTCTGATTAATCTCTAAAAGCACCTTCTTGGCCGTATCGAAAACGGAATCACTCGTCATATCAAATTTCTGTTTGAAGCCCTCAAGCAAAATCTCTCTCAAACGATCTTCTCTAATCGATGTAAAATCACATGCGCCGATATCACTCGCTTGGCACTTCCAATAGTTCACCCTTCTCGTGGGATAGTTGTTCAACCGATAGCCACAGCGGTGACAGGTCATTCTTCCTGAAAGAGAATGTTTATTCCCTTTTGGTCCTGTGGACTTCCTCTTAGGTTTAATTTCTTCTAAGCGTTTCTGTGTTTGTTCAAATACTTGCATACTAATGATTGGAGGGTGGCAATTTTCAATCGCAATTTCATCTCTCATATGTTTGGTGGTTTTATTGGTGAAAAGGTCTTTTGTTCGAACCCTCGTCAGTTTGTTACCGGTATAGGTCACGTTCGTTAGAATATGTTTTACAGTTGATCCTCTCCACAGGTCTTTGCCTACTGATGTTTTTATCCCTTGGTTTATTAGTTCTCGTGCTATTTCAGCCATGGTCATCCCCTGTAAAAACCAGTCAAAGATACGGCGAACAATTACTGCCCCTTCTTCGCTAATTTGAAGGGTATTTCGTCCATCTACTTTCACCACATCATAACCAAGCATCTTATTGTACCGAGGGATGCCTTTCTTGAAGTTCTTTTCAAATCCCCACCTGGTTGATGTTGAAATGGTCTCGATTTCTTCTTGAGCAAGGGCTGCATACGTACTTAGAAGAAATTTATTATATTGGACGGATGTATCAATATGCTCTTTTTCAAAGAAAATCCCAACTTTCATTGCATTTAGCTTTTCAACGATGGTCAGCAATTCTTCTGCATTTCGTGACAGACGAGATACATTTTTGGTCAAGATAAAATCGACTCTTCCTTCTTCGCAGTGGCGAAGCAGCCGTTGTAGTCCCCGCTGTCCCTTGGCGCTGGTTCCACTCGTTCCGTTATCGACATACACTCCAACAAACTTCCAATTTGGCTTTTCGCGAATCAGATGGGTATAGTGGCTCACCTGATTTTCAAGAGAGCGCAATTGTACGTCTAAAGAAGAACTGACCCGGCAATAAGCAGCGACTTTTACTTGTTTTTCTCCTATTAACGGACTTTCTTCCCTCGCTTTGACTGGGTTCCAAAGTGTGCGGACCCACAATCCTTTCTGTAATTCATCCAATACAAAAACCCCTTTCCTATAAGTGATAATGGTTCGTGTCCATCTATCACTCACATCCCGAGAACATTCAAGTTCTTTTTCCGGGTGGAAAGAGGTTTATGTTTATTCAATTAGATTTAGCTTATTTTTTCTTAGGAGTCTTACGTTCTCTTACACAGAGGGTCCGTTTCACCCCGCATTTAAATTGAAATTCAACTATTCGCTCCTTATAAATAATGCCCCGTTCGATAGTGTTTTTGAAAAGCGTCACATCAAAGTCCTCTAGTTCTTCCGTAGTTTCTAGTAAGTCTAGGAGGAATCGAAACTGCTTTTCTAGGTAGAGTTGCTCTTGCATGTTTTCCTCTAGGCTGTCCCGCTCCTGTTGAAGGATTTCTTGTTCATAAATCAAGTGCCTTAATGTCGCATCGTAGATAGCATCTCTTGTAGCCGATTCCTTGGCAGCCAAGTCACTGATGCGATCTGTTATGGTTTCAATTTGCTTGTTTAACTCTTCCAGTCGCTGTTGTTCCGGTGGTGAGAGGGATACCTTTTCGATAGCTTGGTTAGCTTCTTCTATTACTTCATCGGGGTTTTCTTTCATTTCCCTCATAATTTTCATAAATGCATTTTCAAGGTCTGTCTCATGAACATAGCTTGTTTTACAATCTTTATAGTCTGGATCTCGTCCTGCGGTCACTCTGCATTGCCAAGCAGAAATGTAATACTTCTCCCCCTTCCTGCTTGAAGTCATCCGCCTTCGTATAACGGGCCTTCCGCATTCTCCACAAAAGTATTGGTTAGAAAATGGACTGTGTCCACTAAAGTGTTGTCGATATTTTTTATCCGGGTCCCTCATCATCAAGCTTCGCCTTTTCATTTCTTGTTGAACAGCCTCAAAG
Organism: Solibacillus isronensis; assembly: GCF_900168685.1. Lineage (NCBI taxonomy): Bacteria > Bacillati > Bacillota > Bacilli > Caryophanales > Caryophanaceae > Solibacillus > Solibacillus isronensis. Next base: position 710,597 of record NZ_FVZN01000014.1, on the reverse strand, counting down.
GTTTCTTCGCTAATAATTGCTGGATGGGTGTTCTTCACATAATATTGTGGCTGAATATCATGGTTGCGAACGCGTTTATGAGTTAAAAAATCGATCGTAACGGTTTTCTGTGCTAAACAGTGGCCTTGGTACTTCTCTTGTTTCAAGATTTTATAAACTGCATCTGACGTCCATGTTTTATTCCCTTTTCCTGTCTTTAATCCGTCTCTTGTTAAGCCTTTTGCAATTCTTGGGCACCCTTTACCTTCTAAGAATTCTCGAAAAATACGCCTTACCACCGTTGCTTGTTCTTCGTTAATCACTATTTCTCCATCTTCAGTTGTGTCGTAACCCAGGAAAAACGTGGTCGGCATATGGACTATTCCTTGTTGGAATCTCTTCTGCACTCCCCATTTTGTGTTTTCACTTACGCTCCGACTTTCTTCCTGTGCCATCGAGGATAAAATGGTTAGGAAAAGCTCTGACTTCGAATCTAATGTGTCAATATTTTCCTTTTCGAAGAAAACGCCCACGGCAGGTCGTAGATTCTTGAGCATCCTTATTCGGGATATGCAATCAAGAGTGTTACGTGCGAAGCGACTGATTGACTTGGTCAAAATATAGTCAATCCGCCCTTCTTCACAGTCTTGAATCATTCTATTAAATTCTGTACGGTTCTTTGTTGAGGTTCCTGATATCCCTTCATCTGCATACACATCAACCAGAGTCCAAGCAGGGTTTTTACTTACATAATCTTTGTAATGTGCCACTTGGAGTTCATAACTGCTTGCCTGCATTTCTGAGTCAGTGGATACTCGGGCATACACTGCAATCCGTTTCTTTTGTCCACCAGGATTTGCTTCCGTTCGGCCCGTTCTAGCTTTTGCAGGAATTATCCGAACCCTTGATGAACTTTGATGGCTACTCATTTTTTCCTACTCCTTTCTTAAATCAACTATTGTTTCCTTATCGTCAATCCAATGCATACAGAAGGACATTGGTGTTATCGCTTTTACACGTACTACCCATGCCCTTAAGAATGAAATATTTTGAAGTTCTTTTTGTAATTGTTTAGATGGATCCCTTACTGCATCTAGTTCCTTGAGCTTTGTATTGGCTTCTTCTCTAAAAGCAAAATCTTGATCCAGAAGCTCCCACCAATCCTCTCTTATCTTTAGTTCTTTTTCAACAGATGCTCTTTTCGATGCCAGCTCCTCAAGTTTCTCATCTGTACTATCCGCTTCAGACCGATTGGCATTAATAAGTGCAATATTCTCTTCTAATAAAATTTGTTCTAAATCCAAGCGAAGTCTGTTGTAAGAAAAGTCCCTTGCAGCAACAGCTCTTGTAAGATCCTTTTTCATTCTCTCCATGTCATACATGAACCGTGCCAGCCTGTATTGCTCGAGAAATGCATCTTGCATGGCTTCCCTAATCACTTCTTCCTTAATGCTTCCCATGGTACACAGCTCTTTACTTCTTACGTTATTCTCACAGCGCCATCTAACAACCCCTTTGCAAATGAATCGATGTAGATTTCCTCCGCATTTCCCACATTGAATCCGGCTGGAAAGCGGGTAGCGATTTACCTTTTTATTTTTATTTGGCTTTTTACGCCTCTCTAGTTCCCGCTGGACTGCTTCAAATGTTTCTCGGCTCACAATCGGTTCATGGTGGTTCTCGATAAAATACTGATTTCGTTCTCCATTATTAGCCACTCTCTTATGGGAAAGGTAACTTTCCGTATAATATTTCTGGCAAATGACATCTCCTGTGTAGTCCCGATTGAGTAGCATCAATCGAACTGTGGTGGAAGTCCAATCTGTTCGTCCGTTAATTTTCTTATATCTCTTTTTTATGAATTGTTTAGCAATTTGAGCAGGTGTCTTTCCATTAAATGCTTCTTCAAATGCTTCTCGAACAATGTGCGCTTCTTCTTCTATGATGATCCATTCTTTTTGTTCGTTCTTTTGGTAGCCCAGCTTTCTAACAAAGACTGGTTCGCCTCTTTCATACCGCTTTTCTAATGCCCAATTTATATTCTCTGAAATACTTCGGCTCTCTTCCTGTGCTGTCGCAGATAGCATGGTGAGGATAAACTCACTTGCCATATCACCTGTATCTATATTTTCTTTGTCAAAAATAATTCGAACTCCCAACTCAGTCAGTTCTCGAATCGTGTTAATAGCGTCAAGTACATTCCTCGCAAATCTGGACACCGACTTGCAAAGGATGATATCAATTTTCTTTTCATAAGCGTGTCGAATCATTCGATTAAAGCCTGGTCGCTTCGCCATCGAAGTCCCAGACCTTCCTTGGTCTGTATAAATGTCAACCATCTTCCAACCCGGTGTGGAGCGAATTAATTGAGTGTAATGTGTCTTTTGGTTATCAAAAGATCCTTCTTGTTCATCTAAGAGGCTGCTGACTCGTACATATGCAGCCACTCTTAATTTCTTAGGTTGTTCTGCTGGTGGATCCATTAATGAAGGGCCACCTGCACTTTGCCCAAATGAACCAAATAATGCTTCTGCCATGTTTTTGCCTCCTTTCAATTTTTAGCCCTATTCCTTAACACCTGGCTCCGTCTATTCAATCATGGCTCCCCAAAAGAAACTGCTGAATCCGCTCTGTATCAAGGTTCATCAGCTTTTTTGGTTATTGTATATATCACTTAATTCCATCCTAATAGCAAGTAATTAAATGGATAAAAAGCAGAAAAAAGAGCTGACATCCTGAGAATTATCAGCCCTTGTAATCCCGCTTTAACCCTTCTTAATAAAGCCATCAAACCCAGCTTTCTTTATTTTTTCTAGCAATACTTCTGCATTTTTCTTATTTGAAAATGCGCCAACTTGTACTCGATATAAAGTCTTTCCATCAGGCGGCTTTTTGGTTGGACTAGAAGATTTCAATACAATCAAGGAACCTGTCTCGATCCAGCTCATAATCCCTTCCGATTCTTTTCCTGTCTTCTTATCTACTTTTTTGCCAAGTAACACACATTGTCTACCGCCTTTTACGACTGCCTTTCCACTGGATACAATCTGTGTAACTTTATGATAAGAGCCTGTCTTTACCCATTCTGGAATCCCAGGCCCACCAGGATAATACCTAAGAGCAGAATCTTTTATAGCAACCACATCGCCTACCTGAATACCCGGCGCTCCTGCTGCATGACTATTTTCTTTATTTAATGCTACTCTAACTGCCGTCCGGAAGGAGTTCATACTTTCACCATGCTTCGGAAACCAATGCATCACATCTGCATGATTGCTTGCGATTCTTTTATTGGCTCCTTCAGAGTGGCAAATGATATCCTCTTCTGTTAAATCATATTGTCGGCACAGCATCACACAAAGCTCCACCGCATTCTGCCAAGCCTTTCTAAAGTAAGCTTCATTCTTTGAAACGTTATAGCCTACCATCGCCGATCCTTTCCCATAAGAAAACCCACCGGGCTCACAAATCTCAAAACCAATGTGCGTATTATTCGCCGCTCCACCAGCATGCCAACCACGGTGATTCCAAGGCAAGTACTGCCACACCCCTCTATCATCAACAAACGCATGAACAGCAACCTGTCGATTGGTTTCACCCGCTTTGTAGGATTTATTCCAACGACTAAACCAATCTGCTGCCATGACACCCGGTGTTGCAGTGGAATGGACCATGATCCCTTTAGGAGTAATCTTCCTTCCAGCAGTAAAACAATCATTTCTGGTTATATACTTAACGTTTAGTTCCATTCTCATCTTCTCCCTTCGATTTTCCATGCAACTGAGCTAAAACATCTTTCAGTTTTTGTGGTACCGGAAGTCCAATTCTTGTGGAATTTTCGATAATGCTAATTCCTTCATTAGAAAGATAAAAAAAGATGACGGCTGTGCGGATGACACTTCCCTCACCAATCAGTCGGCTGTCAATGATATGAGCAATCCCGACAAGTATAAAAATAAGGATCTTTTTGAAAATCCCTCGTGCACCAATTTCACTTGAAAGCTCTTTATTGATGATCGCCACCATAATGCCGGTAATGTAATCCACAATGATAAAAATAATGAGTGCATATAAAAATCCATCAAGTCCCCCAAGGAACCAGCCCAACCAACCTCCCATTGCAGCAATTACTGTTTGTACAACTATCCAAAACTCTTTTATTGCCATGTTTCTCCCCTCGCTCTCCAACCTGTTTTAATCTATATAAAAAGACGCCTGTGACAAGAGAGCCACAAAGCGCCTGTATTTTCGTTATTTAATAGGGTGCATAATACACATAACCACTAGCTTTCACATAAAACCCGTCACCTGGTACATAGATAGCCCCGCCAAACGTATCAGAATTGGTGGTAGTAAATCCCGGTTGTTCGACTCCTTCCCAAGTCAATCCATCCGCTGATACATAAAGCATGCTCTCATTAAATAAAGCATATTTTCCCCAATCTTCCATCCAGATAATGTTTTCGGGATTCGGAATGTTATTATTGGCGAGATCCCCGACATGTGATAGATTGGTCTCCGTAAGCTCGGTTGCACTGTCATTCATTACACAAAGGTTCACATGAAAGATTCCGCTAACATAGCGATATTTCATTACAAAAAGCTTATCGTTTACCGAACGGATATACATATAATATGTATTTAAATCCTCTGGAATGGTAGTGGACCAAGAACCAGGGCTTGAGGTGCTTGCTATTGCAATAGAACGATCTCCACCTACAACTCCAACGAATCTTCCTTTATGAGTGGTCATGTAACTAAAAATAGGAACCGATGAACCATCCGCTCCTACCAATGTCCAAGCCGTTCTTTCTGTTAACGAATCAAAACTGTAATACACCGGCGACTTATAATACCACCAGCTAACGACTCCAGAACCAATACTAGAATCATAGGCCCCTGTGGTCATGGAGTTTTGTGCCCCTTGGCAGTACCCAGCGTTATGCCAAGTGATGCCATCAAAAGAAGCAATGATATTAGCAAGCCCTACGATCTTTGCTAAAAACACTCCACCACCAGCATACAAAATTTCTGGTTGACCATAACTCCACCAAGGAACATCGACTACTGTCCATTCTCCAGTACTTTTATTGAAATAAGACATGTACGGTGTTTTAGCATAATACACCGCAACCTGTGCATTTCCATTATCGTACACATTAATTTGTCTTTCACTTCCATACTGGGTGTAACCAAAGTCGTTATAATACTTTCTTTGCCAACTTAATGTGGGAATTGGAAGAATGAGTTCACCTCTACCACCGAAAGCGGCCCAAATCGCTAATGTATTGTTAAAATTCCTGTGATAACTCATCCTTCCACCACCTTTTCAATTCCGGTAATTCTTCCACTGCTATCTGTTGAATAGTTGTAGCTTGCCGTCTCTCCATCAGCATAGACAATATCAAATCTCGCAGCATCCACTGTCAAGGTCGATACTTCTTTTAACAACAACTCTGAAAAAATATCTTGTAAAGTAATGCTTGTGATTCGTCCGCTACTATCAGATGTATAACTATAATCAGCAAAGTATTGATGTGTATCCCCTTTTTCAACTTCATAGGTTACATGAATCATAGTTTCATCAATCGTCAAATTCTTTACTATCGTGTAAGAAACGCCAAGCTGATCCATTTGGTACTGTAGTCCATTCACAGAACTGCCCACATCATTCAGCGAACTTTCCACCTTATTCATTGAGTTTTCAATGCGGTAGAAGGTATCAGAAATACTTGGTTTATACCTTCCTACTTCCACTCGAATGTCATAGCGATAAAAAGGATTGTACTCCAAAGATATAATCCTTGTTTTCACATCAATGCCGAGTGGTTTGAACACAATATGCACATTATCTCCAACAGCTAGATTTAGTAATTTAAAGAAAGAAATATTGTAGGATGAGGCATTTTCCCTTGAATCATGGGAAACAGATACATCGGTGACGTTTTTCGAACCCATAACCGGCTGATACTCGCTACTTCCTCGATGCTGTCGAATATTAATGAAATAACTATTGTATTCAATTTCGCCACCCAAGATGGCAATGTACTGCATAAGAGCAGCCCTTCTGGTTACTTCCTGATTGATTTTCATTGTACAGCTTTCAGTAAAATCTACCGTTCCTGCTGAAAAAGGAGTTCCTGATAATAGCTGATTCAATCCAGCTGCAGGATTTCCCGTAAAGTCAAAAACATCTATATTAAAAATCTCATCGTTTAAAATGTAGGATACATGTTCACACGTGACAGAACAAACTGGCAAACTACCTTGTAATGACTTGGTAATCTGCACAATCTCAAAATACTGATCATTTAACTTGGCCAGCTGTTTCGTTTTTAAAGCAAGGGCAGACTTGGCTAGGACGGTAAACGATAAAGTAAATTCTCCTTCAAGTGTTTCTCTTATATTTGCCGACATCACTTTTCGGATCGTCTGTATTAATGTGCTTCCTGCATAGATTTCAATCACCAATCTGCCCTCCTTTTATGAACCAGCGACTCCTAGGTTTCTAACGGTTACTGTATTTTGGTTCCACTGAAGTTGAGCAATGACCCGAGTTAATACATTCCCGTCAATCGTTAGCGGAATCGTGACATCAAATGATGCACCACTCTTTCCACCTTCCACTCCAGTAACCACACTATCCATATTTAAATCAAAATCAGTAGGAATAGCGCCTTCCATTACTTTTTCTACGTTGCCCATGGCATCAGAGAATCCTACCCCAATCCCTTCACCCATGTTCTCCCCAATCCCAGCAAATACTTTCGAAGGAGAGCGGATTCCGAGAACCCCTTTTACACTACTAACAATGCCACCTACAAAATTACTAACCTTGCTTTTGATCCATCCAATCATGGAAGAAATCCCGTTCCAAAGCCCACGAACGATATTCACCCCAACTTCTCCAATGGAGAGTGCCGCTTTTCCTATTCCAACTATGATTGCAGAAACAATCTGTGGTAACTGGCCCACAAGTTGAGGAATCGCTCTGATTAGCCCCGCTGCTAATTGAATGATTAAGGTAATTCCCATCTCGACTATTTTTGGTAGATTTCCAGTTATAAAATTAATGATGGATGTAATAATTGCTGGCAGTGCTTCGATTAATCTAGGTAAAGCATTGATAATTCCTACAGCTAAACCTTCGATAATTTTAAAAGCAGCTTCCAAAATCATGTCGAGATTATTTATGATTGTTTCAACGATTAAAAGAATTGCAGAGACAATAGAGGGAATAAGGTTAGGTAAAGCCTCGCCTATTCCGGTTGCAAGCGTGACAATCATTGTTAAAGCCGCTTCGATTAAGGCAGGAAGATTAGCAATGATGCCATCTACCAAACTGAGAACCAGGTAGAGCGCTCCTTCTGTGATTTGAGGTAGAGCCTCGATAAGTCCCTGAAGTAGAGTCGTCACAATTTGCATGGCTGAATCAATAATCATTGGGAGGTTTTCTACGATCGCACCAACAAGTGACATAATGATTTGAAGCCCTAACGTAACGAATTGAGGCAACTGCTCTGTGATTAATTCGGTGATTCCAGCAACAGTCTCCCCGATTACTTCTGCAATTTTTTCAAAATCCCCGTCCGCTTCATTAATCCCATTGGATAAACCCGAGAATAAGTCTGTGATACCACCCGACACTTCACTTACTGCAGGCAAGAACACACCTTGCAGTGACCGCTTTACTCCCTCAATTCCATCAGTTAAGTTGTCGTATTTTACTTCGGTTATTTGGGATAAAGCATCTCCGCTAGCAACGGTACTGTCTTTTATTCCAGCAAGAACCGGCAATACACTGGCTTCCAAATCCTCAAACTGTGTACCAAATAACTGCACACCTATCGTATTTTTAAGAAGCGGATCTTCTATCTCCTGTAACTTTTGAACGACACTAAAAAAGGCTTCATTGGCTGTTTCGCCACCTTGAGCAAACTTATTCATCATTTCTTCTGCATTCAGACCCAAAGCAGTAAAAGCTTCTATACTCGTATTACTGCCGTCTTTTGCTCGGATATTGAATTCCTTAACGGCATCCCCAACCTTATCAATACTAAAGGCTCCACTTTCTGCACCTGCTATTAAACTAGCAATAAACTCATCTGCGCTAAGACCAAGGGAAGCATATTGAACAGAGTATTCATTAAGGGTATCTAATAGGTCACCATTCTGGTCCGCTCCATTTTGTGCACCTGTAGCGATAATGTTATAGGCTTCATCTGCGGAAATGCCGAAGTTTTTCATAAGGGCACTTGCTGCTCTGGTAGACTCTTGCATATCCATTCCAAAAGTATCCCTCAAAGCAAAACCAGACTCAGTGGCTTTTTCTAGTTCTTCGCCCATGAGTCCGGTCATTTTTTGGACTTCTGAAATTCCTGTTGCTACATCTTCTAAGCTGTCACCAAAATTATGCTTGTACACATTTTGAGCAACTTCACCTAATTCCTCAAGCTCCGCACCTGTTGCACCAGTGGAGGCAGAAATCTGATTAACGGCCATATTGTACTCATCGCCAAGTTTAATCAGGCTGGCCCCTGTAGCGACTGCAGCGGTTCCAATCGCAGCTACTGCTGCCCCGATGGTTGCTCCGATTCCTTTTAAGACACCACCCAATTTTTCAAAGCGACCAGAAGCATCTTCAGTTTGATCCGCTGCATTCTGTACTTCATCAGCAAACTCCTCAACTTCTCCCTCAGCATCATTGAATCCCTCGTTTAAATCTTGAATGGCTTGATTGTTATTATCAAGTTCCCGCTCCATCATCATCAGTTCAGACTTGGCGTTATTCAGCTGAATTTGCCAATTTTGCGTTCGTCTGTCAGTTTCACCAAATGATTCAGCGGCATTTCTGAGGGCAGCTTCTAATGTACTGATTTTATCCTTTTGGGCATCTACTGACTTAGTGAGTGTTCCATTTCTAGCAGTTAGTGCTTCAATCGATTGATCCTGTCGATCAAATTGGGCAGTAACGAGTTTCATTTCACTACCTAGCACCTTGAAATTTCGATTAATATCTCTCAAGGCATTTTTGAAATCCTTTTCGCCTTCCACACCGATTCGAAGCCCAAAGTTATCAGCCACGACTCCACCTCCCCTCTATTTGTGCATAAAAAAATACACCCGTTTTTGAGTGCATTAAATCCCCACAGGAATCACATCATCAATCGATACTTCCATCAACGGCTTAGCAATTCCGGTAAACTGCTTATGGCATTCCCATAAATCCATTAAATAGCCCATTGGCATCAACCATACTTCTTCTTCAATTCGATTTAACTGAGCGGTGCCATAATAAATAAGTCGGATAAACAACTCTTCATCGCTTACCCGACTTCCACGTTTTTTGTTGGTTCACTCTGTATATGTCGCTTTGTACCTTTCATCATGCTGGCCATGATGGCATTTTTGTACTCTGCTAGTTCAAAAGGAGTTGTCAATAATTCAACTTCATCCTCAGCCAGCAGCTCTTTCTTATCCTGTTTATTTTTCAGATTGTGAATTAAGATCGACTGATTTGCCAACAAAGTAATCAGCCAAACAATCTCATCCAGCGCCAGTTCAAAGTCCTTTGTGTTCATTAACTTAGCACCAAGGTTTTCAAGGCCACCATATCGTTTTGCAATTTCTTTTGTCGCCTTGGTTGTTAAAATCAACTTGTATTCCACATCTCCAATTTCAATCACAGCACTTCTTTCCTCAGCTGCAAAATCAACATCTACAGTTGAAGATTCCACTTTGTCATTCGCCAATGTACCTCATCCTCCTTTACGATACGGTTACTGTAGCCACATTCGTTTTTACATCACTTGCCCCAACAGAGCTTAATACACAGTAGTAATAATAGGATCCTGCAAGTAAATCTGTTGGTATGTCAAAGCTAGCAGAAGTTTCACCATTAATGACCGTACCACCTGTTGTGCTGTCGATTGTATTTTCATACCACTGATAAGTGACTGGGTAGCTTGTATTCGTGCTCGCAACCACTGATAAACTACCAGAAATGCTACCTTCCACTACTTCTGTTAAATCAGCGGGCTGGGTAGTAACCGTAATAGTTGGAGTTACTGGTGTAAAGTCAGGCTCATATACAGAACTAAACCAATTCGTTATAGTCTCCTGGGCCACACCATTGTCCCCTTCTGTTACTTCTGCCTTCCATGGATGTTTATTTTCTCCGTCCAGCTTATTTCGTCTAAAAACGGTACCTTCTATGGTGGGACTACTAAACGTAATCGATTCACCTTTTGTCGTAAGATTGGTTGTAGGTATGCTAAAAATAACCCGATAGAGCCAAAAGTATCGATACTTTCCATTTGCCTTCTTAGCACGAAACCCAACTGCGACAGGGCTCCCTCCATCCTCACTTCTCGACACCACGACATTGTTGCTATCAATTTTACTTCCTGTTAAATCTTGCGCTGCGATGGAACCAATATCATCAATTCCAAGGGTTAATGTACCACTGTTAAATTCCTTTACAATTTCTGATGCTCCATCATCCGCATAAAGAATGGCTTCAATGAGCTCAACACTGAGTTCTGCGGTCATGGCTTTTGCTAGTATTTTGGGAGTTTCGTATGTTTCTATACCATTTTCATCTTCATTAATTTTGGCATAGAATAAACGGTCCAATCCGATCGTTGCCATTTAACTTTCCTCCATTTCATATTCTTTCATAACATCAATGGCGTAATGATGATATTTCGTGTCATCCTCAAACCCGATATATTGCCTGTCCGTAATGGTTATATCCGCTTTTAGCAGGATCTTTGTAAGCTGTTTTTTAATTGGCTGGTAATTCTTTTTCGTAAAAAGCGATAGCCGTGCTTCCTCGATAACAGAGTGGGCTTGATTATCAGCAAAGAAGTCCAACCTGTCTGACATCGGTGTAATGACGATATACTCATTAGGTGGTTTTCCTGAGAAAATACCGGTTTCAATGGGAATGCCTATAGGTTCAAGTAGGCTATTCAAGTCTTTTAATAGACTCATAGTTTTTCAATCTCCCTATCCAGCGCTTTCTCCATCGCATCCGTACAGGCTTTTCTTGTAGCAGACTTTGTAGGTTTTAGCCAAGGTCTAGGAGGTTGGCCAGATTTCCCATACTCCAATACAGCTGCCTTCAAAGCGTTCGAAACCCCTTTGCTGTCCCTGGTTGTAGGAACGCCTACTCTTAAGTTCCAGTCACCTTTTGCATCTTGGACCGCCTTTGTCGTTTCAAGTGATGCTAATAATTCACCAGAAGATTGAGAAGGTACTTTTGTTTCCTGCCCAATTCTGGCAGCTAGATTACTTTTTGCTTTCTGAATAACTGGTTCGGCTCCCTTTTCTAATACTCTCGGAACAATGTCATCAAAGTGACTGTTTAATTTAGCGATTCTTTCTAGAAAGTCATCCGGCATTTTTACTGCTGCTCTTGCCATAACCTCACCCCTTTGAGCCTGTTATTTTTTCAGCTAACACTTCTACATACATGCCTCGCTCTTTGATATCTTCTACACTTAATATGTTGTAACGTTCACCCTTACAGCCAATGACTAAATCCGTGGTTAGCTCGAATCCCCGAGGTCTTCTAAAACGAAAAAGAGAGCTAGCCTCAGAGAAACTAGCTCGGTTTTTCCAAGCTTCACTCCCATGACGATTTTCTTTATAGGCCCTCATGGAAGCTAAAAGTTGTTCCTCCTCGGCGGCAAACCCCTCGTCATCTTTAACAGATACAGTGCTGAAGATTTCAATCAGGACATTCATTTTTCCCAAACTCATATGATCACGTCCTTATTCAATCGAAGGAGCATATTGACCACATTCCAAACCTGTTTACTCGCCTCTACATTGTCAGAAAAAAAGCCACCAGTACTACCATCTCGACTTTCATAAAAGTGAGACGACAGCATGATGACAGCTTGTTCAGTAGTTGGATGCATGGGATTTTCATTGTAAAAGCCATCGGGTTTCTTTTGATAGCTTTCTGCATAGGAAACAGCAGCAGTGATGAATCCAGAAAGCAGAACATCGTCTTCATCATGGTTTAGAATTAGGTTTTGTTTTACCTTTGATAACAATTTATCCATCACTGCTTCCTCCCTTTATTATTCAGCATCCATCAGACCAGCTGCTTTTAGTTTTGCTAACAGAGCGTTAAAATCGGTAACCAGGCTGGCTACATCTGCAGCTGTACTATCAGCTTGATTCACGACTGGCTTTGCTTCTGCGCCATTAAACAACAACTTACCGCCCTCAACAATATCTAGTGAACCGCCAATGACTGTTTTTTCTCCGCCTTGCTCGGTATAGTTCTTAACATTACTCATTCACTATCACCTACGCTTTCTGTTGAAGTACTTTGATTGCTTCAGGAAGAATTAACTTTCCGTCCACCCGTTGTGTTGCCTTAAAACCAACTTGGCCTGTTGCCGCATACAGTTCATTTAATCGCTGGAAAGAACGCCCCTGGCGATCAGCAACCCAGTAGTATCCAAAGTCGCCGAAAGCAATTGTCTTCGCACCAGCTTCAACCGTTGGTACATAGGCTGAGGTTTTTACTGGACGATTTAGGATTGTATCAGGTTGACCTGCTTGGATGGAAGGCTGCCATAGGTACTGACCATTCCCATCTTTCAACTTTCGCATCAATTTAACAGTCGCATCATTCATGACAAAAATGGCCTTTTTGCGATAAGGCGATTTTAAGGAATAGAATAGGTCCATAATCTCATCCACTGAAACAGCGGTTGCTGAAGTTCCAGTCACGCCAAGTTCTGCTCCACCAGTGGCATTAAAAATGCCAGTCGGTTTTCCGGTACCATCTCCAACAAAGAAAGCTTCTTCTTCTTTGGCACCAATCCGTCTGGCAAATTCTTTTGCAATATACGCTTCAAGATTAAACACACTATCATTTAAAAGTTCCTCGGACACCTTAATCATGGTGGCTAATTTATAAGCTCCAATTGAAACTTGTCCAAAGCTATCATCTGATTCAGGAATCAATCCTTCTTCATCTACCCATGAAGCGGTTCCTTTTGAAGCAACCACCGGGATTTTACGATCTCCTGAGGAAGTAGTAATGACCTTGGCTAATGACCGGAAGATATTTTCCTCTTCCAACGATTCAATGAGAGTTCTTTCAAACTCATCTGGAGCAAGATATCCACCCTCAGAATCCGTTCCAACCTTTAGGGCATTCTGTACTTCATAATTACTTTTGTTTCTCATTGATTTCCAGAACGCTTCCCTGTACTCATCTGTAGCTCGCCCTGTTTTTTGACCTTCAGCACCCGTTGGCTTTGAAGTAATCGGCTGAGTAATCGGCTTGGAAAGTTCTATATCGATGGCTTGCTGTCTTTCCAAGCGGTCAATCTCCTTCCCAAGATTTACAACTTCTGCCTCCATCTTTTCATATGTAGAAGTATCCTCGGCAGAAAGGATCCCATCTTCTCCACGTTTTGAATCAAGGAATGCTTTTGTTTGTTCCCATGCTTTTGCTCGCTTTTCACGCAGTTCTAATACTTTACTCATCCAAATCTCCTCCTTAATATTTCAAGAGGTCTAGCCTCTTGTCTAATACGGTGATATCAGTTCCTGTTTTCTTCTGTGGCAGTTTGTGTAAAAAGGAATTCACAACCGCCATTTTGTTATAAATAATCCCTTCATCCGATGAGTCTTGATTACTTTCTTCTTGGAACATAATCGCATCTGCAAAACCAAGCTCCACCGCCTTTTTGGAATTAAACCAACTTTCATCATCCATCATGTGCGAGAGCTTAGTCCTTGAAAGACCTGTCTTCAGTTCGTAAGCATTGATAATGCTTTCTTTGACCTCACTCAGCATCTGAATCGCTTTTTTCATTTCAGCTGTATCTCCAAATGCGATGGTCATTGGATTATGAATCATCATCATGGAGACGGGTGACATGTAAACCTCCCCGCCCGCCATCGCGATGACCGAGGCAGCACTAGCGGCAATTCCGTCAATCTTTACTGTTACGTCCCCTTTGTAATCCATGAGCATGTTGTAAATTTGACTCGCTGCAAAAACATCGCCACCTGGTGAATTGATCCAAACAGTGATATTCCCACCATCATTGTTTAGTTCTGATTTAAACTGCTTCGGAGTTACTTCATCCCCAAACCATGATTCTTCAGCAATGACTCCATCCAGATGAAGTGTCCTACCGTCTTCATTCTTGACCCAATTCCAAAACTTCTTCATGGCTTATCCCTCCTCATACTTTTCTGTCCATGCTCCCGCTTTTGACATATCAACAAAATTCCCGTTCACTAAATATTTCGATCCACCCTGCTCTTCAGGGATTAAGTTCATCTCTTCTAGCTCACGGATGTCATTCGCCGACATTACCCCATTTTGCCGCATGATCTGATAGAATTGAGCTCTTGAACCTGCATCTCCTCGGAGCCGTCCATTCAGATTAAACTTAATAAAGAATTCTTTTTTATCGGTTTCACTTAACAAAGCCTTCTTCATGGACTGTTCAATTCTTGTCACCCAGGGCATGATGGTGTTATCAATGAAACTAATAGACTGGTGTTCTATATTACTGAAAGTTGCTTTATCTAAATTGGCGACAAGGTGCGGCGGGACCCGAAAGATTCTACAAATCTCTTCCGTTTGGAATTTTCTTGTTTCCAAGAACTGTGCTTGTTCTGGCGGAATGCCGATGCTTTGAAATTTCATCCCTTCTTCAAGGACTGCAATCCGATGTGCATTGCTACTACCTTGATAAACCGCATTCCAGCTTTCTCGGATTTTTGAAGGATCCTTTACAACTCCCGGATGCTCTAATACACCACCTGGGTTTGCTCCATTAGCGAAGAACTTTGCTCCATATTCTTCAGTGGCTAGGGCCATTCCAATTGCATTTTTAGCCATTGCAATCGGTGAATAACCAACCAGCCCATCAAAGCCAAGCCCAGGAATATGAAGCACTTCTTCCCTTCGAAGGATGACCGAACCCGTGTCTTTCCGATATTCATAGAAAAGTTCCCCGGTAGAAGTTCTGTCCACTACCATCCTGTCTGGAAGTAGAGGATAGAGCGAAAGTACATTGCCCCTGCCATCTCGAATGATCTGTGCATAGGCATTTCCCCATAATAAAAGATGACTCATCAGTGTTTCCCTAAACACAAACGAAGTCATCTCGGCATTCGGCTCATCGTGGAGCTTGTAATATAAACTGTTTTCTACTGCTTTTTCTTTCCCATTGTCAGTGTACCTGTATAGATGTAGCGGAAGACTTGCGATGGTCTCCGCTAGAATCCGCACACAAGCATAAACGGCAGTAGTCTGCATCGCAGTTCTTTCATTAACTGTTTTTCCACTTGTGGTACCACCAAAGAAAAAGCTGTAAGTACTTCCTAAAAAGTTATTTTTTGGACCATCTCTTGATTGAAATAGTCTAGATAAAAGTGGTATTTTCATTCACAAACCTCCTCAAATGGCTGTGATTTATAAGATTAAAATCCCTCGACCATCATAAACACTTTCTCTATTTTCATTCCTAATCGCTCGGTCCAGTGCCATAATCAAAGCAACAGCACCATCAATACGTTCTGTACTTTTCTCTTTATCGGGCTTTATGTTTCCTGCAGGATCGGTTTTAACAAAGATGTTATCCATCATCCATCTTAAGACTGGATTTCCACCGTGGACGATTCTTTTCTCAAGGGTTATTTTCATCAATTCTTTTGATGCCGGGGACATATCTTTATAACCTTGTCCAAATGGAACAACAGTAAAGCCCATGCCTTCAAGGTTCTGTACCATCTGTACAGCGCCCCATCTGTCAAAGGCAATTTCTTTAATGTTGTACTTCATTCCTAGTTCTTCAATGAAAGCCTCAATGAATCCGTAATGAACAACATTTCCTTCTGTCGTCTTGATATATCCTTGCTGTTCCCAAATGTCATAAGGGACATGGTCACGCCTTACCCTTACTTTCAAGTTTTCATCTGGTATCCAAAAGTAAGGCAGAACAATGAATTTTTCATCATCTGTCCTTGGTGGAAAAACCAACACAAAAGCCGTAATATCAGTTGTGCTTGAAAGGTCCAGACCAGCAAAACATTCTCTTCCACGGAGACTATCAAGATCGACTGAATCATCACAAGCATCCCATTTCTCCATTTGCATCCAGCGGGTGGATTGCTTCACCCATTGATTCAACCGCAGTTGCCTGAAGATGTTTTCTTCCGCTGGATTTTCTTTTGCACTAATAAACGCATTTCTTACTTTCTCTATATCAATGGTATGGTCCAATGATGGATTGGCCTTATACCAGTTCTTTTCATTAGTCCAATCATCGTCGTCTTTGATACCGTAAATAACTGGATAAAAAGTAGGATCAATCTTTCTTCCCTCAATGATGTCTACCGCTTTTTGATGGACTTCATAACAAATAGAATTTCGATCAGTACCTGCAGTCGTGATTAAAAAGAACAGCGGCTGCAGTCGAGCATCCCCAGAACCTTTTGTCATAACATCAAACAACTCTCGGTTTGGCTGAGCATGCAATTCGTCAAAGACAACCGAGTGAACATTCAGACCATGTTTTGTATAAGCTTCAGCCGATAACACCTGATAGAAACTATTCGTAGGTTTATAGACTAGCCGTTTCATTGACATAACAGGCTTAAATCTTTTCCTAAGAGCTGGTGACTGATCCACCATCTCTACTGCAACATCAAAAACAATTGAGGCCTGTTGCCGGTCAGAAGCACATCCATAAACCTCCGCACCCCACTCATTGTCAGCACAAGTCATTAATAAAGCTACGGCAGCAGCAATTTCACTTTTTCCATTTTTCTTGGGTATCTCGATATAAGCGGTATTATATTGGCGGTAGCCATTCTCCTTAACTGTTCCAAATACATCTCGGATGATTTTGTCCTGCCAAGGTAGGAGGTCAAAAGGAACCCCACGCCACTGACCTTTCGTATGTTTTAAGCAGTTGATAAAGTTAACGGCATGCTTTGCCTTTTCCTCGTCATACACCCTTACCACCACCTTGAAAGAGCATAAATTCCATTGGGTCTTCTGCATCGCTTGGTTTATCCGCCACAATTCTAGTACGTGATGAAGGAGTTAATCCAAACTGCTCACAGAACCTATTCATGATTTTTAAATAGCTCTGGGCAATGGAAACCTGCGGCACCTGTTGCCAATATCCTGAAGGGGTTTTGACAATGGTTCCATGCTTGGTGATAAACTCTTCTGCCTCTTTCCACCTTGCATAAGCTTGACAATATCCCGCAAAGGCAGCCATATCCACTTCAGTCAGGATCCCTAATTGCTCTAGTTGTTTGACCATTCTTCGCCACTCTTTCTTGGCTTCTGGTTCCAGCCAAGATGGGCATCTTGGTGCTTTCTTTTCAGGTTTCGGTTCTTTCTGATTCAGGTCACGCTTCCCTGGGTTGCCTTCTAATGCTTTCAGTGCAGTAGGCTTTGGTTTCCTTCCACGTTGAGCCACAGGCGCCACCTCCTTTCAAATTTGGCATAAGAAAAGAGCCTACCTCCTGATAGACTCCGATTGATACATCCCCTTATTTCTTCCATACTTCCATCTTGAATTCTCCTTCAAAAGCCTTCCAACGTACTTCTCCATCTTCAAGTTGTAGGACTAGCATTCCCGGCAAAAGATACATTTCATTTTCTTGATACCCCGCTGCTTCTAGATCCCGCTTTTGCTGAAGTAAAAGTTCCATCCCTTTCACTGCATCAACGTTCCCTTGCAACATCTGAACCATATCTCTGGTCATTCAAACAACCTCCCTGTGTTTTTGTATGTCTATACATCACTCTAAACACAGGGATTATCAAGTTAATTCTCGCCTTTAATGCCCTTATAATTGTAGTTGCCCTTCTTAATCTCATTATGTTCGGCTTCGACCGCCTTACCATAATCAGTCCGCCTGGATTCCTTATCTTTGCAGTTTAAGCAAATGCAATCGGTATTGTACATGGACATAATCCGTCCACTTTTTAAGCTGCCGCCACAGCGATCACAATGTGTTTGTGAGAAAAATTTATCCATCTTGCTTCACCTCAGAACTGTACTTCTTTCTAGTTTCCTGAATGAATATTTCAAGAGCCCTTGCGTTTGGATCCAAATCCTCTTCACTGTTCCAAAACTGGTCCAGATCCTCTAGCAAGTCGAGAATGGTAAGGACTCCTTCTTTAGCATCCGCTTCGCCAAGGACGACCTCTTTTTCAATGATGGTTGCCTTAAGTCCCTGAATCATTGCTTGGTAGATTTGCTCATTCATTCGGTTCACTCACCTTTCTAAAGGCTCCGCTTCCTTCAAGGTTTTGTAGTAGCACCTTTCTAGTTGTTTTGTACTCGGGGCCATTCATTCCGAGTCTTATCAGCCAAGTCCTAAAGGCATATTTCGGATTGTCATCCTGAGCTCGTTTGAAAGTCGCTCGCTTTTGCTTCTTGGCATTTTTGTTGATGAATGCGGTGAGGTCTTGAAAGGCTGCAATTTTCTCTGAATCCAAGTTTTGCGCTGCTAGTTTGATAGTGAATGTTTCTTTTTCAAAATCAAAAGCTACGCCTGGGACCCTCTCAACTCCAAGTTCATCAAGTGCCTTCTTAAACTCCTCAAATGTACTCATTTCTTTTCCACTCAAATCCTCTGGGAAGGTTTCATCCATCAGCTGCTGGGTTGTTTCAAATGCTTTCAAGATTAGGTGCTGTTTGCTATAAAGCATGTTTACTAGATTTCTTAATGTGTTTCCGGTGTGACCCTCAAGCGGGAGCGTTACATCAATCCCATCCAAATCAAGAACCGCTGGCTGTTCCTCACCTGTTTCTTCTTCAGGCTCTGGCGGATTAGTTATTTCTTCAAAGGTTTTTACTTCTCCAGCTGAGTTTGTAATCGTGCCCTGCCTATCGATATTGTAGGTTTCATCCTCAGTTACAATTTCATAGGCAAAGGTTGGAACGTTTAGGTACTTGGGTTTCACTCCTAAGAATTCTCCTAGCTTTTTGACCATTACTTTTCGATCCATCTTTACTACCTCCTGTGTTTTGGTGTAGTACATATATCACTCTAAACACAAGTAATAGCAAGTCATTCCTGATCAAAATGCGTATATTTATAGACCAATAGAAAAAGGCCCAAGAAGGCCCCAGTCTAATCGTTTTCAATTGCTGTGTATCTTGGATAACTATAACCTTCGCTGTTCACTAAAACTTTTTCACCCGTATCTTTATTCACTACTCTAATGCAGCAGGCCTCTCGATTCTGATTCACTCCACCGTCTTCCTCAGTGATCCAAGGCTGATCGTCAAAGAAGTCGTTTGCAAAGTTATGAAAATCCTTATCCTCTAACTCCACTTCTTTGGTTACGATGTATGTTTGACCTCGTTGTCCTTGCTTAATGGCTTCTTCCGTGATTTCCTTCAACTCCGCTAGATTACTAACTTTCCTTCCAAACAATGCTTTCATTCCTCATCACTCCACCTCAACATATTCCATGATGATTTGGAGGGCTTCACCGTAGGAGCTGGATGCCATCACCCGCTCACTGACTTCTTTAACTTGTTCTTCTTTTCCAGCTTCTTTTAGCGCCCTACTCACTCGCCCAAGGATGGAAAAGATATTGCCGTCCTCACCAATAAGTTTGACTGATGGTTTATGGTTTACTTCCATCACTCTGCCTCCAATCTCTTCAAGGTAGTTGCATATTGCCATACATGACTGAGGTATAGCAACTTTGTTCGTCTATAATATTTCGTCAAATACAGGTTTAGGAACATCCTGATATGATAGCTTCTCTCCATCCCTTTCCAGGAAAACATTCGCATCCGTTCCCATGTGTTCGATATACCTTTTGACAATCGCATCTGCGTATTTTTCATCCAATTCGATCGTATAGCAAATCCGATTAGTCTGTTCACAAGCCATGAGAGTAGAACCACTCCCGCCAAAAGGATCCAGGACGATGCAATTGCTCATGCTACTGTTTTGAATCGGATAGGCACACAAGTTAACCGGCTTCATCGTTGGATGAAGAGCATTCTTCGACGGTCTATCGAAGTTCCAGATAGTGCTCTGCTTTCGATCGGCATACCAGTTATGCTTACCATCCTTTAACCAGCCAAATAAAATCGGTTCATGTTTCCATTGGTATGGACTTCTTCCAAGAACCAGACTCTGCTTGGCCCAGATGCAAACACCTGATAAGTAAAAGCCTGCATCCTTGAAAGCCTTTCTAAAGTTGTAACCTTCCGTATCCGCATGGAACACATAGATGGATGCATCCTTTTCCATACTAGCAGCCATATTTTTATAGGCTTTGAGTAAGAAGTTATAAAACTCTTCATCTTTCATGTTATCGTTCTGGATACTGCCTGCTTGTGAAGAGTAATTTACGTTGTACGGTGGGTCCGTTACTACAAGATTTGCCTTCTGACCATTCATAAGAACTTGATAAACCTCTAGATCAGTACTGTCTCCACAAACTAAACGATGCCTACCAAGTAACCACACGTCACCTTTTTGGGTAATAGCTGGTTCAGCTAATTCCTTTTCGACATCAAAATCATCTTCCGTAATATCTTTATCATGTACCTCATTAAAAAGCTGATCGATTTCTGGTGGGTCAAAACCCGTAAATGAAACATCGTAATCCAAGGACTGCAAATCCTGAATAAGGTCTGCTAACAATTCTTTGTTCCATTCACCGCTGATTTTATTTAAAGCAATATTCAGCGCTTTTTCTTTTGTCTTATCAACATCGATAACGACACAATCGATTTCTGTAAAACCTAATGTCTTTAAAACTGTGATTCTTTGATGCCCGCCAATCACTGTCATATCCTGATTGACAATGACAGGCTCTACATAACCAAACTGTTCAATACTATTTTTAATCTTTTCAAATTCACTGTCACCCGGTTTCAATTTCTTCCTGGGGTTATAGCTTGCAGGAATTAAATTATCAATTGGCAGTTTTTTAAACTCCATCTTCTTCCCTCCAAAATCTATATTTGATATAGCAATCATGGCTACAGAACTTCCGTTTCTTGTTCCCGTAGCAACTGTACGTTTTCCCGCATTGTGGACAGGTATAGTTATAAATGGCTTTTTCTCTTTTCTTTCTTGCTTGGGGATTTTCATTCCACCATTTCCGGCGGCATTCATCAGAACAAAACTTCCGAATCCTCCCTCGTCCCTTTTGTTTAAGGAGTTTACCGCAGGAGGAGCAGAGTACATGGTTCTTCATTTGTTCCTTAACATTTAATGCAACAACTTTTGCATCCCCATCTAGACCATTTTGTTTACAAAAGATACGTACAGTATCACGGGATTTTCCCAATACCGCAGCGATTGCTTTATAGCCAACTCCTTTAAGCCGCAAGTTATAAATTTGTTGCCTCTCGGATTCGGTCATCACTCCTACTCCTTTCTGCGTAAACAGTATTTAAAAGGGCAATAAAAAAACGCATTAATCAGCTATTAAGCAAGCTAAAATATGCGTTTCATCCGCTTTTTTTGTTTTTTGGTTAAAACTGTTGAAACCCAGTCCTATCAAGGGCTGGACACCACCTTTATCATTTCCTCAATCGAACCTTTTTGCAAAATCTAAAAGTGCCTAAACCCTTATCGCTATTGGGGTTGGACTCATATTCAAGCCCGCCAGAGTAACCCCCCTTGCTTAATTCCGCGAAAATTCGCGTGAAGGGGGCGCGCGGTCGCCATATAAAAGGTTGTAGAGATTTAATACCCCCTAGGGGGTCGGTTAGAAATTGTAAACTGGATACTGATCTTCTGTTCTTGTCTTTCGATCGTGACACCTCTTACACAAAGGTTGCCAGTTGCTTTCATCCCAGAACAGTTTCTGGTCTCCTCGGTGAGGTTTGATGTGGTCCACCACTGTTGCTTGGGTAAGCTTCCCTTTCTGCTCACAGTGTTTACAAAGAGGATGGGCGTTTAAGAAACGTTTGCTCGCTTTCTTCCAACGGTTATCATACCCACGTTCGCTTGCGTTTGCTCTATCATCTACATGAAGCTTTGCATGGAACTCACAGTACTTGTCGTCCGTTAACAAAGGACAACCGTTGTGTTTGCATGGCTTCTTTGGTTTCATTGGCATTGCTCTCAACTCCGTTTAATCCTATTAAAAAAGCCCCGAAGGTTTGTCCTTCAAGGGCTGTTGTTTCTATTCTATTTCTACAGCTTATACTCTATCACATGGTGAGGGTGGCTTATAATGGCTTTTAATGGCGTGTTTCTAAATCCCAACAAAACACCCTTAAAGGAACGTTATCCTCTAAGGGTGTTGTAGGTATTCTATCTTATTCATATGCATTCAACCGAGTTGTTTTCTAACCGTTCCGTCGCTTCTTTCAACGCTTTCCGATGCAAGCGATAAACCCATCGTACATCATACCCCATGATGGCAGCGACTTCTTCCCATGTACTACCACTAAGATAACGAAGCTCAAGAAGCAATCGGTAGGAGGGATTCTGTATTTCAGAAACGAGGGTAGCCAACTCACGTTTTAAATCAATCAATTGATCAATGTCGTCATTGATTTCCTCCTCAAGGCTCATTAACTTAACGAGGGCACTCTCCATCGGTGATTGCTGTTTCGTACTTTGGACTTTATCATCCTGAAGGACGGACGTTGTTTTTAAAGCAAGGTCTCGTAACATCGAAACTTGTACAAGTTTACTGTTTATTCTTTGATCAAGCAGAAGAGCCTGGGATAAATATTCTTTTGCGTTCACCGGCAATTCCTCCCGTCTTTACAATCCATGTGGCATACCCTCTTTGTATTCGTTCATTCTTGCCTTGACTGCTTCAATCAGTGCAGCTTGGCTCACATCTTTATCTTCTAATGCTTTCATCACTCGTTCATCAATCGTGTCTTTTGCAATGATGTGATGAATCACGACCGTTTGTTTCTGACCTTGTCGCCAAAGTCTAGCGTTTGCTTGCTGGTAAAGTTCTAAGCTCCAAGTTAAGCCAAACCAAATGATAATATTTCCACCTGTTTGAAGGTTCAGCCCATGACCAGCTGATGCTGGGTGGGCTAGAAGAACCTGAACCTTTCCTTGATTCCAGTCCTTAATGTCTTGGTCTGTTTGAATGAGCCTCGGCTTTAGTTTCTTTAAATGATGTAAAAGCCTGTCCTTATCGTGTTGGTACCCATAAAACACAAGTACTGGTTTTCCACTTGCAGCTTCTATCAATTCATCCAATGCTTTTAGCTTTTCATCATGAACATGCTTTACTTCTCCATCTTCATCGTACACAGCACCGTTAGCTACTTGTAATAACTTATTCGCCAGTACTGCTGCGGATCCAGCTAAGACATCGGCTTCTTCAATCGATAAAATCAATTCTTTTTCTAATCGATCATATTGATCTTTCACCTTTTTCGGTAATTCCACTGGTATCACATTGTCGATTCTTTCAGGTAATTCAAGGTAATCTTTGGCCTTCATACTCACGCAGATATCGGAGAGCTTTTCATAAATGGCATCTTCCGCTCCATCTTTTAACTTCCATGTGTAGACGATCATTTGATTTCGTTTATCCGGAAGAAAATACTTCTCTCGGTAACCAGTGACTGTTTTGCCTAATCGCTCTCCACCGTCGAGTAAATAAATCTGTGGCCACAAATCAATCAAACCGTTTGGTGCTGGGGTTCCTGTTAGTCCAACCAATCTTTTAATAAAAGGCCTCACCTTTTTTAAGGATTTAAATCGCTGAGCCTTTGATGATTTAAAGCTGGATAACTCATCAATCACAACCATGTCAAATGGCCAATCGGCATCAAACCAATCCACGAGCCAAGTGACATTTTCTCTATTGATGATGTAGACATCTGCTTTTTTATATAAAGCGGCTACCCTTTGCTTTTCACTACCAAGCACTTTTGAAATTCGAAGCTCTTTTAGATGATCCCACTTTTCCACTTCTTCTTCCCAAGTCGTACTTGCTACTCGAAGCGGTGCAATAACGAGAACCTTAGCAACATCGAAGTAGTCATACATCAATTCCAAAATGGCGGTTAATGTCGCTATCGATTTCCCCATTCCCATTTCAAGAAAAAGAGCTGATTTCTTTCTATCGATAATCCACTGGGTGGCGTAAGCCTGGTAATGATATGGTTTATATTTCAAAGGATCATCTCCTCTAGCATTCGATCAACCGCTTCATAGCTATCAATCTTAAAAACTTTAAAGCCTAGAGCTTCTAGTTGCTTTTTCCTTTTTCGTTGCAAGGCCCGTAGCTTCTTAGCCGGTGCCTTTAATTCCACAAAGGCAACCTTCGAACCATGAAAGAGCACCAACCGGTCCGGCACCCCAGCAAAACCGGGCGACACAAGTTTTAATGCCAACCCACCATTTTCGTTTACTTTCTTTCTTAACCTTTTCTCAACACTCACTTCATTCATCTATCGGTCACCCCTAAAATAAATGTTTACAGTCAAAACTCAGTATTCATAAGGATTTCAACCTTCTCGTAAACAAGTAAACAAAAAAATAGTTAATCTATACATATAAGGCTATTAGGGTGTATAAGGTATATATGTTATTCTCTATTTCTTCTTATATAGATATAGTTGTTTATCATGTTTACAAAGTATATAGATAGAGGATATAAGGAGTTGGTTGTAAACAATAAAATGATTTCAAAGTTTACGTGTTTACAATTCTTCTCTTCGAAATCCCCGTTGTGTCCCATAACTATTGTCAAAACGAATCGTACTAACCCTTTTCCAGCCAGGTGTATGTTGGATGATCATATTAATTTCTTTGGCATCATATCTGGTCATGATGGATACATCCTTTTGGAAAAGTTCTTCCCAAACCATTTGAGCACACACCTTAGTTAGCTTCATTTTCTTACCTTGTTCATCACCCTGCTGGTCCATATGCAAATAAGCTCTTCTTGAACCAATATCTAGTTCATACCAGTTCGTTGGCACCATTGTTTCTAGATAAGTTCGAATGCTTTCTGCAATCGGATTTTCCTGAGTATGTGCAGCCTGAAGTTCATAGGCCTTTTCTTCAATTTCTTTACTTAAAGCTAAGGTCTCTCCCTTTTCATACAGAACCTTTGCCTCCGCCCAAATCTGATCGACTTCCTCTTCCGTTAAATCATCCCACATGTTTTTCCGACCACCACCATTAACCGTTATGGGTAAAAAGCGACGGTTTCCTGTTGGATCATTCAAAAAATCATAATCATTGGTTGTCCCAAAAAACACGCACTGCCGTTTAAACGTTTCATTATGTCTACCATAAGCAACTCGAAAGGTATCCTCGGACTTGGAAATAAAATGCTTTACTGCTTCCGTGTCTGCTTTCTTTGTTGCAGTCAGCTCAGCCATTTCTAAAATCCATGCACCCTGAAGCTGTTCATAGGCTTCTTTGCCCTTTACAGTAATCAAGGAATCCGAGTGCCATTCCTTACCTATAAGCTTAATAATGTAACTCTTCCCCACACCTTGAGGGCCAACAATGACAACACAGTAATCAAACTTGGCACCCGGTCTATAAATCCTTGTAACTGCTGCAAGCATAATTTTTCGAGTAAATGTTCTGACGCATTCATTATCCTCGGCACCAAGATAATCAACCAATAAGGATTCAATCCGCTCCTGGCCATCCCAAACAAGGTCGTTTAAATAATCTTTTATCGGATGAAAGGCATACTTCACCGCCACTTCACTCCAAGCGTCAGCAATAACCCCCGCTCCTTTAATGCCATAGATTGAGTAAAGGTAATTTCTTAAACTAGCATCATCCGTATCGGACCAATATTCGCCACGGTCGACACTCCTCCATGGCAATTCATCTTTAATGACCACCCGATGGACAAAGTCGTTCATTGCGATTCGATTTCTTAGGGATGGATCATGCTCAAGAATAAGGATGACATTTGGTGCACTGGAAACAATATTTCCTTTTTGATCCCTAGTTAGTTCTGTAAGCCACTCCATCTCTTCGTCTTCAAAATCATCCGCAACAAGACTCAACTGTTCTTTACCTAAAGTGAGTTTGACCTGCTTGTCCTTTAGTGCTTCTTCCACCATGGCCTTATAGGAAGGCAACCGATTGATCGGTGTTCCCTCTTTTACTGACTCATCAAGGTCTCCAAATAAATGAAAACGAACCAAATCAAATGCATTACAAAGCCGTCCACCAATAGGGTCAGTAGAATGGTGAGAGTAGGCAAAGTCGCCATCTTCGTAAATCACCAACCCGCCTGCTGCGGAACCAGCTGAATAAGTGTAACGATTTGGATCCTCGCAAGGGATATAAATATCATTTAAGTATTTCTCAATCACATCTATGACAGAGTACGTTCGGCAAAAAGCACCGACGACCCCTTCTTTAGCTTTCGGATCTCCTTGCTTATCTGCTAACTTTTTTCTTTCAGAAACCGTTCTAGAACTTTCTGGCCAATAGGAGGAATCTCGCCAATCTGGATATCTCGCCAAAACAGCATCGGGATCGATCCATGGCTCGTCCAACACTTTAAAGACAAATTCCCCATCCGATGATGTCGATGGCCAATACATCAGCCGGTGTACTTGATAGGTGGTATCATCGAAAAAGTCAATTCCAAGGTCAGCTGCAATCCTTCTTGCTATTGGTACATATTCATCGGCGGTAACCGGCCTTGATAAAGGAATGACCAGCCTTAACCTTGGATTCTTCAGATGGTGTTTATGAGTAGAGTACATGGCGCATCCGTAACCAAACATGGTCTCAACAGATGCCCATAAGTCCCCTTTCACGAAGTCAGCATCGAGGGAAACAATCTGCCGCCAAACCACACTGTCCTGTTTTCTTCGTCCACCTTTTAAGGTGCCACCGACAAATCCACCAACATCTTTAATCTCATCTTGTTTTGTTTTGGAAAGCTTTTTATATTCCTCATACGTTTCGTGGGTTCGAATCGTGCTACTTAGCTTCTGAACAACCTCAGACCAGAGCATTTCACGATTTTTCCAGTTCAGTTCTTTTCTATTTCTTCCGGTTGCAATCGTAAGATTTGCATCATGTCTTAAACTATTGTTCCTTCTTTCACTGAACTCTTTCACATCTACCAGCCCTCCTACGTAACACAGTACCTAGGCCTTTTTTGGCTCCTTCCAAATCACCGGAAAGAGCCTGACCTTTCAATGTTTTCATTACCTGTTTCGGTATTACACTTTTGAACTGCCTTAATTTCACTATGAATTCCACTGTGTCTATATTGGCCATGTTAGACACTTCCCAACTATGCCGATTTAGTAGAGCGCTCAATCAACGGTACTAATCCTTTTTCTCTCTTAAGTAGCTCGTAAAGAAATAATCGACCCTTTTGCGTCCAATACGTATGCATCACACTTCTATCTGCATCAATGGCATGGGTTTTTGATTGGGTATAGCCCATTTCCGCATATTTTTGATAGAGAAGCCACGTTTTTCCCATTTTGTTTTTGTATTGCACACCTAGCTCATGTAGGGTGGCGTTCAGTTTTCTTGCGGATAATCCGTAATCCTTCGCAATAAGGCTAATCGGTACAACAGATTTATTTTGAAGAACCAAATCATAATAGGAAGCTTTCGGTTTCAGCTCTCCGATAATCTGTTTGTTTTGGGCATTTTCCAGTTCAAGTATTTTTGCTTTTTCTTTTGCCTCTTTATACTCAGTAAAGAGCTTAATCCCCAATTCAGGATTTTTAAGAATGTCATTCAGAAGTGACTCTGAAGCATACAACCCATGTTTTCTGATATCCGGTAGCACTTCATCGAAAATCCAATGTTCGAATTGCTCCGCTTTTTTCTTTACTTCTTTATTTTTCCCTTGGGATGCAGCCCCGATGATTAAACGGTAAACATCACCTTCAGGAATAAAATTCTTTTCGATTGTTTTCCCTTCACTCTGTGGATGAGGTACCTCTCTTTTTGTTAGGTACCGGCAGTTTTTGATGATGGCCTGATGAGGATTACTATAGGAGAGCATTTTTGCCACATCTGTTGCAGGAAAGTATTCTTTTCCATCAATCACCATTACTTCTAACTGACCAAACTCTGAAGATCTGAACACTCGTAAACTATTCATCTTTATTTTCCTCCTATTCGATTTAATCTTTTTTGTAATAATAGGTTTCAAAGCTATCTGCTCCCAAGGGGAGTCCTGGAGCCCAATCAATCGATTGACCCATTATGATTTCTACTTCTTCCATTGACCCCTTTCCGACAGGAACATCAAGGATAACTTCATCATGAACATGAAAGTTAATTCGGTATCCCGCTTCATCCAACCGCAGCATAGAGACAGCTAGACAATCCCTAGCAACGGCTTGAATAATATTCTCCGTTAACTTCCCACCGTAAGTAGGAATCCTGCCCCACTGCTTGGAGCCTTGCTCCGTTCCTTCATACGTGAGTTGTTCTTTTCCAAAACGCTCATCTATCCCGATTCTTGGCCTAACATAAGCAAGTGAACGACCAGATGGCAGTGTAATAAATAGAATGCCTTTGGTGTAATGAAAGGTAAGTCCATACTGCATTTTCACCACCGCTTTTTCTTTTACTGCTTTGATAGCTGCCGCTTCGATTCCCCACCAAAGTTTCACGATATTCGGATTAGCCTCTCGCCAAGCGGAAACTAACTCCGGAAGTTCATCCTCGGTTAGGCCCATTTCTAAAGCTCCCATTTGCATCAACGCACCTTTA
This sequence comes from Solibacillus isronensis, assembly GCF_900168685.1. Taxonomy (NCBI): domain Bacteria; kingdom Bacillati; phylum Bacillota; class Bacilli; order Caryophanales; family Caryophanaceae; genus Solibacillus; species Solibacillus isronensis. Next base: position 681,905 of record NZ_FVZN01000014.1, on the reverse strand, counting down.
GAGCCACCGTAGCCAAGAGCCAATTCAGCAATTTTTCCTTTCTGCCTTAGCGGACTACCCTTATCAATCGTTTCAATTGGTACCTTGAACATTTGTGCAGCAGAAGCTTCATAAATCTTCCCATGTGATTGAAACACATCCATTCGCCAACGCTCTCCCCCAAGCCAAGCAATTACTCTTGCTTCAATCGCCGAGAAGTCAGCTACAATAAAACGGTTGCCCTGTGAAGGAATAAACGCCGTTCGAATTAATTGAGATAATACGTCCGATACACTACTAAAAAGAAGTTCCAAAGCTTCATAGTTCCCTGACTTCAAAAGACCTTTTGCAATCTGTAAATCTTTCAAACTGTTTCTTGGCAGGTTTTGAATTTGAACAAGTCTACCCGCCCAGCGGCCTGTACGGTTTGCCCCGTAGAATTGCAACAAACCCCTAATTCTTTGGTCAGGACAGATAGACCGATCCATTGCTTCATACTTTTTCACTGATGTTTTTGACATTGCCTGTCTTAATTCCAACAGCCGTTTCACTTCAAGATTTTCCACTTCACCCATTAGTGTTTCAACATTTTTCTTGGTAAGGCTGCTTACTTCAATCCCTTGCTTTAATAACCAACCTTTTAACTGTGTTGGACTATTTGGATTCTCTAGCCCTGTTAAGCACACTGCTTCTTTAAAGAGATCATTCTGAAAAGATTCATCTGCCTGAATGGCATTTATGACTAGACTCTTGTCGATGAGAACACCTACATCGTTTATTTTCTGATCTAACTCCCAAAGCTGCTGTTCCACTTTAGGTATGGAAAATACCTCTAACTTCTTCCGGATTTGCCTTTCTACCTCAACGTCCTGTTTGCAGTAATCCTTAAAAGTACCCCACTTTTCCAAGTCATGTTCTGGAAGATTGCGAGTTCTTCCCCCATTCACTTTTGTAGGTTTACAAGGAACAGAAAAGTATCGAATTAAGGCTTTCCCTTCCTTCATTTTCTGTTCCTTCAACTTGAGGCATTTCGCCACTCCATCGAGATATCCAGGTAAGCCAAGCATTAATGCATGAACCGATGAACACCGCCATTGGTCCGGCGGCATAGGCTGGTGAAAGTGCTTAGCCAAACATGTTCGTTCAAAATTGGCATTGTAAGCTGTCTTTATCACTGCTGGATCCAGTATTGCACTTACAATGTCATCTGGTATCTTCTCGCCAGAAGCTAAATCGACAATTTCCACATCATCATCATCAACAGCAAAAGCAAAGAGGAGAATTTCAAAATCAGCTGATTCACAGTAGGCGTAGACCCCAGATTTAATGAGGTCTACACTACTGTAAGTTTCTATATCAATGGATAATAGATTCATGGACTTCAACCTAAAAGATCGTCATCATCATCGTCACTATCATCAGCAAAATCAGCTTCAGCACTGCTTCTGCCACCTAGCGGATCTCCATCACCCGTCTTCATAATGTTTTGAAGCCCTGCTGCGATTCCCTTATTTCCATTTACGTTGTATGCGTAAAAGGTCAAACTGACTCTCCCATAACACCCTGAGTAAAACTCGCCTTGATCCATGATTGGATTTAAGTCTGCATCCACAATGCCTGGTTTAATCTTGCTGTTTGCATTAATGAAATAGGAATCCGCATAAGCCTCGTCATCTTCACGGTCCACATCTCCATCCCGCAATGGGCTTTTCAAATTCGACGGCGCTTTTCCACCAAACTTATCCTTATTTTCTTGTTTTGCTTTTTGAATGGCATCATTGACTTTCTTAATGGCCTTTTTGTCCGTTTTCGGGATAATAATACTCACAGAATACTTTGGATCACTACCATTCACACTTACCGCTTGGTGCACATTTGCATAACTGAAACGTACTGGATTTTCCTTTGTTCCAATCGTAATTTTTACCATAATTTATTTCCTCCTCATTATTGAAAGTCTACTTCTGGTGAAGCCTTTATTTCTGGTCGCTTGTCCTCTTCTGGCACGAGCTTTACCTTACCCGGCGCCCTGGTAACCAATGAGCCTAGCAACTCTTCAAAGGCTTTTTTGCCGAGTTCTTTTTCAAGTGTTGTAATCGTATTCAGGGTTTTCCTGTAGATCACATCACTGTCATACCCTGCAGCTGTGAGTGCTTCAACTATTGTATTTTCATCTGTATATTTGCGGCTGCCTCTACCTTCCACAAGTTTCATACCTGGCCACTGCTTGTTTTCATCCATGGCCTTAGCTAAAGCAAATTCCTGAACATCTTTTGCCCAACTGATCAAATCATCAATTGAAGCGAGCACTTCCACCACTTCTTCATCTGCCAGTAGCGGTGGTTGCTGAAAATCCAAAGTTGCTAGTTTCATATTTTCTTCCGCTCTCGCTCTGCAAGTCGCTTTCACCTTGCACCATCTACAGTGGGATCCGGCAACAAAGCTCCCCAATCCAGCAAATGCTAATTCAGCTCTTGTTTTAACCTCAGTTTCTGCCCAAGTAAGAAGATCATCGACCGACATCTCAAAAGAAGAAATGCTATCCAGCCTTGGCTGGCTAATAGTCATTTGAATTGTTTCAAGGTCATATAAGAAACCAAACTGATTGATAGCTCCAAGTGCGTAAAGCTTCATTTGTGTATTCTCATACGCACTAACAGCAATTCCTTTTCCATATTTAAGATCGATAATTTCTAACGTCTTCTCACTTATAATCGTCGTATCAGATGTACCAAAACCTTCTGGAACCCACGGACTGTAATCCAATCGTTGCTCGAGCATAATCACTGCATCCTTTGTGACTGCTTTTGCTTCATTAAACCGCTCGATGCAAAAATCCTTGTGTAAGTCAGTTGCCTTGTCCATTTCTTCCGTATAAAGTGGATCCGAGCGAATCTGTTTTAATTTCTTTGTGTACTTTTGCTTTGAAATGAGCCCTACTTCCTTAGCAATCTTAAGTTCTGCTAGCTCGTGGGCAAGAGTTCCTTCCTCGGCATAGACTGAAGTTTCCTCTTCCATAGACTCCTCCAATCTCGAAGACTTGGTACAAACCATCCATCTATGTGCACCAGATGCGGAAAGTAATGCGTGCTGTGCCATTACAATTCCTCCGCCTTCTTAAGTAATTCGGCATATTTTCCAGCAGGAATATCACTAAGTTTTTTCGCACCAAATACCGTGATAAGGGCCTTCACTTGGGCTTGTTTGCCATCTTGTGATAATGCGGCGAGTTTTGCCCTTACCTTTTCAAGAGTGGTAACGTTTTGGGTTGCCTTAGGCTTGGTGTTTTCCTTTTCATCTTGTTTGACAGGTGCTACTTCCTTCACAGAATTAATTTCTGTTGGTAGACTTGTATTGCTTAATACATTTGCCAAGTTGTTGATGGCTGATACAATATTATCTAAGCCCTTAACATCGATTTCAATTTTCATTACCGTAACCACCTTTTGTTTTTATTGACTATATTCAACAGGTAACATTCAATTGACTATAAACTGTTACATTCGGTAACACTCAATCCAAAAAAAATAACTTATCCAGTGATTCCTCAGGCAAAGCTTTGCGAATTGCACCGATCGCTTTTGCTCCTGCACCTCTTTTTTTACTTAGTATGCGTGAAACTGTTGCAGGAGATAAGCCAGTTTTTAAAGCAAATTGCCGCTCAGACCACTGTTTTTGCTTCAAAATCGCTTGAAGATACTCAACATTAAGTCGCATGGTTGTTTCACCTCTTTTTGATTTACATTTGGTAACATAGGCCAATTCTAACACCATCTTTTACCACACGTCAATCGATATTGCTAATAAGTGTTGCCATTTGGTAGCATTTTATGTATAATGAATTTGAAATGGAGGGTTATTATGAGCTTTGGTGAGTATTTAAAACAATTAAGAAAAGACAAGTCAATTTCCCAAAGAGAGCTTGCTGAAAAGTCAGGAGTAAGTAATGCGGAAATTAGCAGAATTGAAACTGGCGGAAGGCAAAAAATCTCACCCGACGTATTAAGAGCCATTGCTCCGATCCTAGAAGTTCCTTATGAAGAACTTATGGATAAAGCGGGATATATTAGTACAAACGCAAGTTTTATGATTGAACATAAAGAGGCGGAAGAAAGATTTATTGAAATTGTTACACCTAAGTTAATTATGGACGGTTGGGGTGTTGAGTACACTAGAAGAGGTCGTTCCATCGGAGACATTGTAGCTAAAAAAAGTAAAGAAGAGTGGCATATTGATTATAGATACTTTCGGACACGAGAAGATAATGACAAACATTTTAGAGATGATATGCGTGCAAGAGATATTTTATGGAGAACATATGGTAGACTAGCTATATACGATAAAGATGATATTACTAAATATACAATAGCAGTAAGCAATGAAAAAATATATGAAATTATACTCAAGTATCCTCCAAGATTGTTACGGTTAAAAGTAACTGCCATGTTTATTAATTTAGAAGAGGGTAAGATAATTGATGAACAGTTTCTGAATGGATAAAAAATAAACCCGCCAAGCCCTTTTTAGGCCCAGCGGGTAAATTGCGTTATATTTTTTTAATTTTCTTTCAAAGCGCTGCGCTTCCCAGCACATGTCGATAATATCACTTTAGCTGTCCAGCCACACTCTCTCTTAGTTATTGATGCTCTATCATAGTTTAATGATAATAAATAACATTCACTGATAGTAGATAAACACTTTGTTCTAGAAATTTTTAATTTATTGTAGATTTTCTAGAAATTTTATTAGATATCTTCATTATAATCTTTTTAGGTCCTAGTTCAAAAATAGATTTAACATGATAAAGTCTATTATATCTCTTAACATACTTTTCCATATGATTAATAAAGTAATTCAAATCTCCTAATTCTACTGCTTTCTTAAAACTTAAATGACTTTCTTTTGAAATCTGCATACGCTTATCTTGAATACGTTTCCTAATAAAGGGTATATCGTTAGAAGCCGAAATTCTTTTTTGGGGACGCCACTGTCCTAGTTGGTCCTTTTTATACAATCTATAACCAAGTTCTTCCCTTGTGTGTTGAAAGTGACTAGCTTGTGACTTTACAATAGTTTCTACACTTATTTTATCTAATTTTACTTTTTTATTTTTAATACCTTCTTCAAGAATACTTGCTATTACTTCATTACGAACAAGAATTACATTATTACCTTTACTATCCGAAGAATATTCAGGTAACCAGGCATCCCCAAGTGTTACATCAGCTGTTTCGTTCATAACATCATCAGTGAAATCCGAAGCTTTGCTCTTGAAAAACCCTTGCCCCCAATTATGACCTAGAAGTTCACTCATACTTTTGGTAATTGTAACCTCTTTACCATTTATAACACCAGTCATTTCTACACCATATCGATTCGCAGGAGAATTTGGTATTTTTTTTCTAAAATTAATTGACCTTAATGCTCCGGGCTCTATTCCCACTTGCCAGGCTAAACAATCAGCAAATTTAGCACTTTTTTGATGTCCACAAATTAGACCTATTGTATATTTTATCCTATCGTTCACTATGGGATCCTGTAGGGCCAATAGTCTGATAGCCATTATGAAACTTGGTATTCCTATTATTGCGTATCTACCAGGTATCTCTTTAATTTTATTAATTACTTGTGAAAATTCTACAGGATAATATCTTGTCTTTGCACCAGCTTTTATTTCTTCGACCGATCTAGAAATATCATATTTAAAAAGTATTGGATTTTCCTTATCGTTATTTTCCTTTACATGTATCACACCATCGATCAGGTTTCTATCAAATAATTCCTTGAAAATCCAAGTACCGAATCCTCCGGAACTTGCATTTTTACGATAATCACCTTCTACAACATGGCCAGCATAGAGTTCCTTATAATAACCAATTCTTTTATCATATTCAATACCCGGAACTTTTGCATATAAAGTTTTACTTATTTCATCCTCATTTGGACTAGTATCTGAATTAGGACAGACCATTTGTAACGGTAATTCCTCACTGTCGTCTGTTAATGCGTGTTTGAAATTGGGCTTGTATTCTCCGTATTCATTCAATTCCATTTTTATTTTTTTATTTAAAACAGCACAAGCTCCTGTACCATAGGAGTAATCATTCTTAATTACCGTATTATATAATTCCTCAATGTCCTTCATTTTATAAACTACACCTACTTTATTAAATGACTTTATATTACATTTCTAGGTTTTATTTCTAAACCTGAATTTAACTGTTGTTTTTTTAATTGCTCTAGCAAATGATATAAATAATTCTTTTTCAAATTCATTTAAACCGTAAAACCATAATAATAGAATATAACTAATGGAGAACAACACTATCTTAAAGATTAAGAATAATAGACTATTCTGTGGTATTATAAAGTTTATTCCATAACCCACAACTAGTGAAATCACAACTGGCATGGTCATATATAGAATATTCTTCCAAAAAATTGGTATATTAATACCAATTCTACGATGATAATAAATATTCATTATAATACTGTTTCCTATTGTAAGAGAAAATCCAGTACCAATTGCAGCTCCAATTCCTCCAAAGTGCTTAACTAAAGGAATAGAAATTAGTATATTTAACACTGCAATCAACATTAAAACAATGGATCTAAATCCTTGTAGATTTTTAGCCCTTAAAATAGATAAACCTGTGTTTTGTATTAAAGGTATAGTCAATGGAATCAGAATAATCAACACAATGTAATAAGCACTGTCGTAATTACTTCCAGCCCATATATTTATAAAAGGTTGTCCAAATAAAATAAAACCAATTAGTATATAAGCCATAATTATATATTGTACTCTTCCATACTTAATCATTAATCCTGTTAATTTTTCGTTATTAGCATTATTTGCGACCATCATAGAAACCATTGGCAATAACAATCCACTTATAGAAGTAGAAAACTGTAAATAAAGTTTAATAAATAGCATACCAATTGCATATACTGCAACAGCTGCTGTATCAGTAAATATACCTAATATAAACTGATCTGTATTCCAATTTATCTGGTCAACGACAACTCCTAAAAATACAAAAAAGGAATACCCTAATATTTCCTTTAATAATTTTAAGTCTATCTTTCCGAAATAGAAGTTTATCTTTAGATGTTTAAAGCAATAATAAACATTGAATAATAGACAGGAAATGTTCACTATTGTGGTAACAACAACCATTGATACAGATCCATAGCCTAAGAAAAGAATAGGTAAAGTTAGAAAAGGAATCATTATCGAGCGAATAATTCCAACAGTTTTAACAGTTATAAATCTTTCGTATGCCTGCATAATAGAACCAAAAACAGCTAATGGAAATGATAAAGCAAAGTTAATAATTAATATAATCACCATTACTTTTGCCTTTTCTAATTCTAAGGTTGTCAGACTCTTCCCAAACAGACCTTCTATAGTATTAAACAGAATAATACCTACTAAAATAGTTAATACACCAATAAGAGAATATAGAATTAAAAACATTCCATTTAACTTTGATTCAAATTGTTTGTCACCTATAGCTCTGTTTCTAGCAGTGTACCTTACTATGGCATTTCCCAGCCCAAGATCTAAGATACTAAAATAAGCTGCAACAGAACCTATAAGTGCATATAGTCCATACTCTGTTTGCCCCAGTAATCTAATCATTATTGGAGTATATAACAAAGCAATTAAAATAGTTACAAATATGGACAAGTATGATAAAATTGCTCCTGCTTTCAATTGACTCATTTGCAAAAACTTCTTTCTTTGGTTTTCATTTTAGAATTCATCAACACTCAATGCTGTTTTCAGATAATTCATTGCTTTGTTACGTTCTGCCTCTAATATTGGTCCTACGTGGGAATAATCCACTTCAAAGATTTGTTCATTTGTTTTTATATTTTTTGCTAATCTTGATTCCAATTTAAACGTTGATAATAAAGTATCAATACGCGAGTTCATGGAGGGTAATTTGCCATCTCTATCGAATACAATAAATGGTGTATTAAACAAAATAGAGAACACACATCCATGGAAGGAGTCTGTTAGAAACACATTTGCAGAGTTAATATAATTTATAAATTCCCCAGGTCCTGCCTGATATGCAACTTGATTAGATAATTGTCCTAGATTAACGATTTCTAAATCATTTTTCTTTGCAATTTCTAAGATGATTTTCTTTTTATCTTTTGAAATTCCACCTAAAAAGTATGTCAGTAAATATTTCTTAGGCTTATTTGTCGGTATTTTAGATACAGATAGCCATTTTTCTTCTGTTAACATCAATGTAGGATCAACTAAAACAGCGGCATCTCTGCCTGTTAAGTCTTTAATGATTTTAGCACCAGCTACTTCTCTTACAGATACATGCTCCATTTCTGACAACCATATCTTATAGTTTCTAACATAATCCGCAGGGATTTCAGATATTCCGAAACTTGGGGCATAAGCAATTCTCTTCTCCTTTGGAGCAAATGTTAAAAAGTCAATTGAGGATCCTTTTCTAAAGTTCGGATTCCATACTTGGTCGCTTCCTGTAATAAAATAATCATACTCATTTGCTAAATCAACCGGGACATTATCTTCAAAAATTTTAAAATCTGTTTCTTTTATATATGACTTGGTAAAACCTTTAAAGGCCTTTAATCTACCTAAATAAATTCTTTTATAAAAAGTACTTTTTATTTTTAAATTTACACTTTTATTTAAATGCATGAAAAACTCATTAAATGACTTATTCTTTATTATACTGATTTTACTTACTGCTTTGCTTAGTTTATTTTTTTCATTCTCTTTAATATTACTGGTATTTACTATTGTTTCCACACTATATCCAAAAGACTTAAGTACTTCTTGGCTTGCATAATTTTGCAATCTATTCCCATAATTATTATAATCATTTATTGTTAAAATCCCTATTTTTTTCATGCTTACCTTCCTTAACACCTTTTTATATCAATCTTCTTTCGATACACCATAGTTATAATTGAGATAAGATTTTTCTAGAATTTATTTTTGCTTATTATATCCCACATACCAATCAGCAAATTTCTGGAGTCCTTCTTCAATCGAAGTCTCCGGTTTAAAGCCCACAGCTTTCTGCAATTGATCTGTCGAAGCATAAGTTGCCGGTACATCACCTGGCTTAATTTGTTCAAAGATCTTCTCAAATTGTACTTCTCTACCTAAAGCCTTACTTAAAGCTTTTTCTAAAGTTTCAATAAACACCATCAGTTTCTCAGGGCTGTTGTTTCCAATGTTGAAGACTTTATGTTGAACATCACCTTCAGGTGGATTGCTTAATAAGCGTTCAATCCCCTCCACGATGTCATCAATATAAGTAAAGTCCCGATAAAGGTCATTTTCAAAATCACCATTATTGAAAATCTTAATTGGCTCACCATTAAAATACTTATCTGCAAATCCAAAGTAAGCCATATCTGGTCTACCCATAGGACCGTAAACAGTAAAGAACCGAAGTCCCGTAGCTGGAATCTTGTAAAGGTGGCTATAAGTATGTGCCATTAATTCATTTGATTTCTTAGTCGATGCATAAAGTGATACTGGATTATCTACAAAATCTGTTTCCTCAAAAGGAACCTTTTTATTAGCACCATAAACTGAACTAGATGATGCATATACAAGATGGTCCACTGGATTGTATCTGCAGGCCTCAAGGATGTTATAAAAGCCAATGATATTACTCTGAATATAGACATCCGGATTCTCTATTGAATACCTTACTCCCGCTTGAGCTGCTAGGTTAACTACAACATTAGGCTTGTACTCTTCAAAGGTTCTCATTACCATATTCTTGTCTGATATGTCGCCTTTAATAAAGGTGAACTTCGCATAAGGTTCCAAATTTCCTAAACGAGTATGTTTAAGATTCACATCATAGTAGTCATTGACGTTATCAATACCAATCACCTGGCAACCCTGTTCTAGTAGTTTTCTAGACAAGTAGTATCCGATAAAACCAGCTGCTCCAGTGATTAGATATGTTTTACTAGGATCAAGAGTTTTGTAATTCAAGATTCTTCGACTCCTTAACAGCTGTTCTAATTGTAGGTTTTCTTCCAATTGAGTGATACTCTACCCCTGCTTCTTGCATCTCTTCAACACGATAAATATTTCTACCATCGTATACTAGAGGTGTTTTCATCAGTTTCTTATACGTTTCAGGTGATAAAGCTTTTACTTCTCCCCATTCAGTAAAGATAAAGCAAACATTGGCACCTTCTAAAGCATGCTCGATATTGGAAACATAAGTAATGCTACCTTTCCCGCTCTTACCTTCTGGGTGAACTTTAGCAAAATTATCTGATCCAACAGGATCAAATGCAAAAATGTCTGCACCTTGTTCTAATAATAAAGGTACATTTTCAAGAGACGCAGCTTCTCTCAAATCGTCCGTTCCTGGTTTAAATGTTAAACCTAGCACAGCTACTTTAAGACCATTAAAGGTAATAAGCCTTTTACTAGCTTTCTTATATAGCATTGTTTTTTGCTCTTTATTTACATCAATAGCTGCTTTAACAGTTTTAAGTTCATATCCGTTTTGTTTAGCAATATACTCAAGTGCTTTAGTATCTTTAGGGAAGCATGAACCTCCAAAGCCAATACCAGCATTTAAGAACTTACTTCCGATACGCTCATCAAAACTCATCCCTTTTGCTACATCTTGAATATCCGCTCCAACAAGTTCACATAGATTTGCAATATCATTCATATAAGAAATTTTAAGGGCAAGGAAGTCATTTGAAGCATATTTAATCATCTCAGCAGATCTTCTATTCACTGAAACAATCGGTAAGTGAAACGGTTCATAAATTTTTGTTAATAATTCTTCAGCCCATTTACTTTCTGTTCCAATAATGATTCTCTCAGCATGAAGAGTATCATGAACGGCAGATCCTTGCGCTAAGAATTCAGGATTTGACGCTACTTCTACTTTCACATCATTGACTAAAAAGTCCTGAATAAACTGATCCACTTTATCATTCGTTCCAACTGGAACTGTCGATTTAACTACTACTAGACAATCTTTTTCAACCGATTCAGCAATTTGTCTAGCAACTGTAGC